>JBDHCY010000434.1:0-2794 GCA_039591795.1 Gemmatimonadota bacterium | reverse complement strand
CGTGGTGAATGTGGAGTACCGGCTCGGTCGCGTCGCGCAGGCACCCGCCGCGGTCGAGGACTGCCGCTGCGCCCTCCGCTGGATCCTCGCTCGCGCCGACCGGTTCGGCATCGACCGGGACCGGATCGTCGTGACCGGACACTCCGCCGGTGGGCATCTCTCGCTGGCTACGGGAATGCTACCCGTGTCCGCCGGACTCGACCGGCAGTGCGCCGGCAGTGACGAGGTTCGAGTCGCCGCGATCGTCAACTGGTTCGGCATCACCGACGTGGCCGACCTGATCGACGGCCCCAACACGAAGTCGTACGCGGTCGCATGGCTTGGCTCTCGGCAAGATCGCGTGGAGACCGCCGAGTGGCTCTCGCCACTCACTTACGTGCGTGCCGATCTTCCGCCCACGATCACGATCCACGGCGATTCGGATGGCATCGTGCCCTACGACCACGCCGTCCGTCTCCACGCTGCGCTCGACGGTGCCGGGGTGTCCAATCGGTTGGTGACGATCGAAGGCGGCGGGCACGGTGGGTTCAGCCCCGCGGAGAATGAACGGGCGTATGCGGCGATCGAGGAGTTTCTGAGGGAGCGCGGGATCCTGGAAGGGCGGCAAGCGACGGGAAGTCGCTAGCCCAAGCCAGCACAGAATTCAGAAGGTGTATTCGATGGGTCGCGCCTCGGCTCCGTCCGGAACGGTCAGTAGGAGCACGATCGTCGTTGGGCCGCCGTTAGGGTACGACGCCTCGTAGTCTTCACGCAGTCGCGTGAGGTCGTAGCGAAGCGTACGGCGGATCAGAGCGTCGCAGGGGTCGTCGGGGTCTTCGTGGGTCAGCAGGACGTGAACCTGGACGGGGACCGTTTCCATCCAGCCGCCCCACGCCACGAGGTCGTGATCGTGTGACTTGCAGCCGCCGCCGTACTCGACTTCCAGCTCGAGTATCCCACCCTCCAGCGAGAACTGGCGCAGCACGAGCGGGTCTTGCGGCCAGTCCTCCGGACGCGACGCCCAATCGATGATGACCGGCAGGACCCCCGAGAGTGTTTGCTGCAACTCATTGATCGCCCGCCCGAGGTCGGCCGGGAAGTTCCCCGCGGCGCCCCGCATGGTCGAGGTGCGCTCGCCGTCGCGATACTCGACCACGTAGTGGAACTGGTCGCAACACTCGTTTCCGAAGTCCTTCCCGTCGTGCGCATGAATACCCGCGTCGATCAGCAAGTCGGCGTAGTACGCGACCTGGGCTGGGGTCAGGTCGGCGAGCACGTCGCCGGGCTCGAAGTCGCACCCCTGTACGCACGCGATGCCCCGAACCTCGGACGAGCTGCCGACTAGAGCATAGCGGTAGTCGGTGGCCACGAAGCCCCCCGTTACGTGGACCTCGACATAGGTGTCTTGTGGCTGTGGCCCGACGGGCTCGGACCCACAGCCGACCACGAGGGCGACTGCGGCAAGCTCAGCGGCAGCGGTGTGCCGGACCATTCTCCAGACTCTCATCACAAACTCTCTTGAACTCGTCACCCGGTGAGGGGCAGCACTCGCGCAGCGCCCTCCACCCACTGAGACCCGTGGCAGTGCGTTCAGGTGACAGCGACGTCGACCGCCCGGCGGCGGAGCGCTCGGCGGGCATCGCAACGTCCAGGCTTCACGCTGGATGTCAACGTCTGGTCAACGGCTGTCTCGCGCTCCCGAAACCGGAATGCCGTCCGCCCGTACGGACCGGAGGCCGAACCCCGGGAGCCGACCTGTGCGCCTGCGCCGCCGCATCGCCCTCATCCTGCTCGCGATCCTGCTCATCGCCTCCGTCCTCGGCTGGCGGTACCGATGGTACACGCTGGAGAGCGTGCCCGGTGTCACCATGGCCCCGCTCCCGGTCCCCGTACTGAGCTACGCTGACCTCAACGAGCTCGGAAACGAGCGCAAGACCATCCGTCTCGAGCGCGGTGCGGGAGCGCTCCTCTACATCGGTACACATCACACGCGGGACCCCGATGATCCGCAGGTCAAGGAGATCGTCCGGCTGTGGGACGAGTTTCAACCGACCGTCGCACTGGCCGAGAGCCGACTCGGCTTCTACGTCGGCGGACTCCGGAAGGGCGTCGGGATGTTTGGCGAGGCGGGCGCCGTCTTTGCGTTGGCGCGAGCGGCCGGCGTCCCCGTCTACACCCTCGAGGCACCGCTGGAGATGGAGATGCGGGCCGTGCTTTCCACGTGGCGGGCCGACCGCGTCGCGATGTTCTACGTGCTGCGTGGCGCCGTGAACCGCGGCAGCCCGGACGCGCGCGAACGGGAAGCAGCCAACCTGATTCGGAAACGCACCCGGTGGCCGGGCCTCGAGGGGAGTCTCAGCGACGTGGCTGCATTGGACTCGCTCTACCGCGCTGAGCTCCCTCACCTGCCCGATTGGCGCACCGCCGACGGCACCGTCGTTTGGCCAGGCCGCACCACCAGCTACCTGAACGAGATCGCAACCGGCGTGAACCGATTCCGCGACGAGTACATGTTGAATCTGTTCCGGGATCAGCTAGACGAGGGCAAACGGATCTTCGCCGTGGTGGGGACGTCGCACGTGATCATGCAGGAGCCGGCGCTGCGAGCCCTCGGTACGATCGAGCGCTGACGTCGGGCTCCCGGGGTGGGGCGAGGTGTTGCGGGCTCGTCGCATCTCTCACAGACGCTGGAGCGCAACGGTCGCTACGACGATCGCCACCACGGCCCCGGTCCAGAAGCCGAACATCCATCGGATGAGGCGGCTTTCCATTTCGCGCATGTGATCTCTGGTGTCGTTCGTGAACGCCGCCATCC
>JBDHCY010000433.1:0-3271 GCA_039591795.1 Gemmatimonadota bacterium | reverse complement strand
GGCCCGCTCCGTGGTCAACATCGGCCATCGGATCAGTCATGCGCTGGTGCAGACGGCGCGCGAAGAGCAGTGCAACTTTCTCATCATCGGCCAGCCGCACACGCAATCGCTCTTCGAGCGAGTCGTTTCGACCATCGTCGAGCGCGTGCTCGAGGACGCTCCATGCCAGGTCGGGGTCGTCTACGGAACGATCGAGCGGGACGCCATCGACCAGGTCGTCGTGCCGGTGGCCGGCGGCCAGAACTCCAAGTTGGCCGTCGAGCTCGCGCCGGCGCTGGCGAATTGGTTCGATACCGACTGTCAGGCCATCACGGTCATCGAGCAGGGCGTGACGGACGACCACGCACGTCGGCTCGAGCAACGAGTGCGGGAGACGCTCCGGGTCGCCGGCTATACGGGCACGCTCGACGTACTGCGGCGGCGAGAGATGCGTCTTGGATTGGCACGTGCCATCCGGCGCGGTGATCGCTCATCGCCAAGCGAGGGCGCAACCCCGTCGTCGTCGTGCGCGACGTCGCGGAGCACCGCGCCCGCCGCTTTGAGGACGTCTTCTTCCGAAAGAGCTAGCCATGCAAGTCCCGTCATCCGACCCGCTTGCCGAGCTCGCACAACGATTCACGGCGTACCTCCCGACGTTCGCCGCCGGGAGTCTCGTGCTGCTGCTCGGCCTCGTGACCGGATGGGTCGCCAAGCGGCTCGTCGTGCGTGTGCTCGTCTGGATGCGCCTCGATCGACTCGGTGGGCCGGTGAGCTGGCGCGCGGCGTTCGGCAAGGGCGACGTCCGTGCCGCGCTCTACAACGTGCTCGGTGACGCGACCTGGTTGGTCGTGGTGCTCCTGTTCTTCGAGAACAGCCTCCAGATCTGGGGGCTCGTGGTGCTCACCGACCTCGTGCACTCGGCCATCGTCTACCTCCCCAACCTGGCGCTCGCCGGCCTCATCGTGGGCGCAGGCTTCCTCCTGGCCAACCTCGTGGCGAGTCGCGTGGAGGACTTCCTCGACGACGAGGGCGCACCGAGGCCCCGTGCACTCGCCAGGATGGTCAAGTTCGGACTCCTGGCAGTCGTGAGCGCCCTAGCGCTTTGGCAGCTGGGCCTGGCGAGGGAGATCGTGTTCTGGGCGTTCGTCATCACCTTTGGCGCCGTCGGGGTCGCCTTCGCGCTGGGGGTCGGCCTCGGGTCGGCCAAGGCCATTCAGCGAGGGTGGGACGCGCTGGCTGACCGGCGCAAGGAGCGAGGGGAGAGGTAAGGACCATGGCCCTGTTCATCACAGCCGTGACGATCGCAATCGGCGTCTCGGCGTTGTGCTCGCTCACCGAAGCGGGCCTCTACGCGGTCCGCCTGACCTATGTACGGCAGCTGGCTCAGTCTGGACGGCGCGCCGGGACCATCCTGCTCAAGTTCAAGAAGAACATGGGGAGGCCGATCACCGCCATACTGATCCTGAACACCTTCGCCAACACGGCCGGCGCCGCGATTGCCGGTGCACAAGCGCGCCTCCTCTTCGGTGACCGTTTCCTGATCTGGTTCTCGATATTCTTCACCTTCGCCATCCTCACCCTCTCAGAAATTCTCCCGAAGGTCGCCGGCGTCGCCTACAACCGGCCTGTTGCTCGGTTCTCGAGCATTCCGTTGAGCGGCATCATCGCGGCGCTCTTGCCGCTCGTCTGGCTGGGCGAGCGCGCCTCCGGCTTCCTACGGCGAGCGCGGCCCGAGCCGATGGCACCCGAGGAGGAAGTCCACCAGATGGCGGCGCTCAGCGCCGAAGAGGGGAGCATCCTTCCCCTCGAAGCGACGCTCGTCCGGAACGTGTTGCGTTTGAACGAGATCAAGGCACGTGACATCATGACGCCTCGGACGGTCGTGTTCCGCGTGAGCGCCGATCTCACGGTTCGAGACCTCGCCGATGAAGTGCTCCGACTGCCGCACGCCCGGATTCCGATCGCCGATCCCGACGAGCCCGATCACTGGGTCGGCGTCGTCCTGAGACGCGACCTGCTGGCCGCACTGGCACGCGACGAGTTCGACACGACGATCGCGTCGTTGGCGAAGCCGCTCGATTTCGTCCCCCAGGTCATGCTGGGGCATGAGCTGCTGCACGCGTTCCAGACCCGTCGCGTACACCTCCTAGGCGTGCTCGACGAATTCGGAGGTGTTGCCGGCATCGTGACGCTGGAAGACGTCTTGGAATCCCTCCTGGGGCAGGAAATCGTCGATGAAACCGACGCCGTCGTGGATATGCAGGACGCCGCCCGTCGGCAGGCACAGCGTCTTGGGCGGATGGAGGGGGAGGACGGTGAAAGACGGTGAAAGACGGTATAAGACGGTCGAAGACGGTCGGAGGGCGGTCTAGGACGGTCGGAGACGGTGTAGGACGGAGTCGAGCTGCTCGACGAAGAACGATGCGTTCTCTGGCGTGAACGCGAGCGGGGGCTTGATCTTGAGCACGTTGTCGTGCGGCCCCTCACTGGTGACCAACACGCCCTCGTCTTTCATCTGACCCACCACGGCCCGCGTGAGCGCCGTTGCCGGCTCGCGTGTCTCCCGGTCTTCCACGAGCTCCACGCCGAGGAAGAGTCCGAGGCCTCGCACGTCTCCGATCACGGCGTGCCTCGCTTCAAGCTCCCGCAGTCCTTCGGTGAGCCCCTCGCCTACGGCTCTCGCGCGTTCCTGAAGCTGTTCCTCCTCGAGCACGTCGAGCACCGCGAGGCCGATCGCGCATGAGACCGGATTGCCACCGAACGTGTTGAAGTACTCCATCCCGGTGTCGAAGGACGCGGCGATCGCGGGCGTCGTGACGACGGCCCCGATCGGATGACCGTTCCCCATCGGCTTCCCGAGAGTGACGATGTCGGGTACGACTCCGTGGGTCTCGAACCCCCATCGGTGTGTGCCGACTCGTCCGAAGCCGACCTGTACTTCATCGGCGATGTACACCGCACCGTGCGCACGCACCGCTGCCAACGCCGCGGCGAGGTAGCCCGCCGGCAGGGGGACCTGGCCGCCGCAGCCTAGCAGCGACTCGCAGATGAACGCGGCGGCGCCTGCCCGACCTGCAGCGTCGGCCAGGGCACGCTCGACGTCCGCGGCGTACGCGAGCCCAGCAGTCTGGGGATCGCGATGCCGCCCCCGGTAGACGTCCGGCAGCTCGACTTGGTGGACCCACTGTGGTCGGCCTCCGCCGCCCGGACCGGCGTACTTGTAGGGGCTCATTTCGACGAGCGTCGTGGTGTTGCCGTGGTAGCCGTCGTCCACGACGATCATGTCGCGCCG
>JBDHCY010000432.1:0-2825 GCA_039591795.1 Gemmatimonadota bacterium | reverse complement strand
ATCCGGACGCCAACCTCGAGCGCATATCCAGGGTGCTGGCGAGGGTTGCCGATCTGGACCCCGCGCCGGAGCTGCTCGTGTTTCCGGAGAGCAGCCTGACCGGCTACTTCCTCGAAGGAGGCGTGGGTGAGCACGCCTGGCCGGCAGCCCGTGTGCTGGAGGGGTTGCAGGTGGCCTACGTGCAATCGGGCATCGGGCGGCCGATCGATATCGCGCTCGGGTTCTACGAGGTCCACGAGCACCGCGTCTTCAACTCGAGTCTGTATGCGGAGTTCGGCGGCACAGAGCCCCGACTCCGTCACATTCACCGGAAAGTATTCCTCCCCACGTACGGCCTATTCCAGGAGGAGCGGTTCGTCGACTCCGGCGATGGCGTCCACGCCTTCGATACCCGATGGGGTCGGGCCGCCATGATCATCTGCGAAGATGCCTGGCACTCGATATCCGGAATGCTGGCCGCGCTCGATGGAGCTCAGGTGATTCTGGTGCCGAGCGCGGCACCCGGGCGCGGCGCGGAGCCAGGCGTCGGACTCCCGACCAACGTGGTGCGCTGGCACCGCGTCGCGCAGGTAATCGCGGAAGAGCACGGCGTCTTCACCGCCCTGGCGCAGCTGGTCGGATTCGAGGGCGGCAAGGGGTTCGCGGGGGGCTCGATCGTCTTCGGCCCGCGAGGACACGAGGTCGCTCGGGGCCCGCTGTGGGACGAGGCGATCGTCCCTGTTCGGCTCGAGCTCGACGATCTGCTCCGCGCTCGGGTCAAGCAGCCGCTCCTGGCCGACCTCGAGCGCGCCCTGCCGCGTCTCCTCCAGGCCAGGCGGGCGCCCGCCGCGGGTGATCGAGAACCGTCGGGGGCCGGCGTCGGAGGCCGCGATGAGGCGAAAAGCGACTGGATCTCATCGGAGGAGGCCGCGGCCGAGCGCGACGCCGGGGTCGACGACGCGACGGGAGGTGGGCCGGCCGGCGGAACCGTCCCGGGAGACGAATCGATTCTGGTCACCGCTGATGCGTATCCACCCGGACCGCCGAAGCCGGGTGACCTGACTCCACTCCTCATCGACGACGGGCTGGTCATTGACTGGCTGACCCGTTTCCTCCGGGACGAAGTCGTGACCCAGCGAGGCTTTGAACGCGCGGTCGTGGCCATCTCGGGCGGAGTCGACTCTTCCGTGACCGCGGCGCTGGCGGCGCGGGCGCTGGGCCCGGACGCCGTGACGGGACTCCTCCTGCCGTACAGCACCTCTAGCGACGAAAGCGGCGAGCACGCCGAGCTGCTGGCCGGAAAGCTCGGCATCCGGACACGGACGATCGACATTTCGGCCGCGGTCGATGGGTATCTGAGCGAGGCCGAGCCCGACGCGGATCCGAGACGGCGCGGCAACGTCATGGCTCGCGAGCGTATGCTCGTTCTCTTCGATCAGGCCGCCAAGCTGCAGGCGTTGCCGCTCGGTACGGGCAATAAGTCCGAGCGCTTGCTGGGCTACTTCACCTGGCGCGCCGACGACACGCCGCCCATCAACCCGATTGGCGACCTGTTCAAGGTCCAGGTGTGGGAGCTGGCGCGCGCCCTCGGAATCCCCGCCGAGATCACGGACAAGCCGGCGTCGGCCGATCTCATCCAGGGGCAGACCGATGAGGACGACCTGGGAATCGCGTATCCCGAGGCCGACCTGATCCTGCACTACCTGCTGCTCGGCTACTCCGCGCAGCGACTCGAGAGCTACGGATTCGAGCGGGCCAAAGTGCAACTGGTGCGAAATCGGCTGGAGGGAACGCACTGGAAACGGAGCCTGCCGACTGTTGCCATGCTCTCCGGCACGACTATCGGCGAATGGTATCTGCGCCCCGTCGACTATTGAGCACCACGACGGGCGTGTCGCTTGACTGAGGCGCTCGCGGTTCTCGCCGCAGGGCTCGTCGTCCTGGTCGTGGGCGCCGAGGGCGTCGTGCGCGGCGCCTCTCGGATCGCGGAGCGACTCGGGGTGTCGCGACTCTTCATCGGCTTGACGGTCGTGGCTCTCGGCACTTCCTCACCCGAGGTGGTGGTCAGCGTGGAAGCGGCGTTGCGGGGTCTCCCCAGCCTTGCGGTCGGCAACGTGGTCGGCAGCAACATCTTCAATATCGGCGTCGTTCTGGGGCTGACGGCGGTTATCTCCCCGATTCCGGTACACGGTGTGATCGTGCAACGCGAAGTGCCGATCGTGATCGCGCTTTCGGCGTTGCTTTTCGCCATCGCACACGGCGGGGGGATCATTCGCGCCGAGTCCGGACTGCTCCTCGTGGGTCTGGTTACTTACCTGGCCTGGGCATATCGCACCGCCCGCGCGGCTCATTTTGCGCCGCCCGGCGAACCATCTCTGGCTGACACCATGTCGCTCACGCTTCCGGGAAAGGGGCCGCCGAGGCCGGGAGTCCTGAGGTGGGTCAAGAACCTCTCGTATTTGCTCGGCGGGCTGGCCCTCCTGGTGATCGGCTCTCGTTACGTGATCGACGGCGCCGAGGAAATCGCGCGCATCGCGGACATATCCGATACGCTGGTCGGCCTGTCGGTGGTGGCGGTGGGCACCTCCCTACCCGAACTCGCCACCTCGGTCGTGGCCGCGTTTCGGAAGGAACCGGAGATGGCGGTGGGGAACGTGCTCGGCAGCAATATCTTCAACATTCTGATGATCCTCGGCATCGCCGGGGTCGTGCAGCCCCTCGAGGTCTCGCCCCGCATCATAAAGATCGATACCCCGGTAGCCCTCGGCTTCGCTCTGGCCTGCTTCCCGATCCTCATGAGTTCGCGCCGCATCTCGCGTACCGAAGGAATCACCCTGCTCATCCTG
>JBDHCY010000431.1:0-2825 GCA_039591795.1 Gemmatimonadota bacterium | reverse complement strand
CCTGCGATGGAGGTCAGACCGTCGAGACCGTCGAGGCGAGCGCTCTGTTCATCTTCATAGGCGCCTAACCGCACACCGACTGGCTGGGCGACGCCGTCGCCCGCGACCCGCACGGTTTCATACTATCGGGGCCGGAGGCGTTGGCGAACGGCGCCGCGGCCCCGTCACCGCCGCTCGCCCGCGACCGCTTCCTGCTCGAGACGAGCCTACCGGGCGTCTTCGTTGCCGGCGATGTGCGTCACGGTTCGGTCAAGCGCGTGGCGTCGGCCGTGGGCGAGGGCTCGATGGCGGTCATGTACGTGCACCGCTACCTGAGCTCGGTGTAAGAGAAAGGGGCCACCTCGATCTCGTCGAGGTGGCCCCCATTTCTCGGCCTTATCGAATACTGGCTTTAGCTCAGTTTGGCCACGTTCTCCGCCGCCGGGCCCTTATCGCCCTGCACGATGTCGAACTCCACGCGCTCACCCTCGGCCAGGCTCTTGAAGCCTTCGGACTGGATGGCGGTGTGGTGGACGAAGCAATCCTTCTGTCCGTCCTCGGGCGTGATGAAACCAAAGCCCTTGCTGTCGTTGAACCACTTTACGGTTCCGGTCGTACGCATCTGTCGTACTCCTTTGTATTTTCGTAATCGGAGCGCGGCAGTGCCGTACCAACCGACTACATGTTCTGCGCGGTCTAGCCCCCGCGCTGGGCATGCCGCCCAAGCCGTCGGCCTGCTGCCGATACGGCTCTTTCAATGGTGAGAACGAAAAAGGGACCGGCGTCTGAGCCAGGTCCCTCGAATGTTCTCTGGTGTTCTCAACGGCGGAGAAGGATAGCAGCAAACCCGGCCGTTGTCAACAAGCGCCGCATCCCTTCCCAGGGCCTACTGAAATTCCGATCTTTCCCGGCATGACTGAGACCCCTTCGTATCAGCGACTGTTCGCCGAGCTGAAGCGCCGCAATGTCTTCCGAGTGGCGGCTGTATACGGTGCTGTGGCGTTCGTCATCATCGAGGCGTCCGACCTCGTCTTCCCCCGCATTCCGCTGCCGGAATGGACGATCGCTCTCGTCGTCTGGCTCGCGCTCCTCGGTCTTCCGCTGGCGCTGGCGCTCGCCTGGGCGTACGAGCGGACTCCCGATGGTCTCAAGGCCACGGACCCGGCGGTGACGGCCGAGCTCGAGGCGATCGTCAGGCAGCCGCGGCGCAGCCGGTGGCCGGCCGGGATCGCCGCGCTCGTGGGCGTCGCACTTCTGGCGCTCGGTGCGTGGTGGACGCTGGCGCGCACCGGTCCTGGGGCCCGCTCTTACGACTCCATCGCGGTCCTGCCGTTCGTCAACATGAGCGGCAACCCCGACAACCAGTACTTCAGCGATGGACTGGCCGACGAGCTGATCAACGCGCTCGCCGGCGTCGAAGATCTGAAGGTGGCGGGCCGGACGTCGTCGTTCGCACTGCGCGACCAGAACCTGGACCTGCGGACGATCGGCGACACGCTCGACGTCGAAGCGGTGCTCGAAGGAAGCGTCCGACGATCGGAGGATCGGGTGCGGATCACGGCGCAGCTCATCGACGCGAGGACGGGGTTCGATCTGTGGTCCGAGGAATACGACCGGGACATCACCGACATTTTCGTGGTCCAGGAGGAGCTGGCGCAATCCATCGTGCGGGCCCTCATCCCGCGGCTCGGCGGTGACGCGGACCCGCTCTACCGGGGCGGAACGTCGGACATCCGGGCGTATGAGCTGTACGTGGCCGGTCGGCAGAAGTGGTATACACGGCGGCTCGCGCTGATGTGGGATGCGGTGGATGAGTTCGAGGAAGCCGTTGCGCGCGACCCCGAGTTCGCCCTCGGTTGGAGCGGGCTTGCGGATGTGATCGACGCTCTCGCGTTCCGTGACGCCCGAGCGCAACCGATGGTGCCGCGCGCCATCATGGCGGCACAAAGAGCCGTGCTTCTCGACCCGGAGCTGGCCGAGGGTTGGGCCTCGTGGGGCGTGCTCGCGTCCGAAGCGGACCAGGATTGGACTACGGCCGAGCTCGCGCTGAAGAAAGCGATCGCGCTCAAGCCCTCGTACGCGTATGCCCGCGCCATGCTGGGCGACATGCTCCGATACCAGGGGCGGATCAAGGAAGCGACCGAGCAGCACCGATCGGCGTTGGCACTCGATCCGCTGTCGCCCGTCATCCACGGAGTGCTCGGAATGTCCCTGGTCGCGGCCCGCCAGTACGGCGAGGGCCGTGCCCAGGTCGAGCGCACGCTCGCCACGGGCGGAGACCCCGAGTTCGCCCACGCCGCGTTCCTGCTCTGGGGGCGCCTGATGGGCCTGAGCGGAGAAGGAATGGCGAGTCACGCCGTCTATCTCGCGCGGTCGCTGGGCGCCCCCGATCCGGATATCGCCGCCGTGATCGGGCATGCCCTCGCGAGTGACGGGACGGACGAAGAGCTCCTTTCCGAGGCACGAGGCGCAGTAGCCACACTGGTCGCGGACAGCGTTTTCACTGTCCGGCAGATCACCGTGTTGTACACCAGTCTCGGAGACCACGAGACGGCACTGCAGTGGATCGAGAGCGCCGCCGGCGTCAACGACCTCTCGTTGGGCCTCCTCGGCATCGACCCGGCGCTCGATCCGCTCAGGGATGACCCCCGCATGCAGCGCCTGATGGACGAGCTCGGCCTGCCGAACGGATACGACCCGGCGGCGGACACGTACGAGCCGCAGGGGGGGCCATGATGCTCCGTCGTTGGTGCGCCGTGTTAGTGATGTTCGTTTTTCTCGGCGCGCGCCCCGATCCGCTGCAAGCGCAGGCGCACGAGGGGCTGGATGCGATGGTGCGCGACCTG
>JBDHCY010000430.1:0-2832 GCA_039591795.1 Gemmatimonadota bacterium | reverse complement strand
TGACGTCACACGCTGGGCAGCCTGCGCGACGTTGGCTGCGGCGACTCAGAAGATCGAGTAGCCCCCGTCGACGCGCAGGGTGTCGCCGGTGTGGAAGCGGGACGCGTCCGACGCCAGGTAGACGAAGACGCCGGCCATGTCGTCCGGCTCGCCCCAGCGTCGCGCTGGCGTACGCTTGACGATGAGCTCGCGGAAGGCGTCGTGGGACATGCCGATCTCGGTCGCTTCGGTGGCGATCCAGCCCGGCTGGACCGCGTTCACCTGCACGTCGTAGCGGGCCATGCGAACCGCGAAGGCCCGCACCAGGGCTTCGAGACCACCCTTGCTCGCCGCGTAGTGAGGTTGCAGTGGCGTACCGTACGCGGCGGAGATCGAAGAGACCGCGACCAGCTTGCCGCCGCCGCCGCGTTGCTTCATGTGCTTGCCGAGCATGCGAAACGTCAGGAAGGCGCCGTCGAGGTTCACCCGCAGCAGCCGATGCCATTCGTCCAGCTCGAGCTCCAACGCATCGGCGGTCGCTCCGAAGCCCGCGTTCGCGATGCCCACGTCGATGCGACCGAAGTGCTCGAGAGTCGCGTCGGTCGCGGCCCTCAGACTCTGCTCCGAGCCGACGTCGCAGGCCGCGGTGTGCACCGGGCCCGCGTGCTGCTTCTTCAGCGCCTCCGCCGCCTCGGCGTTGCGCGCCTCGTCCCGCGACCAGAGCGACACCGAGGCACCGGCGCGCGCCAATCCGTGCGCGATGCCGAAACCGATGCCCCGGTTGCCACCGGTCACCACGCACACCCGTCCCGTGAGATCGAAGGGATTCTCGCTGCTCATGCCTGGAGAATAAGCCAGATGCCGCGCCCTGCCCTCGCGGAGCGGCCCGCGCCGAGGTCCCGGACTCGTCGTCCTACGCCGCCGGTGAGGGGTCCGAATCGACTTCGGGGGACACCGCCGGAATCTCCCTGACACTCTCGAGGGTCTGGCGCAGCAGGATCGCCCAGTGACGGAAGAGAACTCGTGCATTCGCGACGTTCGAAGTGGTGTTGCTCTCGTACCCCGCTCCGCTCGGGTCGCCGATCTCGCTGCGCTGCGCGGCGCGCACCAACGGCGCATGCGTCATGGAATCACTCAGCTCGAGAATCAGCGTCACGGTTCCCGCCGACCTGACGTAGACCTGTGAGCGACCTGCCGGCTCCTGGGGGGCGGTCACCTGAAGGTCCGTGAGCCGAGGCGTCACCCGGAGCGTACCTGCGCCGGGCTCCTGGACCACGCTGTAGTTGCTGGTGTTGCCCAGCTCGCGCTGGAAGGCTTCGTCGAAGTACTTCTTGACGAGGTCCATGCGCTTCGGGGTGAGCTCGCGTCCGGCGTCGGGACCGCCCATGTAGCTCACGACCACCGGGTCGAGCATCACCTGCGTGTAGCGGGTCAGATCGGTGCCCGGCTTCACGAACACGATGCGGCCCCGCTGCGACTTGATGCGGTACAGGCCATCGGCCGAGACATGGCCCTCGCCGCCGGTGACGTAGCGGATCTCGGGCGGACCCATGAGCTGGCCGCACCCGAGCCCGAGGGCGCACAGCACGAGGGCGCAGATGGAACCCAGGGTCGGAAGTGTCGTTCGCATCAGCACTGTGGCCCTCTCCCCCTCAGGATCGCTCGGCCAGTCCCTTCAGCACGAGCTGGTCGTAGGTCACGATGCCCGTGACCTCCCCGCCCTCCACCACCGGCGCCGTCGAGACCCCGAACCGGTGGAACAGGCGGGCGCAGTAGCGGATGTCCATCTCGGGGCTCACCGAGAGCACCGGCTTCGACATGATCTCGTAGACGTTCGTGCGCTCCGGCGAGCGGTCGAGCGCCAGCACCTGCGTTGCGACGTCCGAGACCATCACGAGACCGAATTCGTCGTCCTCGTGGCGCTTGGCGACGATCAGGCAGTGGGCGCTCTCCGCCCGCAGCAGCGCGATGGCCTCCGCGACGGTGGCCACTCCATCGATCATCGTGCAGCCCATCTTCATGACGTTGGCGACGCGGACGACCTTCCTCTCCGTCACAGCTCTTCCTCCGCCAGGCTCGGCGTGATGCTCTGGATCTGGTGGGCCACCCCCACCGCATCCTCGACGTCGACCTGAAAAGCGATTCCCGTGCCGGGCGTCGTGTCGAACTCGCCGGCCTCGCCCACGGTCTCCAGGATGTGGCGCGCCCGGTGCTCCTCGACGAGCAGCAGGACCATGTCGCGCTGAGTCTCCAGGGTGAGCCCGAGGAACGTCTTCTTCTCCTCCAGGCCCTCCCCGCGTGCGTTGGTCAGCACGGTGCAGCCGGTGGCCCCCGCGCCCCGAGCCGCCTCGGTGACGGCGGAGGTCATGTGGTCGTCGACGAAGACAATGAGCAGCTTGAACCTCATACTGGTTGCTCCTCGGATGGTATCGGATCTCCGGAGACCCGTTCGCGTCGCGACCGGATGCGCGCCGCGCGCCACTCCGACGCCTGTGCATAGGCCAACACGGTGATGATCGGAAAGAGGCTGGCGAAGGCGATGAGGCCGAACCCGTCGATGAGCGGGCTCCGACCGGGGACCGCCTCCGCGAGACCAAGGCCCAGACCCGCGACGAGCGGCACCGTCACGGTGGAGGTCGTCACGCCGCCCGAATCGTAGGCGAGCGGCACGATCAGCTTCGGGGCGAAGAGCGTCTGGACGATCACGATCAGGTAGCCTGCCATGATGAAGTAGGGCAAGGGGGCCCCGGTGACGATCCGGAACATGCCCAGGCTGATGCCGGACGCCACCCCGAGCGCCACCGCGAGTCGCAGGCCCCAGGCGTCGATGGCACCGCCCGAGAGATCGCGGGC
>JBDHCY010000429.1:0-2834 GCA_039591795.1 Gemmatimonadota bacterium | reverse complement strand
GATCTTCTGCCGCACCGCCGGCAGCAGCGACCCGCCGCCCGAGATGAAGAACGCATCTTCCAGGCCGTGATCGCTACCCGCGAGATGCGCGGTCATGCTGGCGAGCGAGCGGGCGTACTCGTTTCGCACGAGATCGGTCTGCGGCAGACAGATGGCGAGGCGGCGTCCGTCGCTCATGGCGCCATCCGGTCATAGATCGCATTCACTCGTTCCCAGAGCTGCGCCGTGATGGGATGCCGCCACGGCGTTGCCTTGATCTGGTCGGCGGAGAGGACCGTGTGCAGCCGGTCGTTGCGGTAGCCCTTCGGAATCTCGAGCGATTGCTCGCCTGTGATCTCCGAGACCTTCGCCTCGACGTGCTCGAGCTGGACGCTATGCGTCGGCGCCTGCGCCAAGATCAGCAGATTCCAGCCGAGATAGCTCCAGATCGCCCGCTCGACCGGGCACGCATCGAACGGAATTGCGATCCACTGCGCGCGCCACGCCTCGGTACTCTGCTCGACATAGGCAATCGACGAGATCGCCGCTGCCGGCTCGCGCATGATATGGAGCTCGGTGGTCGCACCGGGGTAGACGTTCCGCGGCGTGCCCCATGGCACCTCGGTGCTCTTGACAGCCCACATCCACGACGAGATGCCGTCGCTGCCGACCTTCTCGTGGCCGACATCCCAGCCTGCGCAGCGGAAGCAGTGAGCCGTATAGCCCGTACCGCTGCGAGGATGTCCGGTAACGATGACGCGCATCAGTCGGTCACCCAGTAGATATGAGCCGTCACGTCGAACGAGGCGCCCGCTCCGCTCGTGACAAAGGCCACGTTGAACGACCCCGACATCGGCCAGTCGCAGGCGTCAGTTACCGCCGCACCTTCGTGCAGTGCTGCGATCTCGGAGCCGAGAATCGCCACCGTCGTCGTCTCGGTCGTAATCGCCGTCATCGTGCAGATAGTTACGGCGCCCAATCCGGCATTCTGAACCTGGACGACGAGCGATGCAGTCGCCACCTCATTCTCGGTCTTCACGACCAGATATCCGGTTCGGTGGCGACGGTTGCCAAATGTCATAGCGACCGGAGCTCCCGTGGCGACCTCCGTCGCCGTGATCAGAACCTGCTTCTGGGGTAGGTCGTACGCCCCGAAGGACGGCAGCGGAATCAGACAGAGAGTGGCTACCAGCGCGAGAATTCGCCTCATGGTCAATCCGTGACCCAGAAGATCGACGCCGTGACATCGAAGTCGGTTGCGGGAACGCTGTCGGTAAAGGTGAACGTGACCGAGCCGGGCAAGGGCCAGTCGCAGACATCCGCGATCGCTCCAGCCGCCGTCAGCGTCGATCCGAGAAGAATCGTCGTCGTTTGATTGGCCGTGATCGCGGACGACGTACAGAGCAGGAAGTCACCCAGCGCCGTGTTGCCGAACACCGTCACGACCAGGGATGCTGCGCCTGTTTCGTTCTCCGTCTTGACCTGGAGATAGCCGGTGCGATGTCGGCGGTTGTTGATCGTGACCGAGACCGGAGCGCCCTGCGCCACCTCCGTGATCGCCATCACGACCTGGCTCTCGGGCTTGTCGAACGCCGAGAACGCCGGCATCGGAGGGACCAGGGCAACCAGCACGAGTGCCACCATGCAGAATAGAAACCGCTTCATTTCAGCCCTCCAATACCGGCGTCAGGAAACACCGGCAATTGATTGCATTGCCCGCCGAGAGCGCCGAGCCGCCGGCTCCGATACCCGGCGCGTCCGCCGCTTCGCCCGCGAGGTCGAACGAATCACCGAGTGCCCGGATCTGCCCGTTCGCGAAGGCGTGAGCGTCTCTCACTTCGGGATCGCGGTTGTCGTTCCACATCTTCTGCTCGACGACGCCGCTTGTCTCGAAGCCCTCGAGCTGCGCGGACTGGCTCGCCTTCAGCACTTCCGTGCGAGCGATCGTCCGTGAGTCCTGCTTGATACGCAGCCGGAACACGCTCTCGATACGCTTGGCAATCTGCCCGATGCTCTCGCCCTCGGCGGTTGCCTCGCTGATCTGGGCCGCAATCCGCTTCCGTGTCGTGCGGTTGGCGTGCTTCACGAGCTGGGCGCCCTGCTCGTCGAGCATCTTCTGCTGAGCCTTCGTGAAGACGAACGCCTCCTCGGCGCCGAGCCCGGTAAGCGTCTCGAGCAGCGTCGACTTGAACGCCGCCTGTCGTACCGGCTCGACGCGGATCTCGAACAGCCGGCCCCACGCATCGGGGTCGAAGAGCTCCGACGGGTCGACCTGGCGAGCGCGTGGCTCCTCCTGCGCCTCCAGGGCAGCAATCACGAGCTGCTGCTGCGCGCGGAAGACGGACCGCATCGCCTTCAGGAAGGCGGGAACGAACTTCTTCTCGCGGCGGATCTGCCGCTGCCACTCGTTCTCGGGCGCGAAGAACGCACGGCTACGCATCCGCGGTTCCTCTTCGGGCTCCTCGTCGTCGTCCTCGCCCAGCGCGTCGGGATTGTCGTCGGGCAGATCCATAAAGCCCTCGGGGTCATAGGGCTGCTCGCCGATCGTCGCGACCGGCTGCTCGCCCCAGGGCACCGGGTCGAGCCCGCGGTCTTCTCGGACCTGATCGACGCTGCGCACCTTGCCCTGTAGATCCGCTATCTCCTGCTTGAGCTCGAACTCCTTGTCAGCCGAGACGAACTCCTCGAACTCGACGAAGATCGACGGATCGAACTCGCGTGCGATCTGGAGCGTCAACGTGTCCGCGATCAGGTTTGTGATCGGCAGCACGGCGTGGCGGTCGAAGACGTATTGATTCGTCTCGGCGCTCGAACGATCGCCCGATACCACCTGACCCAGCACGCTGCGCGGCGTG
>JBDHCY010000428.1:0-2836 GCA_039591795.1 Gemmatimonadota bacterium | reverse complement strand
GCTATTTCGAGTGGGCGCAGAACATCCAACAGTTCAGATGGGATGAAGAACGGGTCAACCAGGAACTGGACAAGAAGATGAGCAGAGCCTATCGCTCGGTAAGGAAAGTCGCGAGCGAGCATGGGATCGACATGCGAACGGCTGCTTTCGTGCTGGCCATACGGCGTGTAGTGAAGGCAGCACTGGCGCGAATACACCTCAAAACGAAGCTCCCGTTCTAAGCCGGCGACGCTCCGCACCTCAAGTGGGTTCGTGCGCCTCAGGTGACAGTCGGTGGGATTTCAACCGGACGTTGGAGTGCCGTTTTCCGTGGGTCGGATCGCGGTGCGACGCTCCGCGTCGTGTTCGCCAGAGGTCGGGGTCTCCCCTCAGGCATCGGTGGATGGTGCCGAGTAGGACGTCTTCGCTCACGGGCTTGCAGAGATAATCCACCGCGCCACCCTCCATGGCACGCTCGCGGTTCGCCGCCGAGTCATGGCCCGTGAGGACGATGACCGGAAAGCCGACGTGGGCTTCCCCGAGCCGCTCCTGAACTTCGAAGCCGCTCACGCCTGGGATGTGGAGATCGAGGATCACGCAGGCGGGTGTACGAACGAGGAGCGACCGCAGGAAGGAATCCCCGGAGGGGAAGGCCTCCACGTCAAAGCCGACGACTCGAAGGAGGCGCTCGAGCGCTCTGCGGGTGGAGGGCTCGTCGTCGACGACGGCGATCAGCTGCGACGCCTGTTTCACACTCGATACGATAAGACGTCGGGATGCAGCACCGACACTGTACTTTGGGGAAGCTCTGGAGAGGCGTCCATTTCTGCGGCTGCGCTACCTGCCCGCGAGCCCGGCTCGTTCCACCAGACGGGCCAGCTCCGCCACCGAACCGACCTTGAGCTTGGACATTACGTGGCCGCGGTGGAACTTGACCGTGCGCAGTGCTGTGCCGAGATCGCCGGCGATTTGCTTGTTGAGGCGCCCAGCCATGACATGCTGCGCCACATCGCGCTCCCGCGGTGTGAGCGTGCCCCAGCGGCGCTTGAATTCATTCACTCCCGAACGGTCCTGTCGTAGGGCGGCATCCTTCTGGAGGGCCGTGTCGATGGCTGCGAGCAGCGTGTCCTCGTCGGCAGTCTTGGTCAGAAAATCAACGGCGCCGTGCTTCATCGCCTGCACGCTGGTGGGGATGTCACCCTTGCCGGTCAGGAAGATGATGGGTCGCTCACCTCCCCTGTCGGCTAGAGTGTCCTGCAGCTCCAGCCCGTTGAGGCCGGGCATCGCAAAGTCGAGCACCAGACAGCCTGGCACGTGGGGATCGTGCTGCTCGATGTACTTCTCTGCCGATGCGAACGGTGCCACGGTGTACCCGGCCGCCCCTAACAGGCGCGATAGACTCACGCGGAAGGACGCATCGTCGTCCACGACGAAGACGACAGGAGACGGTGCTCGAGTCATTTGGACATCGGCAAGGTAAACCGGAGAGCGGCCCCGGCGTCAGGGTTGTTTTCTGCCCAGAGGCGGCCCCCGTGCGCCTCCACGATGGTGTGGCTCACGGCCAGCCCCATCCCCAGTCCCCGGGCCTTGGTCGTGTAGAACGGCTGGAAGACTTCATCCAAGCTGTCTTCTGGAATGCCACCACCGCGATCGGACACTGACACGGACACAGAGCCATCCTCTGATCGCTCCGTCCGCACCGTCAGCATTCGCTCTTCTTCGGGCATGTCAGCCATCGCGTCGCCGGCATTGACCAGGAGGTTCAGCATGACTTGCTGTAATTGAATGGGGTCGCCCATCACCCGCGCCCCGTCGTCGGCGAACTCCGTGTGCACAGTCACGCCGCGCCACGCAAGATCGTCGTGTACTACCCGGAGCACCTGTGTCACCACGTCGCGCAGCTCGAGCGCTATGGCCTGCAACTCGCCTTTTCTGAGCAGCGAGCGCAACCGCTTGATCACCTCGCCGGCGCGTTTGTCATCGGCAATGATGTCTTCCAGGATCTGGCGCATCTCGTCGGGGTCGTGATCTTCGCGCCCCAGCAGTCGCCGCATGGCCTCGGCGTTGTTGAGGATCGCGCCGAGCGGCTGGTTCAGCTCGTGTGCCAGCGATCCTGACAGCTCGTTCAGCAGGGCCACGCGGGAAAGGTGTGCCATATCCTGACGAGCCTCTTGTGCCTCGAGTTTCACCCGCTGCTGTTCGGTGAGGTCACGCAGGATCATTGTGATTTCCATGCCACGCTGCGTGGTGTTCGTTGCGACGGACGCCTCTACCGGAAACTCCTGACCATCGGCACGCAGACCAGTGACCTGTCGCGGACCACCATCGGTGCGGCCACGGGACTCTCCGACGTCGCGTATGAGTGCACGGTATCGCTCTCTCAACCGATCCGGGATCAAACGGTCAACGGGTTGGCCCAGCATGTCGGACGCGCTCGTACGGTACATTGTCTCCGCCGCCGCATTGAACTGCACGATTCTCAGCGACTCGTCCAGTGATATGATCGCGTCCATCGCCGAATCAACGATGCGTCGCAGTCGGGCGTCGCTATCGTGCAATTCGTGCTGGCTCCGCTCGAGTTCATGGCTGAGCCTAGCGCCGCGCACAACCTCGTGGCTGAGCTCGGCCCCCATAGCTGCAACGGCGGCGAGGAAGAACAGGCTGACGAGATATGGAGACCGAATCACGCCGGCCGACACGAGGCCGCCGTGGAGCGATGCACCTGCCAGGAAGACGAATAGGCTACCACCAACTAGCGCGGACCGCCGGCGCAGATGACGGAGATCGCCCCTCGTCCAGCTCCTGACGACGGAGTGAGTGATGTACACCAACAGGAGCACAGTGCTCGCACGCCCCG
>JBDHCY010000427.1:0-2839 GCA_039591795.1 Gemmatimonadota bacterium | reverse complement strand
GACGTGATGAACCTCGTCCTCATGACCCAGTACTTCGACATGCTCAAGGAGATCGGCGCATCGTCGCGGACGAACGCGATCCTCATACCGCACTCGCCCGGTAATCTCACTTCGCTCACCGAACAAATGCGCAACGCCATGATCGAGGCCGACCAGACGGTCAAGGCCTCGGATTCGGTGTCGGTGCCTTTGCCTGAGGTGACGATGCCGTTTCCGTCTACCGGAAACGGCGGCTGATCGTCATGTCCGGCCGGGACGGAGGAGGACACTCATGAAAACGACAGTTCACAAGACTGCGCAGCTCGGTGACCTGGTCGTGGCCGCCTTCGACAAGGCCGCGCAGTACAGCACCGATCCGCGGGAGGTCTCACGCCTGGCCACGAGAGCTGTGATGCACATGCTCAGGCGCGTTTGCGAAGAACCATCGATTTCACTGTCACCACCAACAACATGCACCAAAGTGAGTGCTATCCGTTAGTGGTGGATCGAACCCGTAGGCGCCGTGGTCGTGAGCAGGGTTCTCAAGGGCTAGAGCGCGTATGGCTACAACGCAGCCTCCGGTGAGTACGAGGATAAGGTGGAGGTGGGCGTCTTTGGCGGGACTCAGGTCGTGCGGGTCACGCTGCAGAATGCGGCGTCGGTTGCTTCGATCATGCTGACCACCGAGGCACTGATCGCGAAGGGTTCGGACGGGGACAGCATTGCCACTGGCGCAGAGATGGCCGCGGCCAGAGCAGCCTAGGACGGGAGAGGGAACGGCCGATGATCACCCTCCGCAGGAACACCGAGCGTCACCGCGACCGAAGCCGCCGGCACCAGGTCTGGCTGACTTTTTGCCCGCAGGATCGAACCGACTCTCTTGCCGACGGCTTTGGCGCCCTGGCCGCTTTCAACGAGATACGCCTTCCACCCGGGGAACGCACTGTGCCCGAACCAAGCGAGAATGCGGAACTCGTCACGTATGTGCACCGGGGTTCCCTCGCGCGTTCGGACTCGACCGCGGGTTTGGGCGTTCTTAGCGCGGGCGAGTTCCAGCACACGATTACCGGCCGCGGTATCCGCCACAAAGAAAAGAACGCGTCCCCGACCGCCTGGGCGCACGTCATTCGGATCTCCCTGCATCCCCCGAATGTTGCACTTGAATGCCCTCACGAGCAAACGCGTTTCACGGCGGCGCAGCGCCGCAACGTGTTGTGCCTCGTCGCGTCCCCGGACGGGCGAGACGGATCGCTGCGCACATACCAGGACGCTTCTACCTACTCGAGCATACTCGACCCTGGGCATCACCTTGTCCATGAGCTCCTGCCGGGACGAAGTGCCTGGCTCCACATCCTGTACGGCTACGGCACCCTGGATGACATCGTTTTGACCCAAGGCGACGGCGTGGGCGTTACGATCCAGCCCTCGGTCTCGCTCACCGCCCAGCAGGACACCGAGATACTCTTGGTTGATTTGGGCCCCGACCCGACGCCCTCTCGTCCTTCAGCCGTAGCTTTCTGAAACTATATTTGTTAGCTGGCTGAGACGATGCTGGTCTTTTCAATCTCTTCGCCCACCTGAATCTCACTGAAATGGTATATTTCTTCGCTGAGCTTAAGAGATACATCGGTTCTATAGAGAGTCGGCAGGATCCTTTCCTCCGGCGAGACTGGCAGCCCCCGATTGATGGGACGACGGCGGCGTAGGGTCTGCTCCTTGAGCCGCTCTCGAGCGGCCGGTTTTCCGGGCCTCGCCGGCCACCACGGTGTCGATGTCTCGCCGGCTGCTCTACGGCATGACGCTGGAGGCCGATGAACACAGACCAAGTCGTCATCAGCGGCGTTCTCGTTGCATCCCTCGTGCTCTTCGCCTGGGGGCGTTGGCGTTATGACGTTGTGGCCATCGCGGCCTTGGTTGTCGTCGCGCTGTTCGGGTTGGTCGATGCCGCTGAAGTGTTCTCCGGCTTTGGCCATCCCGCGATCATCACCGTCGCCGCCATGCTTGTCATCAGTTATGCGATGGAGACCTCCGGAGTGGTCGCGCTTCTCGCTCGTGGATTGGCAGTCGTCGCTGTGGGCCGTTGGAGTACGCTTGCCGTGCTCATGATCACGGTCACGGCTCTATCCGGATTCATGAACAACATCGGCGCCCTCGTCCTGATGCTTCCCGTCGCGGTGCATCTGGCTCGCGCCCAGGAAGTCCACAAGTCGAGATACCTGATGCCGATGGCGTTTGCGTCGATGCTCGGCGGGTTGATCACGTTGATCGGAACGCCGCCCAACATCATTATCGCGAGTTTTCGCGATCAGGCCGGTCTTGGAGGCTACGGCATCTTCGACTTTGCACCGGTGGGCCTGATGGTCGCGACCGGGGGCATAGTCACCATGATGGCCCTTTCCGGTCGGTTCATTCCCCAACGCGACCCGGTGGATGAAACGAGACCGCTCGATCACATCGATCCCTACATGACCGAGGTGATCGTGCCCGAGGGCAGCGCGCTGATCGGCCAGACCCTTAGAACGCTGGAAGAGCGAGGGCATGGCGATCTCTGCGTCGTCGCCTTGGTGCGACGCGGCGAAGAGCTGGTTGCGCCGCGACGCAGCGTCCAGATTCTCGGGGGGGACCTGTTGGTGATCGAGGCGGATCAGGAATCGTTGCAAGAACTGATCAGCGATCACAGCCTGGAAGTCACCGGTCAACGGCTATTCAAAGCCAATCGCCTCCAGATCGACGACTTCTCCGTCATTGCGGCGGTCGTCCTGCCGCAATCCCGGTTGGCCGGACGAACGGCAACGGGACTGCAATTGCGTTCGTCCTACGGCCTGAACCTGCTCGGCGTTTCCCGTCAAGGGCATGACAT
>JBDHCY010000426.1:0-2861 GCA_039591795.1 Gemmatimonadota bacterium | reverse complement strand
CGCCGGCGGGCTACGGTCTCGACGCGATTCCCCTGTGGATGGTGTTCTCGATCATGGTTGTCGTCGCACTGCTCGCGATCGAGGTGGGCCTGCGGCTGGGGCGGCGTGCCCATGAGCAAGTCACACAGGAATCGGCACGCCCCATCGGCACCGTGGGAGCGGCCGTGCTCGGCCTCATGGCATTCGTGATCGCGATGACGTTCGGGTCGGCCACCGGCCGGTTCGACGCCCGCAAGGCCGCGCTGCTCGACGACGTGACAGCCATACAGACGGCGTACCTTCGCACGAGCATGCTGCCCGAGCCCCACCGCACCACGGTGCGGAGCCTGTTGCGCGACTACGTGCAGGCCCGCGCCGGTATCGTCTACGCGTACGGTCAGCCCGAGACGCTGCGCCTGGTGGAAGCGCACGCCCGGACGCTGCAGCACCTGATGTGGTCCCACGTCGAAGTCATGATCGAAGACGGCGGCGGAACTCCCGAGTCCTTTGCCGCCGCGCTCAACGAGATGTTCAACCTGCACACCCGTCGCGTCGTGCTCGGGGCGTACCATCGCATTCCGGGATTCATGTGGTGGGCCATCATCTTTGCCTCTGGCGTCGCGATGGTCGCCGTGGGCTTCCAGTTCGGGGTCGCGGGAGGGCGACGCGTCCCGGCGGCCAAGCTTGCACTCGCGTTGACATTCGCGCTCGTCATGATGCTCGCCTTCGACCTCGACCCTGCGGGAGAAGGACTGGTCTCGGTTAACCAGAAACAGATGATCAACCTCTACCCGAGCATGAGCACGCAACGATAGGGCCGCCCGCAGGGCCCTTGTCGGGGTGGGGTGGGTCGGCCAAGGTTGAATCGGTTGATCGAGAAGTATGGGCTGGAGGATCGGTAGACGGTAGACAGTAGACGGCCGTGCTCGAATCTCAGAGTGCGGCCGTTTCGTAGGTGGGGCGGGGGAACACTGGCCTTCGGGCCGGTTGTTTCCCAAACTGTCCGGCAAACGCTGGGGCGGGGCCGGCAGTCTAAGGAACGTGACGTCGCCCGGTCCCGGCGGCGGAAACGCTGATCTGTTAATCACATACAAGCAGGAGACGAGGGAATGCGACGCATTCTACCGGTCATCCTCCTTCTGGCGGCGTCGACGGCGTTCGCCCAGGAGGAGATACGGCTCGAGGTGCCGTACGAGCGCATCGTGCTCCCGAACGGGCTGAACGTGATCCTCCACGAGGACCACACGACCCCGACGGTGAGCGTGAACGTCTATTACCATGTGGGATCCGGACGCGAGAAGTATGGGCGCACCGGGTTCGCCCACCTGTTCGAGCACATCATGTTCGAGGGCTCGGGACACGTGCCCGAGGGCGCCTTCGACAACTGGCTCGAGGCGGCGGGCGGCAGCAACAACGGTTCGACGAACCCGGACCGGACGAACTACTGGGAAGACGTGCCCAGCAACGCGCTGGAGCTGGCGCTCTTCTTGGAGTCGGACCGCATGGGTTACCTGCTCGACGCCATGTCACCGGAGAAGGTGGACGGTCAGCGCGATGTGGTGAAGAACGAGCGGCGGCAGTCCTACGAGAACCGACCCTACGGCCTGGCCTCGGAAATGATCCGCGCGAACTTGTACCCACCGGAGCATCCGTATCACTGGACGACCATCGGTTCGATGGATGACCTGTCGGCGGCCAGCTTCGAGGATGTGGTCGAGTTCTTCAGCACCTGGTACAGCCCCAGTAACGCCAGCCTCTCCATCGCCGGCGACATCGACATCGAGGAGACGAAGGCGCTGGTCGAGAAGTGGTTCAGCGACGTGCCGGCCGGGCCGCCGGTTCCGCCGGCCGACGCGACGGTGGCGTTCCTGACCGAAGAAAAGCGGTTGGTCCTTGAGGATCGCGTCTCGCTCCCGCGTCTCTACATGGCGTGGCTCTCGCCGGCCTACTATTCGTCTGGCGACCCGGAGCTCGATGTTCTGGGCGACATTCTCGCCGGTGGCAAGACATCGCGGCTCTATCAGCGGCTGGTCTACGAGATGCAGATCGCACAAAACGTCTTCGCGTTCCAGTCGTCCGGCGAGCTGGGCTCTCAGTTCCAGATCGTGGCGACGGCTCGCGCCGGTGTCGATCTGGACGAGATCGAGCGAGTGATCGTGGAGGAGATCGACCGTCTCAAGATGGAAGCGCCGGATCAGCGTGAAGTGGAGCGGGTTGTGAACCAAATCGAGGCGAGCCGGCTGGATGGACTCGAGCGAGTCGGTGGATTTGGCGGCAAGGCCGATCGGTTGAACGCGTTCTATACGTATACAGGGAATCCGGATTACTTCAACGAGGAACTGCAGCGTTACAATGCGCTGGATCCCAGTGATATTCAGGCGGCGGCGCAGACGTGGCTGACGAATGGGCGCGTGGTGTTGAGTGTGGTGCCGCAAGGGGAGACGGAATTGGCGTCCGAAGGCGCGAAGCCGAAGACGGATTGAGTGAAGGCGGAACGGAGAATATGAGAATGTTCATTTCGAATACGATCACGATCAGGAGCACGAGCAGGAGCTGCCGAGAGATCGGTACTGGGTTGGCGGTTCTATTAGCGGTAGGGCTCGGTGTCTCTGGTCTGCAGGCGCAGGTGCCGGATCGGAGTGTGCCGCCGGAGCTGGGGCCGCCGCCAGAGCTCGTTTTGCCCGAGATACAGCGAGCGGAGCTGTCGAATGGCGCGAGGATAATCCTGCTGGAGAAGCACAACGTGCCGTTGGTCCAGGTGAATCTCGTGCTGCGGACCGGTTATGCGTCGGACCCGGCGGACCGGATCGGGCTCGCCAACATGACGGCGGACTTGATGGACGAAGGGGCCGCTGGCCGTGACGCGCTTCAGCTGGCGGACG
>JBDHCY010000425.1:0-5430 GCA_039591795.1 Gemmatimonadota bacterium | reverse complement strand
CATTCAAGAGGTGTCGGATGATCGACCTGAGCCGCACCCGAGTCGCGTTGCTCGCTGAGATTGAGGCACCGACGTCCGGCGGCCCCCGGTACGACATCACGGACCCCGAGGTGCTCAACGCCGACGCCTGCGTTGAACTTCGGGGTCACTCGCGTGGGGCTTTGTTCCGTCCGCTCAAGGTGACGCTCTCCGAGCGGTTCGCGGCAGTGCCGCGCCTGGTCTTGATTCGCGATCTCCTCATGCCGCTGAGGCACGCTCTCGGCAATGCCGCCAAGCACGGCAACGGCCGCGATCGCACCAAGGCGATCATGGTTGAGCTCGTGATGACCGCGAAAGGAGCGCTCATCACGGTCACCGACGAGGGCGACGGCTTCGAAGTCGGCTCACTCGTGGAGCGGCTCCATCAGCACGAGACCTACTTCGTGAATCATGGGGACGGCTTCCGCAACTTCCATCGGGCGAGTTCGACGGTCACCTGGGAAGATGGCGGCAGGACGATCTTGCTCTGCTTCCGGCCGGCGTTCGCGGACCGGTCCACCCCTTGGATGAAGACGCCGACCAGCACGCCGCGCTCCGTCGGGCGCTCGATCCGGCATGGATCAGGACGTGCTTCACCGAGGACTTGCCCGAGCTCCGTGCTGGGAAAGCGAAGCTCGAGGCCTGCCATGCCTACCTGAGCCGCGGGGCTGCCGGGGACGACTGCGGAATCCGGTACCTGCTGCGCATCACGAGGCCCGGTGAGCCCGCGACGGAGACGCGTGTCCTGACGGGGAGGGTTCATAGGGACGAGGACGCTGCAGCGGCCGACTTCAAAGCCGCAAGCAAGTTCAGAGAGCGACCAGGGCTCAAGGGCCTCCGGATCCCCGAGCCCCTCGCGCAACTCACGGCCGAGCGGCGGCTCGTGCTCTATAACTTCGACCCCTGGATGAACCTGTGGCAGTATCACGCGTACCACGAGGGGCTCAGGAAGCTCCAGCGGTCGGCGCGACGCGCTGGGACATCGCTCGCTTTGATCCATCGAAGAGCGTTGCCGGCGGGCCCGGTGGAGTCCGTTCCTGGCGCGGAGCGATTTCAAGCCATGGTGGCGGGAGTCGAACGGGCGCTCGGACAGCTGCCCTACGGATCGGAGCAACTCGATCGTTTCCGGAACGTCGCGAGGCGCGTTCGGGACGACGGGATCGTCTCGCGGCCAGCCAGTGGCGTTTCGATCCACGGCGCGCTGGGCTGGGATTGTCTCCATTACGGCGTCGACGGCACCTTTTACTTCTATCGGTTCGAGGGATGCCACGAATCCGAGCCGGCCATCGACCTCGGTGGCTTCGCGGCCGACCTCCTTCGGTTCACACTGGTCAGCGCCGATACTGCGGCCTACCGGGACTGCTGTGACGAGCTCCTCACCGCCTACAACGCGAAGGCGGAATATGCGATCGACCGGCGCCACCTGCCGTTCTACGTAGTGCTCGCTTTGGGCGAGCGTCTCCGGGAGG
The DNA here is from genome assembly GCA_039591795.1 of Gemmatimonadota bacterium. GTDB lineage: Bacteria > Gemmatimonadota > Gemmatimonadetes > Gemmatimonadales > GWC2-71-9 > JBDHCY01. Next base: position 3,943 of record JBDHCY010000425.1, on the reverse strand, counting down.
CACGAACGCCGGCCGATAGGGAGGAGCTGCTCAACGCGCTGGACGCGCTCGCTCTGCCAGGACCCCATGCCAGGTGAGCGTCCGTCGTGTGATATCCGTCGACGAGGCGCAATTCTTGGCCGAATTGCTACGCGGCATGACAGGCGCCCCCAATGAGGAACACCGTCTCGCGACGACGCTCTGTTGGTCGTGGCGGGACTGGCTACCCGGCGGGGTGACTCAAGTGACTAGCTTGGCGAACCTTAAGGCGGGCGCCGGTGTGTCATGCTTGAAGAACACGAACGCGTCCGTCCACTCCTGGCCGCTGACCTGCTTCGCCCACTGTTTGAGTGCTTTGGCATCGTACGCTTTCCGGCGCAGTCGCAGGTAGCCCCAGTCGGCCGTCGGCACGACCTGTCCCTCGTCGTCGTCCGTATCGGCCGTGCAGAGCGCCGCGTTCTTCTCGCGCAGTGCCTCGTACGTCTCGTCGTCGAACCACGACGCGTGTCGGAACTCGAACGCGGCGCGCCACCGGCGCGGGAGGAGCTCCAGAAAGTCGCGCAGGCGAGCGACATCCTTCTTCATGTTGGGCGGGAGCTGGAACAGTGTGGGGCCGAGCTTGGGCCCGAGCACCGATGCCGTGCGGGTGAAGTACTCCAGTAGATCACCGGCATCCTTGAGCCGGCGGTGATGCGTGATCCGTTGCGACGCCTTCAATACGAACGCGAACCCGTCAGGGACTTTGGACTCCCACTGAAGGAGCACCTTCTCGGTGGGCATGCGATAAAACGTGTTGTTGATCTCGACGGCCCTGAACTGGGAAGCGTAGTAGCCGAGCATGCCGTCTGCCGGGAGCTTTTCCGGATAGAAGCTCCCCTTCCATTCCTTGTACGCAAAGCCGCTCGTGCCGACCGCCACTCGCATAGCACCGCCCCTTCGTGATTGAGGGCGAATATGCGTGCGGATGGCGGCCGGCGGAAGCGTCAGTGTTTGACGAGAGCAGCGCCGAACTGGAGTGACGACAGACTGAGATCGCCCGCGATTGGCGCACCGTCGAACTTGAGCTCGCCGCCGAGCGACGCAACGTGGACCGTCACGTAGGGCGCGAGACCCAACGACGATCCCAAACGCCATTCGTAGCTCAAGCCGAGCGTGGGCCCGAACGCGCCGCCGGTAAGCGCGTGTTCCTCGTCGCTCGCACGATAACTCGTGTAGCTCAAGCCCCCTTTGAGTTTGAGTGGCTTCATCGGGTTGGGATACCAATAAGCCACGGCAGCCACCGCGCCGAGCAGCTCGGTGACCGACCCTTCGCCAGCGCGCCAGATCATCCCATCGGCCCCGATGAGGAGCGATGGCGAAAGCGTGACGCCGACGGCGCCCCGCAACGCCGGCGCGAGATTGCGATTAGCTCGACAGATGTCGCACGAGACGCGCGCCCACCCGGCGCCGCCTCCGACATCGAACCATGCACCGTTTCGTTGAACTGGCAACTGGGCTAAAACCACCTGTGGCGCGACTGCACATGCGACGAGCGCGACGCCCACGATTGTTGCACGCATGGAACACCTCCCTTGCGAACCACAATGCATCAAAACCCACCGTGGACGTCGTGAGCCGCGTCACCGCTCGCACATGGTTCTTTGCGGAAGATGATTCTGCGCCCATCACCCCGACTCGCACGTTTGTTCACAGCGTTTGCGGAGAGGAGGCTGGACGTGAATCGCACGTTCGTCCGTTCGTTCGCCGTCTGCTTGCCAATTCTCGCCGTCGTGTCTCTTGCGCGCTGCAACGACGGGCCATCCAGCTCGTCGCCCGGCCAAGCCACTGGCGGCCAAGCCACTGGACCGAGTCGGGCGTTCGGTATCTGGCAGCCCGGTACGTTCGATACCTGCCCCGTGGAAGTGCACGATCAGTACGCGATGGTCGGAGCCGACGGGAAGCTCTACCCGACCTGGCATCCGCCCGTTGACCCCACGACGGGGTGCTCGTTCGGCCACGAACATGGGCGAAGCCCCGCGGGCTCGGATCTGTTCGGTGAGGTCGGGTCGATTCCCTTCGGGTTCGCGAACGAGCAGCTGGACATCTACGATCCCACCGGCCCGCGGCACGAAGATCACGTGGGTCACAAGGTCGAATGGGCCAACGACGTGACCATGAAGTTCCCCGGCGACGCCGCGACGAGTCTCCTCGAGATGACCTGCGACGTTCTGATCAAGATGCACCAGGGGTCGCACTCGAAGGATGCCTTCACGAACAACCTCCACGAGCTGTCCTACCACATTCGGTGCAGTGACGGGACGCGAATGCACGTCACACTGTTGACGGTGATCGGTACGCCGGGCGCGTTCACGCGTTCGTGCGACCGTGACGTCGAGGTCGTGGTTGGGACCCCCGTTCCCGTCAATTCACCCGATGGTGGTGGGCGACGGGTTATCCCCGATCGCACCTGCGTTGAACAGGCTCTGCTCGTACCCGACGGCCAGTCGTCGAACTTCGGTGCGCTACGTGAGAGCTGGGAGATCTCCACCAACATCCGCCGCGCCGGCGGCGGGACGCTCGCGCACTTCAATCCGTATTTTCAGGTGCTCGTGCCGAGTCGGTTCTACGACCCGACGATGCCGGACCTCGTGGGGCGTCCGATGGACGTGTGTTACGAGGTCGAAGCCAATGGCGACCGGGTGCAGGGCGGTCCGTGCGAGGAGGCGACCGCGGGGGGCAGTGTGCTCGGGATCACGTACGACGATCCGCGCTCGCCATTCGACGGCGCGCATCGGGTGGTCGACATCAACGACAACACGATCAACAATCCCGACGGGCCGCAGGTCTGGTACACCGACCCGTTTGGCAAGAACGCTCGGACGGAGCCGTTCCCCGGATCGATCCGCCAGTTCATCGCCGCGATCGACAATCGGCGCGAGATCAATATTTCGGGCCCCACCGTCGCCCGCGATCGCGACTACGGGACCCAGGGGGTGCACTCGCCGAACTGAGGGATAGAGCCTGGCTCGGCCGGTCTTTCAAGACACGGATCGGCGCTAATCGGCGCGCGGTCTTCCGGCTCCCGGTGTACATTCCCGCCGTACAGACGGGAGCCCGTGCCGCATGCCAGGCGAGAGCACTTTCCTCGGACAGGTCGAGCGCAGCTTCGATCGCGGGGCGGCGCTGACAGAGTACCATCCGAGCCTTCTCGGTCAGATTCGGGCGTGTAACGCCGTCTACCGGATCGAATTCCCGATCCGCCGCGACGATGGCGCGATCGAGGTCATCACCGGGTGGCGCGCGGAGCACAGCCACCACCGCACTCCCACCAAGGGCGGCATCCGATACAGCATGGCCGTCGACGAAGACGAGGTCATGGCCCTCGCCGCGCTCATGACCTACAAGTGCGCGATCGTCGACGTGCCGTTCGGGGGTGCCAAGGGCGGCATTCGGATCTCCCGCCACAAGTACTCCGAGGCGGAGCTCGAGCGGATCACGCGGCGCTACACCTTCGAGCTCGTCAAGAAGAACTTCATCGGCCCCTCCCTCGATGTCCCGGCGCCGGACTTTGGCTCCGGCGCCGCGGAAATGGCATGGATCGTCGATACCTTCACGTCGCTCAAGCCCGGCGAGATGAATCCACTTGCCAGCGTGACCGGGAAGCCGGTATCGCAGGGAGGGATCCGCGGCCGCACGGAAGCGACTGGCCGCGGGGTATTCTTCGGAACGCGCGAAGCCGTGGATGTGAGCGACGACATGAAGCCGTTGGGTCTAGGGCGCGGCCTCGAGGGCAAACGCGTTGTCGTGCAGGGCCTCGGCAACGTCGGATACCACGCAGCCAAGTTCCTGCAAGAGGGCGGCGCCGTTCTGGTTGGGGTCGCCGAGTACGAAGGTGCGATTGCGTCACCGAAGGGGCTGGATCTCGATCGTGTCGTGAAGCACCGGCGCGACACGGGATCGATTCTCGATTTCCCGGGTGCCTCGA
>JBDHCY010000424.1:0-2870 GCA_039591795.1 Gemmatimonadota bacterium | reverse complement strand
GCTCGGAAGTCGGCGATCCGAGCGCCCTTCGGCCGGTCCTCCGGACCGAAGTTCATTCCGGTCACGCGCACGACCGAGAACGGTACGATGGCTGCCGTGCTCTCGGAAGCAGCGGTCGCCACACGGGGCGCTCCCGGCGGGACCGGGCAAGGGCCGAACAGGCAGCCGGCGGCGCAGTCCACGTCAGCCGTTGTGATGGAGCCGTCGCGGTCACAGTCGTTGTTGCTGCAGATGCTGCTCGCACCCAGGCCGATCACCTGGCCGACGACGTCGGCTGCCGACAGGGTGAGGTTACAGGTCGCATCACCGCGGGCGAATAGCACCTCGCCGGAGTCCACCGGCTCGGTCGGCGCTGGCGTCGGCTCGGAAGTGGACGTCGGGTCGATTGTCACAGTGGGGCTCGGCGTCGGGGTCGCCACGCCGATCTGGATCGGCGTGATCCCCGCCGCGGCTGGCCATGCGCCGGTCAGGCACCCCAGCAACAGGGCCACTAGGACAAAGACTCTCACTCGTTCCACGGAGGAGAGCCGCTAGTCGTCTCTTGAGCGGTGGACGACGCCCGCCTCATCGTGGGCAACGTTCGATGGACAGGGCTCTGCGTGGAGATGCTCGAACATCCGACCTTCCCCCTTGAACCCCTCCGGTGCGGCTCGCTCACGCCGGAGGTTGTGCCGAAACGCGAGATGGGATGGATGATGCCTGCCCTCGTGGAACACAGTCAAGGGAATCGGCAGAGGAATCAACTATGATAGCGTGTACAGGGGAGTACGTGGCGAACCTGGCCGAGAAACCACGACCCGCTGATTAAGAGAGGCTTCAGGCCCGTTTTGGGCCCCTTTGCCCGTTGCCGTCTGACGACGTCCTCGTGCTCCAAGAACGTCCAACTTACAGCGGGTTAGAAGAATCCTCCTCAAGTGTCATCGAGCTTGTCGGTGTCCGTCGAAAACCGGCGAAATCCGTCCATTTGGCTACAAATTGGCTACAGAAATTTCGGGGCGGCGTCATGGTCAAAAAGGTGGGGAGGGCACGGGGGCAAGTCCAGCCAGTGCTGGAAATTTCGGAGGGGGTCCGCTGCTCCGTCTGTGAGATCTAAGGAACTCCGAAGGCCGAAGGGTGTGTCAGGGTGGGGTACGAAGCGCCCGAGTCGCGCTTCAATCGACCACCGCATAGAGTCGCCAGGGGTCAGGCACGCCCTTGAGATTCTGCTGGCCTCTGTCGGCGAAGCGCAAACCCGATCCCACCGCGAGATCCTTCACCGTCGACGAAACAAGGATCTCACCGGGCTGCGCTGCGGCCTGAACGCGGGCCGCGATGTGCACGGCCATTCCTACCGGCCTGTTGCCCTCAATCTCGCACTCGCCGGTGTGGATGCCCGCCCGGATCTCGATGCCCAGTCGGGCCGTGGCGCGCCCGGCGGCACGCGCGGCCTCGATCGCCTGCGCCGGGGAGTCGAAGCGCACAAAGAACCCGTCGCCCGCCGTGTCGACCTCGGTGCCATTGTGGCGGGAAAGCTCGCGACGAACCGTCAGTTTGTGCTCCTCGAGGAGTGCGCGCCAACGCGCGTCGCCGAGGCGCTCGGCGTGTTGCGTCGAGTCCACGATATCGGTGAAGAGCAGCGTCGCCACAAGGCGCCGCGACTCCGTTCGATGGGGGCGTGTGCGCTGCGCGGCGTCGAGGTGCACGAGGCATCCCGAGCTTACCGTGACTACCTGGCCATCCGCATCACGGATCGTCGTCTCCGCGAGGAAGAGGTTGGGGGCCTGCTCGGTAAGCGCCGTCTCCGATCGGAGGCGTCGCCCGTCGGGTCGAACGGAACGAAAGTACCGCACGACATCATCGAGTGGGACCACGTCTCGCCCGCGTTGATGCAGCGTCATCGCGGCGCTCCAGCGACTCGCGCCCGTGAGCACACCGATAGCCGCGGGGGAGACGCTGCTCCCGCGCATGCAAAACCACTCGCTTGCTGGCATGGACCACGAGGCGCGTGCTTCAGTCAACTCCTCCATCCGCAGACCGAAGAGCTTGCCGATGGGGTTCTCGACGTCGGCCAGATGGAGGGGCGCGCTCGCAGCATCCTTGTGCTCGAGGACTTCCACCAGGTGCTCGAGGACTTCCACCAGCGGAGGCGGCACCGCAAACCGCCGGAGGTACGGATCCGGGGTCTCGTATGTGGGCTCCTCGATGCGTGGCATCATCCTCGGGGGCGGTGGAGGTGCTGGCTCGAGACGGCGGACGGTGGCTTGCAAGGAGCCCTGCGCGAGGTGCCGGCCGTCGGAGTCCTCGACCTGGACCTCCGCCAAGACGAAGAGCTTGCCACTGCTCACGACGCGCGCGCGGGCGAGCAAGTTCCCTGGGCGTAGCCACGCGGGGCGAAGCGGGTCGCTGGTGACCTTGAGAGGCTCGAAGTCCATGCCGCTCGGCATCACGGTGCTGCAGGCGCCCTCGAGGGCAGCGACCATGACTGGTCCGATTTGGAGCTGGCCGTTGGGGGCGAGCGACGCCTCGGTCGCCGGCATCGCTACGGTGATCCCACCGGGCACGACGTGCGTCGTGCGCAAACCGAGGAGGCGCGCGAGCGGTGGCAACGGGAGCCGGCCGGTGCTGGATGCGCGCACGCGCTCAATGCCGCTCAGCGCCCCGTACCAGGGCGGCGGGATGTGACCACGTACCGGCTCGTCGGGAATCATGAGTGCCCTCTACCAGCGTTGGCGGCGGCGGGCCAGAGATGCTTCAGCCCCCGATTTGTCGGCCCTTCTTGCCTCGCGTCCGCCTGACGGGGCTCGGGTGACGGCGGCCGTGATCGGCGTCGATCTCCTGTCGGATGGCACCGCACTGCTTTTTCTCGAAGGCCGTCACCTTGATCCCCCGCC
>JBDHCY010000423.1:0-2881 GCA_039591795.1 Gemmatimonadota bacterium | reverse complement strand
AGCCCGGGTAGTTCTCGACGTCGGTGGTCAGCATCAGCTGGCCCCCGAACTGGAGGCCCGCCACCACCACGGGCTCGAGCTCGGCGCGGGCGGCGTAGATCGCCGCCGTGTAGCCGGCGGGCCCGCTGCCCACGATCACGATCTTCCGGTGCTCGGCTTCGCTCATCGCCCCCCCTCCCGCGCTTCAGAGCAGCGCGTCCAGCTCGCCCGATGCCTCGAGAGCCCGCAGCTCGTCGAAGCCGCCCACGTGACGCTCCCCGATCCAGATCTGGGGAACCGTCGTGCGGCCGCTGCGCTCGATCATCTCGCGGCGGCGTCCGGGCTCCGCCTCGAGGTCGACCTCCAGCCAGTCCCGTCCCTTCTCGCGGAGCAGCCGCTGCGCCATCTGGCAGTAGGGGCACCAGCGCTTCACGTACATCACGACGTCTGCCAAGCCGATCCTCCGGAGCCGACGAAAGTTAGCGGATCGGATGAGGAGACGGCTGCCGCGGTTACAGCGGCTCGGTGATCGGCAGGTCCTCCCACATCAGCTGGAGGAACGTCCCGATGAAGAAGGACATGGAGGTCATCACGAACACCGCTGCTGGAAAGGTGTAGAAGGGGTCGACACCCAGGATGGGCGGGAGCTGGCCGAAGACCGGGGGCAGGGTCGCGCGCAGCGCCTCGATCGGCGTCTGCCCCTCGGGACCCCAGTTCCGCGCGGCCATGAAGCGTCCGACGAGCCCGGTGAACAGGATCCCGATCACGCTGGCCTGCACCACGCCGAGCAGGAAGATCTGCCGCGCCCGGGCGAACGCGACGGCTGTGTCGCCGAGCCGGCGCTGCACCTCGATGTAGAGGTAGAGCAGGGTCGTCGCGCCCAGGATCACGGCGATGGAGAAGAGCGTGAAGGGCGGCCGGTTCGCCAGGCTCCAAACCTCGTCGATGAAGAAGATCGGGAGATAGCCCACGATGATGCCAGCCATGATGCGCGGTACGGAGGCGTGGAAGAACGTGAGGTCGCGCCTCCAGAGGAACTTGTAGAAGAGGTACCAGAGCACGCCGAGGGTCACGGCCACCACCTCGAGGCCGCAGAGCAGGTCGAACACCATGGGCGCCCGATCGAAGGCGAGGGCGGCGGCGACGAAGGGAGCCGCGAGGGCGCCGAGCAGCAGAACGTAGTTGCTGGTGCGGTGCCGGGACAGCACGCGGTCGCCGTCGTCGACGCGGCGCGCCACGTTCGCCGCGTGCTCGATCATGGCCGCGGCGAGGTGGATGTCGTACTGGCGCAGGAACCAGGCTTCGAGCTTCTCGAGCACGCGCAGGCAGTCCCGGTTGCCGAGCCGGCGCAGGAACGGCACGAGGTCGCGACCGCGTTCGACCCCGTCGCCGGCCAGGGCGACCGCGGAGCGCACCTCGGCCTCGCGGCTCCCGAAGGGCGAGTCCTCGCGCTCGAACGCCCGGTTCGACTCGTCGAGGCAGATCTCCTCGAGCCAGCGGTAGAAGGCGCGTTCGGCGAGCCGCAGCACCGTGCGGTCCACCGCTTCCGGCTCACCGCTCTCCACCGTGTGGAAGAAGCCCGCCTCCGAGAGGTCGTCTGCGGGATCGACGGGATCCACCGCCCCCGCGACGTACGCGGACAGGTACTCGGGGCGCACCCGCAGCTGGACCAGGCGCAGCAGCGTGCGGTAGATGAGCTTGCGCAGCTGGAAGGTCGCGATGCGGATGCCCTGGGTCTCCTCACCGGAACGGGCGGCGGTGAAGCGCAGGAACATCTGGCTGAGCAGTGCCACGTCCGTGTACACCCGGGAGAAGCCAGCTGCGTCGAGGCGATCCTCCCGCTCGAGCCGATCGAGCACCGCCTCGAGATACCGCGGCACCGCGATCACGAAGCGCGACAACAGCACCTGGGCATCGCGGCGGTTCGCCGCGGGTGCGAGCAGCTGCGGCTTGCTCGCGAGGTCGGCGAGCTGCACGTGCATCTCCGCCGGGTCGTGACGGTCTTCGTGGAACGAGAACGTCTCGGGGAACATGCGCTGGAAACCATCCCCGCGGTCGCACTCGAAGCGCGCCTCGCGCGCGTGGAAGGCGTAGGTGAAGCGGAAGGTCAGCCGCAGGCGCTCGATGCGCAGCTCCAGGCGATCGAGGGTGGCGGTGGAATTCGACACTTCGGGGTCAGAGAACCGACTGCTTCGTCTTCTCGCCGGACTCGTAGTAGTCCTCGACGCGGCGCGCCAGCTCCCGCACGCGTTGCGGCAGCTCCTCTCGGAGGGGCCAGCGACCGGCGGCGATCCGCATTCGATCCTGGAGGAGCTGGGCGTCCGGGAAGTCCACCCGTGCCATGTTCTCGTCGACATCGAGCCAGTTGTCGATGGCCGTGCGGGTGCGCGAGATCCGCTCCCGGAGCTCCGCCATGCCCGCCGAGGGGATGCCCGAGTCGACCGCGCTGCCGGAGAGCTCGGCCAGCTGGTCACGCGACTGCTCGAGGAGCGGCCGCAGCTCGCCGTCCCGGCGCACCAGGGCGCCGAGCACGTCGTCGAAGCGCCGACGCAGGGGCTCGTGCGAGATCTCCCGGAAGAAGATCACCCGCCCGAACGCGACACCGCCTTCGCCCGTGAGCGTCTGGCTCGTGACGCGGAAGCGGTGCCCCCCCACTTCGACGTCCAGGTAGCCCGTATCGTCGTCCTCGGCCACGGCGAGTGCGGCCCCGCCGATGGCGTCGAGCCCGTAGCTCTCGAGCAGCTCGACGAGGGGGCGGCCGTGGGGATCGCCGTCCATCGAGAAGTAGTCGCAGACCGGACGGTTCACCGCCTGGACGATGCCGTCCGCGTCCAGCGCGATCGCCCCGGTGTCGAGCTGGTCCATCACCGCGCCGAGGAAGAGGTTGGCGCCCTGAAGGTCG
>JBDHCY010000422.1:0-2889 GCA_039591795.1 Gemmatimonadota bacterium | reverse complement strand
ATCGTGCCCAGACCCTCGCCGGTTTGGGAGGGAAGATGCGGAGTCAGCGTGCTCATCGCCTCTTTGGCGATCTCGCCGGCATAGACCAACTCTCCGAGAAACCACTCGCCTTCCTGAAAGAGTCTGCCGACCTCGCCGAGAGCATCGGTGAGTGCGTCGACGCCTCGCTCCGCATCGAGGCCGCCGGTTTCGGCGACGGCGCGGACCGCGTCGAGAGTAGCGTCCTTGTCCAGCGCGAGCATGCAGCTCGTGATCTTGTCGAGCAGCGCTTCGGTCACCGATTCAGTCTCGGCTGTGGCCGGATAACTCGCTCAGCGTGCGCTTCATGGCGGCTATGAAGGCCGGATCGGTTCCGCAGCATCCTCCGAGGAAGGCGGCGCCGGCCTCGACGAGCGTGGGCAGGACGCTCGCGAACTCTTCGGCCGTGGTCTGGTAGACCACGTCTCCATCGATCAGCGTGGGGATTCCGGCGTTGGGCTTGATCCACACGGGAAGCTTCGTGGCAGCAGCGAGTCGCCGGCAGATCGGCACGTATTCCTCGACGCCGTTGCCGCAGTTGGCGCCGATCACATCGGCCCCCCAGGTGTGGAATGCCGTGGCCATCTGCTCGGGGTCTACTCCCATCATCGTGCGGTCTTTGTTGCGGCCCGAATCGAACACCATGCATGCGACCACCGGCAGCCCGGTGCGCTTGGCTGCCTCTATGGCCAAGCGAGCCGCGGTGAGGTCGGCCATGGTCTCGATCACGATCGCGTCGGCGCCGCCCTCGGCCTGTGCGCCGGCCTGTTCGACGAAGGCCCGGGCCAGCTCCTCCTCGGTCACGTCGCCCGTGATCAGCTGTTTCCCGCTCGGCCCGATCGACGCGAATACCAGTGCCCGGTCGGCGGCCGCACGCTTTGAGATCTCTACGCCGGCACGGTTGATCTCGGCTATCCGATGCACCTGAGCGTGCGTGGCAAAGGCGAGTCGGTTGGCACGAAAGGTATTGGTGAGGATGACCCGGCTACCGGCCTCGACGTAGGCTCGCGCTACGTCCTCGACCGCGTCGGGGTGCTCGAGGTTCCAGACGTCTGGCATCTCGCCCAGCTGAAGTCCCCGCTGCTGAAACGCAGTCCCCCAGGCGCCGTCGGTCAGCACGGTTCCGCCCGCGACGAGCTCCTTGATCAGTCGTGCCTCCGCCATCGATTCTCGCCTCCATCGCTACAACCAGCCCAACAGGATTCCAAGGGCTGAGCCGCCCCGCGTCGTCCAGAGGGCCGGGGAGGTGCTCATGGCCCTCGGCCGGCTACGTCCCTTCGGCATGGCAGTCGGTGCAGAGCATGTCCTGCCATAGGTCGCCGATGTCGCCGGGGTGAGCGAAGTCGAGCCCTTCGATGTCGGTTGCGTGCTCCATCGCATCCTCGACGCCCTGCGCCACGATGGCATGGCACGTCCGGCAGTCGTTCGTGAGCATCTCGCCCGCGGCGCTGACGTGATTGCCGGCATGACAGCGAAAGCAGCCCGGCGAGTTCATGTGCGCCGAGTGGTCGGGGTACGTGTCCCAGCGAACCTTCATGCGTGGAAAGAAGTTCCGCTGGTAGATCGTCTGAAGCTGGTAGACGGCGGACGCGATGTCGGCGGAGCGGGCGGTGAAGACGTCCGGATGCTTGTCGGCGTAGAAGGCCTTCACGTCGGTCGCGATCCGGCCTGTCGCCTCCTCGGTCGTCTCGTAATCGGCCGTCAGGACCTCGATGCCGATCCTCTTGATCGACGGTAGAGTCAGCGAAATCTTTCCAGTCGCCAGCGCGACGTTGATCGAGAAGTGGGGCGAGTTGTACCGGTGTGCGGGACGGTTGTGGCAGTCGAGACAGTCCATGACTCGGGCCGCCCCGCTCTCGATGGTCGCGTCCGGGCGCTCCCCTCCGTTGGCAAGGTACTCGGTCACCAGACCAGAGGCACGGTCGGTCACTCGCACCCACCGTATCTCCGTCCGCTCCCGGTCGGACGCGATGTACTCGATCTTCTTGTTGACGCCACTGTGGTGCGCATGGATGCCGAGTGCTCCCGGCAGGTGCGGCCCGCCGCCACCCGTGAGCAGACGCAGATGGATCTCCCAGCGGCTACTCTCCTCGTCTTCCGCAAAGTGGACGAACCGCCGGTACTGCGGGACGAAGAACTGCTCTGGCCAATGGCAGCCTTGGCACGTTTCGGCGGCGGGCCGCAGGTTGGCGATCGGGACCGGAATGGGCTTCGGGACGTGCTCGAGAAGGACCGACCGGACCTGCCGGAGCCCGCTCAGCTTTGCCGCGATGAAGGCCTGGCTTCCGGGTCCAACATGGCAGGCGACGCAGGCGGTGCGGGCGTGCGGGGAGTGCTGGTGCGCGACGGCCTCGGGCTGCATCGTGGTGTGGCAGATCTGCCCGCAGAACGACACTGACTCCGTGTGCTCGTAGGCCAGGTAGCTCGCGAAGTTCACGCCGAACATGAGCGCGAGCCCGACGACGGCGGCTGCCACGGTACGCGCGCGGTGCGTGGCGTGGTTCAGGTCGACCACCGGAAACGCGACCATGGATGGACGCCCCGTGCGTCTCACGTGCCGGCGCTCGAGGAGCATGCCGAACGGCGCGATCAGGATGCCGAGCACCACGACTGCCGGCAGCAACAAGAAGATGATCACCGCGCCGTACGGAGCGTCGCCCCCCGTGAGAGTCGCGTAGAAGAGCAGGAACACGATCGCCGACGCTGCGAGCATCGCGATCAGCACGCCGACATAGGTAAGACGGTTGTGTGCGAGTCCGGGGAGCCGCATGTTCCTCGTCTCTACCGAGCCCGCAAGCCCAGGCAACAGGGTGCCACAGGGTGACTTGTCCTCGACGGATCACGTCTCGGGCACGCCCCCCGGGAGGGAAC
>JBDHCY010000421.1:0-2894 GCA_039591795.1 Gemmatimonadota bacterium | reverse complement strand
CACTTCGTTCACCAGGAGCCTGCCGTCGGGCGTCTCCAGCAAGTCGATGGCGAGCACCCCGCCACCCATGGCCCGTGCTGCCGCAACCGACAGTCGGTCCATCTCGGGCGTCACGGGACAGTTGGCGGTTCGTGCGCCCCGCGCAGTGTTGGTGATCCAGTGCTCGGAGTGCCGGTAGATGGCGCAGATGGTCTCGTCGCCGACGACGAACGCTCGAATGTCGCGCTGCGGCTTGTCCACGTACTCCTGGATGTAGAAGATCGAGTGATGATACGTCCCGAGGATCTCCTTGTGCTCCAAGATTGCCTCGGCGGCGTCCCGATCGTTGATCTTGGACAGCAGCCGTCCCCACGAGCCCACCGCCGGCTTGAGTACCACGGGGTATCCTAGCTCCTCGATGGCCCGGAGTGCCGACTCGGGCGTGAAGGCGATCCTGCAACGCGGGGTGGGCACGCCGTGGCGGATCAGCGCCGACGTGGTCTCGAGTTTGTTGCCGCAGGTGAGCGCCACGGGGTACGCATTGACCGTCGCGACGCCCAAATCGTTCAGGATCCTGAGCGCGAAAAGGGCGCGAGAGTGGTTGATGCACCGTTCCAGGATCACGTCGAAGCGGCGCCAGTCGTTACCGTGGAGGTCGAAGACCACCTCGCGGTCGTCGATCCGCTCGACCTCGACGGACCGCTCGCGGAAGGCCTGGAGGAGCAGCTTTTCCTCGACCCGTACGCGGGAGAGGAGCATGGCGACGCGCGGTCTGCTCATTCTCCCCAGTCTTCTTCTTCGTCAGGAGCGCGCCGGAGCGCGATGTCGCCGTCGCGAACGACTTCCAGCTCCACGCCACAGTCGCCGCACTGGACGATTTCTCCCGAGACCACTTTCTCGTCGAGTGCGACCGACGCCGCGCACTCGGGGCACTCGGCGCTGTTTCGTTCCATTCGACCACCAAACCAGCAGATTGCTGCGCAAGATAACGCGTCGTGGATGCGTGGGTAGTGGAGACCGCGATGTGGATGTGGAGGAGTGTTTGATTCCTGTGCGCCCTCCGCGTTTGAACGATACCTTGAGTCGAGTTGAGGCTGCCACACACTGCACCCGGCCCGGGGGAAGAGCCATGCGCGCTCGATGGATTTCGCTGATACTGATCCTCGCGACCGCCCCGTCCGCCGCCGCCCAGCGGCCGCACAAGCCCGTGCTGCACGGTCGGCACTGGGTTGCGATCACCGGGAAGCCGCTCGCAGCCACAGCGGGCGCCATGATGTTCCAGCGGGGCGGCAACGCCGTGGATGCCGCGTGCGCTATGCTCGCCGCCACGGCCACGATGTGGGATGTGCTGAGCTGGGGCGGGGAAACGCAGGCCCTGGTCTACAATCCTCACACTCGCGATGTCGTCGCCATCAACGCCCTGGGCGTAGCCCCGAGCGGCGCAACCGCGTCCCACTATCGGGAGCGCGGCTTCCGCTACCCACCGGAGAATGGCGTCCTCTCCGCGGTCACGCCGGGTACGCCTGGCGGCCTGATGACGATGCTCGCCGAGTGGGGCACCATGTCGCTCGCCGAGGTGCTCGGGCCCGCAATTCAGATGGCGGACGGCTACCCGATGGAGGAGAACACAGCCGGTCGGATCGAGCGGGCGAAGGAAACGCTTCGGGAGTGGAAGTACTCGCGGGAGGTTTTTCTCGTGCGTCCGGGCGAGACAAACGAGACACCCCAGCCGGGCGAGATCTTCCGGCAGGCCGACCTCGCAGCCACCCTGCGCAAATTGGTCGAGGCCGAGCAGCGGGCGCTGGCCCAGGGGAAGAGCCGCCACGAGGCGATCCTCGCGGCCTACGACCGGTTCTATCGAGGCGACGTCGCTCAGGAATTCGTGCGTGGGGCGCAAGAGGAGGGTGGGCTCGTCACCCTCACCGACCTGGCGGATTGGCGAGTGCGGATCGAGAAGCCCTTGATGACGGCGTACAAGGGCATCGAGGTGTACAAGCTCCAGCAGTGGACGCAGGGGCCCGTCATGCTCCAGGCCCTGAACATGCTCGAGCCGCTCGATCTGCGCGGCATGGGCTACAACAGCGCGCGCTACATCCACGCCCTGTACCAGACGATGAGTCTGGCGTTCGCCGATCGCGATTTCTACTACGGCGATCCGTCCTTCCCGCCCGAGGAGCCAATGGCGGGACTCCTCTCCAAGGAGTACGCAGCACAGCGGGTCGCGACGATCGACTGGGAGCGCAACGACCCGGGCATCAAGCCCGGCGACCCGTATCAGTTCATGGGAGAGACGAACCCGTATCTCCCGTTGCTCGAGAGCTGGCCTCCCGCCCAGCCGGGACCGGCCACGGGCGCTGCTGTGCCGCCCGGCGACGGCGCATTCGAGGACGCCTTCCATCGCGGCACGACCTCCGTGCAAGCGGCGGACAGCGCGGGGTGGGTCGTCTCGATCACGCCGAGCGGTGGTTGGGTGCCCGCGGTGATCGCGGGCCGCACGGGAGTCGGGATGAGCCAGCGCGCCCAGAGCTTCGTGCTGGACGAGGCGGAGAATCCGTTCAACGTGATCGAGCCGGGGAAGCGCCCCCGCGTGACGCTCACCCCGGGCCTCGCGCTCAAAGACGGCAAACCGTTCCTGTCGTTCGCGGTCCAGGGCGGCGATAGCCAGGACCAGAACCTCCTGCAGTTCTTCCTCAACGTGGTGGAGTTCGGGATGAACGTGCAGGAGGCCGTCGAGGCGGCGAACATCACGAGTTATCAGATGCTGAGCTCGTTCGGAGATCACGAGTCGCGCCCAGGGCGTCTCACGCTCCCGTCGGCGACGCCGCCGTGGGTGATCAGTGAGCTACGTCGGATGGGGTCCGACATTCAACTCAACGCGCGGACGTCTGGCCCGATCAACGCGATCTTCTTCGACT
>JBDHCY010000420.1:0-2897 GCA_039591795.1 Gemmatimonadota bacterium | reverse complement strand
CATCGACACGACGAGCATCCGGCCGTCGGGCAGCCAGCCCAGGCCCGAAGGCTGCTCCGAGACGCCGCAGATGCGTTCGGTCTTGCCCGCGAGATCCACCGCCAGGACCTCGTCGGCCTGCATGTCCGAGAAGACGAGCCGGCCCTCGCGCCAGCGTGGACCTTCGGGAAAGGCGAGTCCGGAGAGCAGTGTTTCGGGTCGGTCCATGGCTTCCATCGGATGTCCTCTCGAGCCGCGGGGCGACTCTCAGGTGAGGTGTCGGCGCTGCCGCAGACGCTCAGCGTACGGTGGCGAAGAACTCTCGGAGGTCCCCCACGAAGGCTTCGGGCCGCTCCATCGCCGCGAAGTGACCGCCTTTGTCGAAGCTCGACCAGTGAGTGACCTCGTAGCTACGCTCCACCCACGCGCGCGGGAAGCGCATGATCTCTCGCGGGAAGCGCGCCACCCCGGTCGGCACCGGTACCTTGCTGAAGAGCGAAGGCGGCGGCGTGCCCCGGAACACCTCGTAGTAGAGCCGCATGCTCGAGGTGATCGTGCCGGTGAGCCAGTAGACCATCACGTTCGTGAGCAGCTCATCCTTCGTGAGCACGTTCTCGATGTCGCCGTCGCAATCGGTCCAGCCGTGGAACTTCTCGGTGATCCAGCTGCACAGACCTGCCGGCGAATCGTTGAGCCCGACGCCGAGGGTCTGGGGCTTGGTTCCCTGGATCTTCTGGTAGCCGGCCTCGAGCTCGTTCCACTGGGCCATCTCTGCGAGGTCGGCCTTCTCGGCGTCGCTTAGCCCCTCTTCGCCTTCCGGCGGAGGCAGCGCGAAGGGCATGTTGAGGTGGATGCCCGCGAGCTCGTCCTTGGCGAGGTGACCGAGAGCGGTGGTCACCAGCGCGCCCCAGTCGCCGCCCTGGGCGGCCCAACCCGTATAGCCGAGCCGGGCCATCAACTGCTTGAAGATGCCGGCCATGCGGGTGAAGTCGAAGCCCGTCTCCCTGGTCGGCTCGGAGAAGCCGTAGCCCGGGAGCGAGGGGCACACGACGTGGAAGGCATCCTCGGCGTTGCCGCCGTGGGCGGTGGGATCCGTGAGCGGACCGATCACCTTCAGGAATTCGACCACCGTGCCCGGCCAGCCATGGGAGATCAAGAGCGGCAGCGCGTTCTCGTGGGGGCTGCGGACATGGACGAAGTGGATGCGGTGATCCTCGATCGTGGTCTGGAAGTGATCGAAGGCGTTGAGCTCGGCCTCGGCGGCACGCCAGTCGTACTTGGTCTGCCAGTAGTCGAGCAGCTCGCGCAGGTAGCCGTAGTCGGTCCCATAGGTCCAGCCGGTGCAGGGAATCTGGTCGGGCATGCGGGTGCGGGCGAGCCGGGTGTTGAGGTCTTCCAGCGCCTCGTCGGGAACCTCGATCTGGTAGGGCGTGATGGCATCGCTCATGACGACTCCTTTCGGGGGGGGAACATCATAGCGGGTGGCGTCCCCAAGTACTGCTATCGGAGGGCAGCGTGACGGTGGGCTGATGAATGGCACACTACGGGCCCTCGCCGAGTCGAGCGCGCTGCGCCGGCGCGACCCCTCCGATCTTCGGCGGCTGCTACTGTCGAATCACTCCTGAATGTATCCGAGGCCCTTCAGGTGTTCGAGCATTTCCGGCGTCAGTTCGGGGCCGGTCTCCGAGAGGGCTTCGATATGGCGGAAGGTGACCCCCGCTTGCGAGAGGAGATCCTCGAGGGCGCTCATCTCCGCCGGCAGGGGAGCCTCTTCGTCCGGGTCCCTCGACAGATCGAAGCGCTCCAGCCGGCCGTCGACGCCCAGCACGAGCTTCTGCGTGTCTCGCGTCACGGCGACGAGGTGACGGTGATGTCTGGCCAGCTCGTCGTGAACGGGCAGCAGCTCCGCCACGATGGGCACGGGAGGCAACGGTCGCGCTTCGAAAGAGGGCCGGAGACTCCGGCCCTTGAACCCCACTGGACGCTCGATTCCTGCGAGATCGACGATGGTGGGCGCGACGTCGACCAGCGAGACGGGCGCGATGACGACGGTGCCTCCGCCGGTCGGTCCGCGGAACAACAGGGGGACTCGCAGCGTCTCCTCGTAGAGTGCGTTGCCGTGCACGAACAGACCGTGTTCGCCCAGCATTTCGCCGTGGTCTGCGGTCACGATCAGCCAGGTGTTCTCGAGGAGCCCGCGCGCGCCGAGTTCGCGATGGAGCTGGCCCAGGGCGTCGTCCATGCGCCGAACGTCGGCCGCGTAGAACTGCTGGATGAGCGATCTCTGGGCATCTCCGAACTCCCATTGGTTCGCCAAGACTCGGCGGTTCAGCACGCGGGCGATGGATTGGCATGCCTTGTCGGCCTCCGGCGGGCACAGGAAGGGCGTGTGCGGCTCCATGAGATGCAGGTACAGGAAGAAGGGGGCGTCTCCCGCCTCCGCGGAGGCCTCGTCCAGCCATGCGAGGGCCCTCGACGTCAGGTCTTCGGCGGTGGCGAACGCGTAGACGCTGTGGGCGGGTGTGCCGAGCTTCCACTTCGGATGCATGATGAAGTCGAATTCGTCGAAACCGTGCACGAATCCCCTTCCCCCCGCCAGCAACCGGTTCGCGCTCCAGCCCCCGGTGCGGTAGCCCGCGTCAGCCAGCGTCTCGACGAGCGTCGTCTGTTCGTCTCCGAGCAGCGACGCCCAGCGCGTGACGCCGTGTTGTGACGGAAACTGCGACAAGAAGATCGACACGGTTGCCGGAAGCGTCCACGACGAAGTAGATCGCGCGTTCGCGAAGTACGTGCCCTCGGCGCGCAGCGCGTCGAAATTCGGCGAACGGACTTTTTCGTCGCTGGGGAAGTGGAGGTGGTCGGCCCGTAGCGTGTCGCCGACCACGAGGACGAAGTTCGGCCGCCGGGCGGGCGCCTCA
>JBDHCY010000419.1:0-2923 GCA_039591795.1 Gemmatimonadota bacterium | reverse complement strand
AGCTCAGCCAAGAGGATCTGTGCCGACCCGCCCGCGGGCGGGCGTCTCCGTCCCTCGATGCTCGCGTCGCCGCGACCGTCGGCCCTCCTACCTCCTCCCTCGGATCCCAGGCTCCGATTCGACCCGCGCCGACCGCGGACGCATCGGCTTGACAGTGAATTCCTCTTCCGCCAACGCTCCGCCCGCCGCGATGCGCACCCTGTAATCGCCGGGCGTGACGTACAACGGCCGCTCCAGCCGCACCGCTTCCGCCCACGGGATGTCGGCTGGTGTCACCTCTTCGTCGTCTTCGAGCCGCGCACCTTCGGCGGCGAGTGCCAACTCCTCGTCGAGCAGGAGGTCCCACTCGAGCGTGTTCACCCCGCGGATCGCATCGGTGGTGCCGCTGCGGAGCACGCGATCGTCGGAATCGACGATGCTCCAGCTCGCCTGGCCGTCGGATCCCACCCAAAACGAGATCGTCTGAGACGGCGCGTCCTCGGGTCGATAGAACCAGCGTGACCGGCGCGAGCGCCAACCTCGCGAATACTGAAGGTCGTCGAACGGGAAGACGTGCACCTCGGACTCGACGACCTCGTCGCTCAGCTCCTGCACGGGCAGCACATCCAACACCCACACGCTCCGGCCATGCGTGCCTGCAACGAGCTCGCGCTCTCGCGGGTGCACGATGAGATCGTGTACGGGCACGTTCGGCAACCCCGCTCCAGCCGCCTGCCACGTTCGGCCCGTGTCGAGAGAGACGTAAGCACCACGGTCGGTTCCCACGTACAACACCGCGGGATTCTCCGGATCCTCTCGGACGACGTTGACCACCTCGTCGGGCAGATTGCTCGAGATGTCGGTCCACGTTTGCCCGAGATCGTCGGTTCGATATACGTACGGCGTGACGTCGTCGTCCCGGTACCCGTTGAGGCTCACGTAGGCCACGCTCTCCACGTGGTTCGACGCCTCGACGCGCGACACCCAACGATCCGAGGGCAGACCGGAACTGACTTCGGTCCAGTCAGCGCCACTGCTGCGCGTCACGTAGACGTGCCCATCGTCGGTGCCGAGCCAGAGCAGACCGAACCGCTTGGGCGACTCGGCGATCACCGAGATGGTGGCGAACGGCACGTCACCACGGTTATCGCTCCTGGTCATGTCGTCACTGAGCGCAGCCCAGGTTTCGCCCTTGTCCATCGAGCGGAACAGCTTGTTGGCGCCGTAATAGAGAACGTCCGGATTGTGCTTGGACAGGAGGATCGGCGTCAGCCAGTTGTAGCGCAGCGGCTCGTCGAGCACGCCGTTGCGTGGCTTCACGCGCTGCTGGCCGGCTGGACCGCGCCGGGCGTAGTTGCCGAATTGGGAGCCGGCGTAATAGGTGCGGTTGTCGCGCGGATCGATCTGCGCCCACATACCGTCGCCACCGCCGGCTCGCTCCCAGCCGCCCGAAATGTTGGGCCGATTCCGGCTCGAGCCCCGGAGCACTCCGTTGTCCTGCAGGCCGCCGTAGATGTTGTACGGGTCGGCCATGTCCACCGACACGGTGTAGAACTGCCCTACCGACACCGACGAGAGGCTCAACCAGGTCTCGCCGCCGTCGAAGCTCACGTCGAGCCCGCCATCGTTACCCAGGATCAGGCGATCGGGAGACTCGGGATCGATCCACAGGGCCTGATGGTCACCGTGCACGCCACGTCCGGCGATCTGGCGCCAGCTCACACCACCGTCCTGCGAGCCAAGCAGCGGCACGCCCAGAATGTAGACCTCGTTCAGATCGTCCGGAGCGACCCGGATCTGCCCGAAGTAGTACCCATACGTGTAGACCGCATCCCGGATCGGCTCGGGGTTCATGCGCCGCCAGGTGCCGCCCTCGTCGTCCGAACGCCACACCTCGATGCCGCGGATGTCGGTCTCGAACAGGCTCGCGTTAGCGTCTTGGAGTGCTCGCCGAATGTCGTCGAGCGTGATGGAGTCGCTCGCGACCGCGGCGATCAGTTTTTTCGCGTCGAGCCGTGGATCCAGATCGGTGCCGCGGATCAAGTCCTCGATCTCCTCAGGATCCTGATTCAGGAACTCTTCCTTGGTCATCGAGCGAAGGCGCTTGGGGGTCACGGCACCACCACCCAGGTCCCATTCGCCTTCCGGCAAGATCTGCTGGTTGTCGACCGAGGCGTAGAGCGTCTGTGGGCTCGCCGGCGACACCGCAAGGCCGATCCGCCCGACCTGCTCGTTGCGCGGAAACCCACCACTCATGCGCTGCCACGTCGTGCCACCATCGGTGGACTTCCAGATACCGCTCCCTTCACCGCCCTCCACGAAGTTCCAAGGCCGGCGCGAGCGCTCCCACGCCGCGGCGTACACCACGTCAGGATTACCGGGCTGGAACGCGAGATCGGTAAAGCCCGTGACGTCGCCGCCCTCCAGCACCATCTCCCAGCTCGCACCGCCATCGGTCGAGCGGAACACCCCGCGCTGCCCGCCCGATGTGTACAGCTTGCCGAGTGCCGCGACGAAGACGCGATTGGGATCGCGGGGATCGATGAGGACGCGACCGATGCGGTCGGTCGTCTCGAGACCCAGGTGCTGCCAGGTCACACCGCCGTCGTCGGAGCGGAAGACGCCGAACCCGCCGTACGACGAGCGCGACGAGTTGTTCTCGCCGGTGCCGATGAAGATCCGGTCGGGGTTGGTCGGGTCGACTGCCATATCGCCAACGATCATCGTCGGAAGCTCGTCGGTGAGCGGCACGAACGTGATGCCGTTGTTCGTCGTCTCCCACACGCCGCCGGAAGCATACGCCACGTAGAAGTGATACGGCTCCCCCGGCACGCCTTCGATGTCTACCAATCGCCCGCCTTGGACAATGGGCCCGACATCACGCCATTCGAGGCCCTTGAAAAGGGTGGCCCTCTCGAGCTCCTGATGACGTTCCCACGCGGCG
>JBDHCY010000418.1:0-2930 GCA_039591795.1 Gemmatimonadota bacterium | reverse complement strand
GCCGCCACCGAATGATTGGCATACAATCGAGTACTTGCGAGGTGCTGTCGATTCCAGCCGTACCTGAAAGCCGGGGCCCAGCCTCGGCTTTCACGCTGTCCGGGTACCAAATCAAAGACCGTGCTCCATCGCACGGTCGAGAAACGAGACGCTGAAGCCTGCCCGAGCTCGCGCTCGAGGCGGTAGCGATCAGCGAGGGCGGCGCTCAGACGCTCGGGAGCACTCATCGCGGAGTGCTTTCGGGGAGAAACCCGTTCAGCAACAGGTAGACGGCTCCTGCCGAGTGCTCCGAGGTGGGAACCCGCATCAGGAATCGCCGGCCATCAGGGGCCATCGCGTACGGACGCCCCGAATATTGGGCCACGCGTTGGGTCGAGATCAGTCTGGGGGGATCGAATCGTGGGGGCGACCCTTGGTGAACCGCCACCGAATAGAATTGCGATGCCGAAGGGAACACGATTTCCGTACCGCTCCGCGACCAGGTGGGGACATCGCCCTCCAACTGGGCCGAAATGCGGTACACCTCCCCCGTGATCGGGAAGGGCTCGACGAACACGCCTCCCGCGTTTCCGAGATACACGACCCAGTGACCGTCCGGTGAGAAGTCGGGCTGGAACGCTCCACCCTGCGTCGTGTACGCGACCGGCTGCGGAGCGCTCTGGCCATCGAGAGGAAGCACAAACATGGAATCGGACAGAGGCGAACTCAGCAGGAGCAGACGCCCATCCCGGGAGGCCGAGGACGGATAGAACGTGGCCCGGGTGAGGGTATCGGCCTGTCCTGGCCGGGCCGGGTCGACCTGTACCAGGCCGCTACCGGACAGGCACGCATAGATCGCTCGGCCATCGGCGGTCCAGCGGATCTCCGAGCCGCAGAGACCACTCAGCAGGCGTTGTCGCTCACCGCTCCGCAAGTCGTAGATCCAGAGCTCGAGGCTCCCGGAAACCGCCGGAACGGAGACAGCGGCGCGGGCTCCATCCGGAGCGATGTCAGTCCCCAAGGAGTTGGCGGCAGGAAACGGCAGGGTATCGAGGCGACCGCTCCGGTCGAGCCAGGCCAGGGGGCCGACGCCCGTGTTGCTGCCCGTCACGTAGGCCAGCGTGCCGTCTCCGCCGAGGGAGATCTGGCTGTGCCCGCTCCACGACTCGAGGCGAACGCCCTGGGCGATGACGACCTGTTCACCGTTTGTTTCCAATCGCTCCGGATCGAAGCCGATCGCCAGCAGGGTCCCGTCGCCGCGGGTGTAGAGCAAGGAGCCGTGGCGGTCGTAACGGGGCGTGCCGCCGATCAGCGCGTCCGCGGGAATCGCCATGCCGTCCTGCCACGGCCGGGCCGTTCCGTGCCGTACCAGGATCCGGTCTTCACCACGCTGCACCGAGCGCGCCAGCAGAAAGTAGTAGCCCTCGTTCGCGTATGCGGTACACAGGAGCCACCGCTCGCCGGGAAGAAAGGTGAGCGTCTTGATCGAAGCGCTCGGCGAGTTCGCGATCCGCTCTGAGCGACCGCCATCGGCCGAAACCTGCTGCAGCTCACTGCCTCCCTTCGTCAGGAAGAGAATCCGTCCCTGCGTCGACCACGCCCCACCGGTTGAAAACGGGGCGTCGGCCAGCGTGGTCACGGGACCGCCGCTCGACGGCACCTTCTTGAGCTGGTTGTCCGCGAAGAACCCGATCCACCGGCCGTCGGGCGAATAGAACGGGCTGAACGCGCCCTCGGTCCCGGCGAGCGGTGTGGCCTCGAATCGATCGAGCGGGCGAACGTACAGTCTCGGCCGGGCCGTACCGCCTGCGACATAGACGAGGCTCCGCCCGTCGGGTGAGATTGCCAGCGCCGTCTGCCCCACGCCGACCGCGGCCTCCCCTACGAACTCGATCGGCGCCGAATCCGGCAGCACGAGGTTCACCCGCCTGGCGTCCGGAACCGCATCGCCGCCCATGGGCCGGAGCCAGCCCCATGCGGCCAGACCGATCAAGCCAAGCACCACGACGGCTCGAGGCGCGAGCCGGCGAGACGATGATCGCGCGTCCAGCCGCGTCAGCGGCCGAGCCCTCGTCATCGGCCGCCCCGGTGATGTTTCGCCTTTCAGCGCTGACCCGAATTCCGCCGCGGATGCAAATCGATCGGCAGGGAGTTTGGCGAGGGCGGTCAGCACCGCGTCGTCGACCAGGGCCGGCACCGTGCTCCGCTGTATTGTGAGCGAGCGCGGCTCTTCGGTCATCATTTTGGCGACGACCGCCTGGGCGGTGGGTCCGGTGAACGGTGGCTCGCCGACGAGCATTTCGTAGGTCACGCAGCCAAGGGCGTAGACATCGGAGCGGGCGGTGAGCTCCCGCTCCCCCATCGCCTGCTCGGGGCTCATGTAGTGCGGAGTCCCGAGAGACATCCCGGTTTCGGTCATGCGGGTGCCGCCGGCGCTCGAGACCGCCAGGGCGATGCCGAAATCGGCAACCAAGGCCTGCCCATCGTGGAGCAAAATGTTCTCGGGCTTGATGTCCCGGTGGATGACGCCATGGCGATGCGCGTAATCCAGCGCCGAGCCGACTTCGGTGGCGATGCGCACGGCATCCGCGATGGGGAGCTGCTTCTCTCTCGACAAGCGATCGCGGAGCGACTCGCCCTCGACGAACGGCATGACGTAGTACGCCGTGCCATTGACCTCACCGGAATCGATCAGCCCCAGGATGTGGGGATGCTGCAGGTTGGCGATGGTCTTGATCTCACGCAGGAACCGCTCGGCGCCGATGACGGCGGCGAGCTCGGGGCGCAGCACCTTGATGGCGACCTTGCGGTCGTGCTTCAGGTCCTCAGCCAGGTAGACCGTGGCCATACCGCCTTGACCGAGCTCGTGCTCGATGCGGTAGCGGTCGGCCAGGGCCGTGGACAGACGCCCGACGATGTCGGTCATCGCTCGACCGCCTTCCGCAACTCCT
>JBDHCY010000417.1:0-2931 GCA_039591795.1 Gemmatimonadota bacterium | reverse complement strand
CGATCCGGAGCGCCTTCAAGCTGGATCGGCTGATCACCGTCGATCACTTCGAGAATCTGTCGAAGCTGCTGCTCCTCACCGGAATGATCGTCGGATACGCCTACGCCACGGAGTACTTCCTGGCGTGGTACAGTGGCAATCCGTACGAGCGCGCTGCCTTCTGGAACCGCGCGTTCGGCGAGTACTGGTGGGCGAGCTGGACGATGATCCTGTGCAACGGCGCCCTGCCGCTGCTGCTCTGGTTCCGGCCGATGCGGCGCAACATCATGGGGCTGTTCGTGCTGTCGATCTTCGTCAACATCGGCATGTGGTTCGAGCGGTTCGTGATCATCGTGGTGTCGCTGACGCACGAGTACGAGCCGTGGGCGTGGGGGCACTACACGCCGAGTTGGGCCGATTGGGCAGTGCTCGTGGGCTCGTTCGGGTGGTTCTTCATGTGGTTCCTCCTGTTCGTGAAGAACTTCCCCGCAGTCGCGATCACGGAGCTCAAGGAAGTGCTCCCGCCGCCCACGCGAGGAGCGGGGAGGGCGCCCTCATGAGCAAGCCTGGCGTGCTGGGCGTCTTCGCCCACATCGACGCGGCGGTCGAAGCGATCAAGACGCTCCAGGCCAGGGGGTACGAAGATCTCGTCGTGTACTCGCCCCTGCCGAGGCACGAACTGGAAGACGCGCTGGGACAGCCGGAGAGTCCCGTGCGCATGTGGACGCTGATCGGTGGACTGAGTGGCCTCGCGACCGCCATCTGGCTGACGATGTGGACGTCGCTCGACTGGCCGCTGGTCGTGGGCGGCAAGACGATTCCGTCGATCCCGCCGTACGTGGTGATCATGTTCGAGCTGACCGTGCTCTTCGGCGCGCTGGCAACGCTGGCCGGGCTCGCTTTCAACGCGCTCTTCGCCTGGCGGAAGACGGGCTCGGTGGCCTACGACCCGCGCTTCACCGACGACAAGATCGGCGTGTTCGTGGCGTGCGAGACGACGCGCCGCGACGAGTTCCGCCAGCTCCTCACCGCCGCCGGGGCGGAGGAGGTGCAGCTTGCGTAGCGCAGCCCGCGTGGTGGTCCTCACGACCCTGTTCCTCGGCGTGAGCTGCTCCCTCGACGACGTGATGCACGCGGTGCCGTGGTTCGGCAACATGATCCATCAGCCGTCGATCAAGCCGTATGCGATGACCCGACCGGTGCCCGAGGGCATCGTCCCCGTGGATGGGCGCGAGCCCGACTGGGCGTGGCCCACTGCCGATCCCAGCTTCGTGAACACGCTGATCAACCCGCGTACGCGGACCGCCGAGTCGCTGGAACGAGGGCGAGAGCTGTACGACATCTTTTGTGCGGTGTGCCACGGCCCGACGGGCGGCAACGCGCAGGGGATGGGTGACGGTCCGGTGGCGCGAAAGCTCCCTGGCGTGCCAAGCCTGTTGACCGAGCGGGCGAAGGCCTACTCGGACGGGTACCTGTACTCGATGATCCGGTACGGACGCGGCCTCATGTGGCGGTACGGCGACAAGATCCGCAGGGTCGACGACCGGTGGGACGTGGTGAACTACATGCGGCAGCTTCAAATCGTAACGGAGGCCCAATGACGGCGGCCGACCTCGACCGCTTGCTTGGAGAGAAGGCGCTTGCGGCCCGGCCGGGTCGAATGCGGGCGCTGGGCATTGGCCTCGCCCTGGTCGGTCTCGTGGTCTTCATCATCGCCCTCTTGGGCGGTAACGCCGACCGTGCCTGGCACGCATATCACCTGAACTTCGTTTTCTTCACGGCGTTTGCGCAGGCCTCGATCGTCTTCGCCGCCACGCAGAAGATCACGCGCGGCCGCTGGGCGGGCGTCCTGATCCGGTTCAGCGAAGCGGCGGTCGCGTTCCTGCCCGTATCGATCGTGCTGTTCGTGGGGACCTTCTTCGCGCGCGAGTACATCTTCACGTGGATCCACGAGCCGCGGGCCGACCTCGGACAATGGCTCACTGTTCCATGGGTGTTCGGCCGCGACATCGTCGTCCTCGTTTTTCTCACGTGGCTGTCGATCCGCTTCGTGCGGGCCGATCTCCGGCCCGACCTGTTCGCGTTGCGCGAGGGCGCGGCACCCAAGCAGCAGCGATGGTACGACTGGGTGCTCGCCGGGTGGTCGTCCGAGCCCGACTCGTTGGCGCGGAACCACCACCGCCTCAACGCGCTCGCTCCCGGCGTCATCGTGGCGTATGCGTTCGGTTATTCGATCCTCGCGATCGACCTCGTGATGTCGCTCTCACCGCACTGGTACAGCAACCTCTATCCGGCGTTCTTCTTCATGGGTGCGGTGCTCACCGCGTTCACCGGGCTCGCGCTCCTCATGCTCTACTGGCGCCGGCACCTCGCGATCGAGGCGCTCATCTCGAAGAAGCAGTTCCACGATCTCGGCAAGCTCTGTTTCGGGTTCACCGTGTTCTGGGCGTACCTGATGTTCGCCCAGTTTCTCGTCATCTGGTACGGCAATCTTCCCGAAGAGACCTGGTTCGTCTTCTACCGGTTGTGGGGGGAGTGGCGGCCGATTGGCGGTCTCGTCTTCGCGTTGGTGTTCCTGGTGCCGTTCGTGGGGCTCTTGGGGAAGAAGCCGAAGACGATCCCCTTCACGCTCGGGCTCTTCGCCACGATCAGCATCGCGGGGATGTGGCTCGAGAAGTATCTCCTGATCACGCCGAGTGTGAACCACGGCGCGGGTCCAGCGATCGGGTTGGTCGAGGTGGGGGTGACGGCGGGGTACCTCGGGATCTTTCTGCTCGCCTATGCGTGGTTTGCCGGGACGTTCCCCATGCTGTCACCCAGGCTCGCTCGGTTGGCGCTGGCGGCGGAGGCGCACTAGGGAGTTTGTCGAGGTTGGTGGGAGGTGAGGGAGGCTGGTGGGGTGGTGCCGCCATGCCGGAGGCTTCGCGTCGAAACGGGTGAAGTTGAGTTCGT
>JBDHCY010000416.1:0-2943 GCA_039591795.1 Gemmatimonadota bacterium | reverse complement strand
GAGCCTCGCTGTTCACCGGGCCGCGTTGTAATCCAGGCGTGATGACACCTGGGACAGCCACCCGGGCGACGGTGTCGCTGATTCGCGACGAGCCGGCTGCGCTGGTGCTGCGGCGGGTGAGCCAAGGCGGCTAGCCGTGCACAAAGGGTGGTTCGGCAGGCTCATCCTTCCGGGCCTCGTCTTTCAATCCGTCGTCATTGCGGGCGGCTACGGAACCGGCCGCGAGATCGTGGAGTTCTTCCTCACGCTCGGGCCAGCGCGCGGGTTGCTCGCGATGTTGGTGTCCACGATCGTGTGGAGCGCCGTGTGCGCCGCGAGCTTCGAGTTCGCCCGCCGCTTCGACCGGTTCGACTACCGCAGCTTCTTCCGCGAACTCCTCGGCCCGGCATGGTGGCTATTCGAGGTCTGCTATCTCGCCCAGCTCGGCCTCGTCCTCGCAGTGATCGCCGCCGCAGCCGGCAGCATGCTCCAGCAGACCTTTCAGCTGCCGTACGCATTGGGTGTCGGGGGCATCATGCTGGCGGTCGGATGGCTCGTCTTCGCCGGGAGCCGGGCGATCGAGCGCGCTCTCGCAACCTGGTCGCTCGTGCTCTACGCGACCTACGCCGTCTTCTTTACGTGGAGCCTGAGCCGATCGGGCGGCTTCTCGCTCACGCCGGCCGCCGAGACAGCCGACGCCGGGAGCTGGATCATCGGCGGCTTGCGCTACGCCGCGTACAACCTCGCCGTCATCCCGGCCGTGCTGTTCGTCCTCCGTCATGCGCGCTCACGGCGGGACGCGCTCACTGCCGGCATCCTCGCCGGGCCGATCGGCATCGTGCCCGGGTTCCTGTTCTATCTGACGATGCTGCCGCACTATCCCGCGATCGTCGAGAGCACGGCGCCGGCTGCCCTCCTCCTCGAACGACTCGACTCTCGTGTGTTCACCGTGTTCTTTCAGGTCGTGCTGTTCGGAACGCTGATCGAGACCGGGACGGGAATGATCCACGCCGTGAACGAGCGTATCGCGAACGTCTTCACCGAGCACGGCCGGTCGATGCCGCGGGGGCTCCGACCGGCCACCGCCACGGTGCTCCTGCTCGCTGCAGTCGGCCTCGCGAGCTTTGGACTCGTGGCGTTGATCGCCAAGGGGTACGGAACGCTCACCTGGCTGTTCCTGGTCGTCTTCGTCATACCCGTACTGACGTGGGGCACATTGAAGCTTCGCCGGGCGGGCCCCAACGCGGTCAGTACGTGATTCCGACCGTGAAGTGAAATTGAAACCGGCGCAGGTCGTCTTCGGGAACGCTCTCCAGTGGCTCGTCGTTGACCAGTGCCCGGATCACATCGGCGGGATCGCGCAAATCGAGTGGTGACGGGTTGAGCTTGTAGCCGAGGCTCACACGGAGTGGGCCGACCGGGGTGAGCAGGTCGATGCCGAGCCCGGCCGCCCAGTAGTAGTCGCTGATCTCGAGCGTGTCCGCCTCTACTCGGAAGCGGTCGTCCGGTGTCCACACTCTGCCGCCGTCGAGGAAGACGTGGCTGCCCCACCGGTCGCCAAGGAGTGGCATCGGGAGTCGGGCTTCGACGCTCGTCAGGACGCGGGCGAGCCCGCCGATGGGAACGTAGCGCGATGCGATGATCGTGCTGTCTTCCGTGCGCACACGGAGGTCGGGAAACTTCGGACCCAGCTCGCGGTTTGCCCAGCCGCGCACGTCGCTGGTCCCTCCCGCCGTAAACGCGACGTCGCGGAGCTGGAGGTACTCGAGGCCAGGGTTCTCCCCGGGTTGCGGCACGCTCTTCCCGAACGGGAACAGGCGGCCGACCGCGATCCGAATCGCAATCGTGGAGCGACGGCGGATCGGGTAGAACGCATTCGCGCCGATGTCGAACCGGACGTACTCGGTCGTGTTCAGTGCCGATGGCGCGGTGAGATTCAGGCTCGGCCGGATGAGGAGGCCGCGTCGCGGATTGGAATGGTCGTCCAGCGACCCCAGCGTTGCCGTGAGCCCAACCCGGCTCTCGACCAAGGTCTCGCCCAGCGAGTCGAGGACGCCGGCCGAGGCGAGCGCGAGCAAGGTGAGGATGTCGATCTCACCGGACGAGAAATCGCCGAAGCGGTACTCGAGGATCTGCCGGCGGGCGATCTGATACTGCAGCGCCACCGACTGAATCGGTCCGAGCTGGTAGACGAGCCCCGTACTCACGCCAACCCGCCACGACTCGTCACGATAGTCGTTGCGGTACTCGGCGAACGGGCTCAGCAAGCCGTCGAGGCTGGTGCGGAAGAGCTGCGGCTGCCTGAGCGTCACCAACCCGCGGGCTGCACGATCGGGATTGTCGGAGATCGCGAGCCATCCAGTCTGCCCCACGCCGTTGACCGACAGCGTCCGTGCGCCGCCCATGAAGTTGCGGTGTGACCACTCCGCCTGTGCCGTCATGCCGCCGTCCGAGATGTAGCCGAGCTCGCCCGTGATGCGGCGGGGACGATCTTCCTGTACGTAGACCCGAACTGCCACCGCGGTGTCGGGCTCCTGGTCTGGTACGAGATCGACGCGGACCAGCTTGAAGATGCCGAGGGATCGCAGGCGCTGCGCGCCGGCGCTCAGCCGACGCGCATCGAACGCGTCACCGGGCCGGAACCGCAGCGTCCTGAGGACCACGTCGGTCGAGACGTCGACGTTTCCTTGGACCACGATCGCGCCGATGCGGCTCCGCGGGCCAGGTGTCGCGTGAAGGAGCACCGTGGAGCTTCCGAGAGCCGAGTCGACGGTTGCCTCGGTGTACGCTGCGGCGAACGGATAGCCCCGGTCGGCGAGCCACCCCGCAACGGCGGCCTCCGTGCGGGTCACTGCTTCCTGGGCGAGCCGCTCGCCGGGAGCGATCGGCAGATCGGCAACCAAGGTCTCCCAGGACCGGCGCAAGTCGTCGGGCACCGGACCGTCGTGCCACACCGCTCGCAAC
>JBDHCY010000415.1:0-5036 GCA_039591795.1 Gemmatimonadota bacterium | reverse complement strand
GGGCGAACACGCTGTATCGCAACCTCGGTGGGTGGCGGTTCGACGAGACGACGCCAAGCGCCGGTGTCGGAGCACCGGAGCGGTACTCCACAGGCTGCGCGTTCGCCGACGTCGAGGGAGACGGGGACCTGGACCTCCTCCTCGGCGCGCTTGGAGGGCCGAATGCCTTGTTTCTGAACGACGGAACCGGACGCTTCACGGAGCAGGGCGAGGACGCCGGCCTTACGGACTCGGCTGGGAGCGCCACGATCGCGCTCACCGACGTGGACAACGATGGTCACCTCGATCTCTATATCACCAACTACAAGACCTACACCACGGTCGACCGGATCCCGCCCCAGGAGCTGGCCTTTGCTCGGATCACGCGGCAACTCGGTCCCCGGCGATACGAGGTGCGGGAGCGATACCGCGCGGAGTACGAGTTGGTGAATCGGGGGGAGCTAGGGGGAATCAACCTTGTGCAGCGGGCCGACCCGGACTTCTTCTACCGGAGCGACGGGTCGGGCCGATTCGTGCGCGAGCCGATCGCCGGGAATCCCCGATTCGTCGATCAGCTTGGCCGCGTGCTCACGGAAGAGTCGGAGGACTTCGGGCTCGCAGCCATGTTCGCGGACTTGGATGGCGACGGTGCGCCCGACCTGTACGTGGTCAATGATTTCGAAGACCCCGATCAGTTTTGGCTCAATGACGGCCACGGCAACTTCCGCCTCGTACCGTGGTACGTCATGCGTTCCACCAGCAACTCGGGGATGGCGGTGGACGTGGCCGATGTGGACAGAGACGGTCGGCCGGACCTGTTCGAGGTCGACATGCTGAGCCACGACACGCGTCGTCTCAAGACGCAGCTCCCGTCGCACACTGCGGTGCCCAACCGTCCGGGGCTTGGTGACAACCGCCCACAGAGGCAACGGAACGTTCTGCAGCTCAACCGTGGGGACGGGACCTTCGCCGAGATCGCGCGACTCGCCGGCCTGGGGGCATCGGGGTGGTCGTGGTCGACTCTGCTCATGGACGCAGACCTCGATGGGTGGGAAGACGTCTTCATCGGCACTGGCCATTTGTGGGACGTGATGGATGGCGACACGCAGTACCGGCTGCTCAATCAGCTGCCCGAGGTCGACTGGCGGCGCATGCTGTACGAATTCCCGCCCTTGCCGTTGCCGAACTTGGCGTTCCGGAACCGGGGCGACCTGACCTTCGAAGACGTGAGCCGGGGCTGGCGGTTCGATCTGGGGGAGGATGTTTCCCACGGAATGGCGGTCGCGGATTTGGACGGCGACGGTGACCTCGACGTCGTCGTCAACCGACTCGACGACCCTGCGGGTGTTCTCCGAAATGATGCCACCGCACCGCGAGTTGCGGTGCGGCTCAGCGGCACGGGGCCCAACACCTATGGTATCGGGAGTCGCGTGAGGGTGCGTGGTGGCGCGGTGCCGCTTCAGCAGCGCGAGGTCGTCGCCGGCGGCCTGTATTTGTCGAGTTCGGAGCCCATTCTCACCTTCGCGACGGGCGACGCCAACGAGGTGACGATTGAAGTGGACTGGCGCAATGGCGGCCGGAGTGTAATCGAGAGCGTGCTCCCCAATCGACTCTACGTGATCGAGCAGACCACCACACGGCCGGCGCCCGATCCGCCGCCGGTGCGGCCACCGCCGCTATTCGAAGACGTCTCCGACCAGCTCGGGGGCCACCGCCACACCGAGCTCTATTTCGATGACTACGCCCGCCAGCTCCTCCTGCCCAATGCTCTGAGTCAGCTCGGGCCGGGTGTCGCCTGGGACGATGTAGACCGGGACGGCGACGAGGACCTGATTGTCGGCGCCGGCCGGGGAGGCGCGCTCACGTGGTTCGAGAACGGCGGCGGTGGGCGTCTCACGCCGGGAGCTGAGCTCCCCCCCGCGGACGGAGACCTCACGACCGTGCTGGGCTGGCCCGACGGTCGCGGCGGGCGTGTGTTGATCGCGGGCGTCTCGAACTACGAGACGGCAACGACCAGCCAGGCACTGGCTATCCCCAGCGTCGTCTCCTACGCCCCGGCTACCGGGGAGACGACCGCGCTGGTGCCCGGCGACACGGCGAGCGTTGGTCCAACTGGTCTCCGATGCTGCGAACAACGAGCTGTTCGGTGGCATAGGCATGGTCTCCGCAGCGCTGTTCACCTACATCGACGGGGGTGGCTAGCCCGACCTGTTGGTGGCCATCGAGTGGGGAACGCTCCGGATCTTTCTGAACGAGGGCGGGCGATTCCGCCCTGCGCCGGAGCTGCCTGGCCTCGCTGGGGTCTACAGCCGGTGGAACGGACTCGCGACCGGCGACCTGGACGCCGACGGCCGCATCGACATCGTAGCAACGAGCTGGGGTCGAAACACCGAGCATCGAGCGACCGAGGGTCGGCCGTTGCTCCTGTACGCGGGCTTCTTCGAGCGTGCCCGCCCCACAGGCGTGCTCGCCCAGGAGGATCCCCGAATCGGAGACGTCGCACCGCTGCACGCGTTCGAGCGGCTCGGCCTGGCGTTGCCCAGCGCCGCCCAACGGCTCGGGACCTTCGAGGCCTTCGCAGACGCCAGCATGGACCAGATCCTCGGCTCGTTCGCTAAGGGAGCTACCCGGTTGGGTGCAACGCACATGGACCACATGGTGTTTCTGAATCGGGGGGATCGGTTTGAAGCTCGGTCACTTCCGCTCGCCGCTCAGCTCGCACCGGCCTTCTACGCCGGCCTGGCCGACTTCGACGGGGACGGCAAGGAGGATCTTTTTCTGAGCCAGAATTTCTTTGCCACGGAAGTCGGCACGCCTCGATACGATGCGGGCCGGAGTCTGCTGCTCCTCGGCGATGGAGCCGGCGGATTCGAGCCTGTGCCAGGGCAGCGGTCCGGCCTCATTGTGTACGGCGAGCAACGGGGGGCGGCGTACGCCGACTTCGACGGCGACGGGCGGCTCGACCTCGCTGTCAGTCAGAACGGGGCCGCCACGCGGCTGTTCAGAAACAAGGGAGCCACCCCCGGCCTCGTCGTCCGGTTGGTTGGGCCGGCCGGCAACCCCACGGGCATCGGCGCGCATTTGCGATTGCGCTACGGCGACCGGGAGGGACCCGTGCGGGAGGTCCAGGCGGGCTCGGGATACTGGTCCCAGAACGGCGCCCAGCAGGTCTTGGGGCGTGCGGGCCAGGCCACTGCGTTGTGGATCCGGTGGCCCGGGGGCCGCGCGCAGGTGGTTCCGCTCGTGTCCGGCCAGGCCGAGGCTACGGTGCAATTCTCCTCGGACGGGCGCTAGGCGCGCCATCGAGACCGAGACAAAAACAGGGGCGGGATCGCTCCCGCCCCTGCCAGCTGCTCAATCTGCTGCGTTACGTCCTAACGCCTTCGTTTGGCCCGCGCTCGTGCCAT
This sequence comes from Gemmatimonadota bacterium, assembly GCA_039591795.1. Taxonomy (GTDB): domain Bacteria; phylum Gemmatimonadota; class Gemmatimonadetes; order Gemmatimonadales; family GWC2-71-9; genus JBDHCY01. The sequence continues at coordinate 1,650 of JBDHCY010000415.1, read as the reverse complement.
GGCCTGGTAGTCCGCCCAAATCTCACCGACCGATCGGATGCGGACGTAGTCCTTGCGAGCGGCGCTCCCGCCGTTGGCAACGACCGCCATGTCGGGCTTGCCCACCCCGCCGAACGTGTACACCTCGCGCACGAGCACGTCCAGCTCCTTCGCTGGCACGGGCATGTGGCGTGGTGTGCCTCCGATCAGCCCATCGATGCGGCGCCGATTGAGGAACGGTGTGGTGCCGATAGCCATCAACTCAACCTCTTGCTCGTATTGGAGCGCGGAGAGCAGCTCGGCTTCGCTCTCGCTGCCTGTGAGCGCTGGCAACCCACCCCGGCCGACCCGGGTGTTGTTGATGAGCTCAGCCGCCTGCGCCCTGCTGCCGCCGCCCCGGATGAGCCCCTCGGCCCACAGCAGGTCATTCGTGGCCGTGGAATAGAACGGGTCCTGCCCCGTGCCATCGAATTCCGGCAGGGTCTCGCCCCAGCTGAAGTGGCCGAGGTAGCCATACCGAATGTGGAAGAGCTCGCTCTGGTGATACTGGCCGCGGGCCGGCGGGAAGATCGCGATGGGCGAGCAGGCAAAGTCCGTACCCGCGTTAGCGGTGGCCGCCTTCGTCTGGTAGCCGTTGAAGTTGTCCGCCGGACCCCAGGTGCCGTCCCCGACCCGCTTGTCGGCTGATACGGTCGGGCAGGGATTGCCTCCTGCCACCTCCGGCCATGGATGCTGGTGGTTGGTCGCGAGCATCGATGCCAACCGAGTGTCAATTCGGACAGTGCCGACCGAATTGCCCCACGACTTCACGCAGTCGATCCCGCATTCGCGGGCGCCTGGGTCGATATAGAACTCAAAGTTGAATCCCGGAGGGGGGTTGCTGATCCCCTGGGAAGCCAACGTCGCTATCTGGCTCCATGGCGCCTGGTCATTCTCAGTCGCATTACGCGGAAAGTACCCGAGCAGCTCGGCCTGCATGGTCCGGACGATCTTTTGGATACTTACGTTGTTGTAGACCGTTCCGTTCCCCACGCCCATCCATCCGCCATCGGTGAGCCAGGGACCAGTGGTGCTGGCTATGGTATGTGCCTCATCGAACTTCTGGAGGGCGACGTCTCGCATCTCCTGCCTGGTCTTGAACTCGATGCCGGTCGGGTTGCTCAGGTCGGTGGTCTCGTCGACGATGAACCCCTGGTCGTAGTAGAGTGCAATGCCGGCAAAGGCCATGCCCTGCAGCATCTTGGCCGTGGCCTCGTTGCGATTCGTGAGCGTGGCGTCGGTGGTGCAATCGGCGTCGAAGCACACCCCGTCGGCGATCCCCTTCAGCACGTCGTTCGCCGACGACAGCACGGTGTTGTAGCCGTACCACATCCACTCGACTGCTGGCCCGCCAGCGGCCTCGGGGGCCGTGGAGCTGTTGGTCCAGCCGCAGCGCAGCGGACAGTCGGAATCGACTGAGCTGTAGAACCGGATGGCCGCATTATTCCACGCCGCGGTGTAGTTGTCGGCCATCATGTTCAGCGACATGATATCGTAGCCGCCGCGGGTCTCGACCCAAGTTCGGAACGCGCCGCCGATCAACTGCTCCAGGCCGGCCGGGTCGGCGAAGGCGCGCGGAGCGTCGGGAGCGTTCGGGTTCTGCACGTCCAGATCGCACCCGCCGCTCACCAG
>JBDHCY010000414.1:0-2949 GCA_039591795.1 Gemmatimonadota bacterium | reverse complement strand
GATCTTCGCCGAGTTCACCACCGTGCTCTTGCACGGCGTCGAACCCCACCACGCCGGCGGCGAGAGCGTGCTGTCCGCGCTGGCTCTCGAGGCCTTCGCGTGGGTCGAGCAGCGGGCGCCGGGGGAGATCCGGGTGCGGGTCCGCAACCCCGAGGGCCGTCCCGGGCACACCGCGATCGAGGTCCTCCAGGACGACCATCCCTTTATCGTCGACAGCCTGCGCCTCGCGCTGCGGCGTTTTGCACTGGAGGAGCGGCTCGCGCTCCACCCGATCCTGCGGGTGGAGCGCGACGCCGAGGGACGCCTCCTGAGCGCGGAGGACGCCGGGAATAGCGAGCCTCGCGAGTCGTACGTGTACGTCGAGTTCGTGCCGCGCGTCGCCGAAGGGCCGCGTCTCGCCGAGCTCGAACGCGGCGTGCGCCAGGTCATGGGCTGGGTGCGCGACGTCACCGGTGATCATCGGCGCATGATCCGCGCCGTGCGCGAGCTGCTGGCCAACCTCGAGTACGCCGGACCGTTCCTCGCGGGCGGGCCCGAGCGCGCGGAGAAGATTCGGCGCTTTCTGAACTGGATCGTCGAAGGGCGCTTCGTGTTCGTGGGCATGCGCAGCTACCGCCTGCGGAGCGTCGACGGCGAGCCCGAGGCGCAGATCGTGCCCGGGACCGGGCTCGGAATGTGGCACGACGACACCTCGAGTCGGCTCTTCGAGGCCCGGCGCGGCGAAGACATTCCCGAGGAGATCCGCGACGACATCGAGGACGAGCGAATCATCTTCATCAGCAAGTCGCGGATGGAATCGCGGATCTACCGCCACGGACGCCTCGACCGGGTGGTCGTGAAGGAGCACGACGACCAGGGTCGGGTGGCGGGATTCACGATCATCGTTGGGCTCTTCACGTCGCGGGTCCTGCAAACGCCCGGCTCGCAGGTTCCGCTGCTCGAGGAGAGGCTGCACGAGATCCTGGACCGCAGCGGCGTCACCTACGGCTCCCATGACCACCGGACGCTCGTCGCGGCCTTCGACTCGGCGCCGATCGAGCTCCTCATCGGGGCCGAGGTCGACATGATCGCCGACCTGCTGGAGGAGTTGGTGGAGGCCGCGCGTTCGAAGCTCGTCCACCTGGCGCTCCGCACGCATCCCCGCGGCCGGACCCTGTACGCCGCCGTGCTGCTGCCTCGCGAAAACTACCGCGAGGACCTGCGGGTGCAGCTCCGGCAGCTGCTCGAGGAGCGCACCGGCGTCGGCTACATCGATGACCGCACCTCCTTCATGGAAGAGGGCACGGCGGTCATCCACTGCTTCTGCACAGCGGCCGAGGGGCGCCACCTGGACCCGGACGCGGCCGATCTCGAGGAGCGGGTACGCGCGCTGTGCTCGCCCTGGGAGGACCAGCTGCTCGACGCGCTGCGCCAGCGTCACGGCGAGGAGCGCGCTTCCGAGCTGGCGACGCGCTACGAGACCGCCTTTCCCGAGGCGCTCCGCGTGCACACGCATCCCCTCGACGCCGTGCGCGACGTGGACGCGCTCGAGGCGCTGGCCGCGAGCGGCGAGCCGCAGTTCGCCCTCTACTTCGACCGCGGGGACGCGGAGCGCGCCACTGCGACCCTACGCATGTATTTCCCCGAGCCGCCGCTGCTCTCCGACCTCATCCACGCAGCCGACCACTTCGGGATCCGCGTCGTCGACGCGCAGCTGATCCCGGTGCAGCCGGCCGGACGGCCCGAGGTGGCCGTCGAGTCGCTTCGCATCCTGCCTCTGGGCGCCGACCAGGACGACCTCGACGCCATCGCGCCCCGGTTGTCGCGGGCGCTGGCGGCCACGCTCTCCGGCGCCGTTCCCAGCGACGCCCTCAACGGGCTGGTCCTCGGTGCCGGTCTCGACTGGCGCGAAATCGACTGCGTGCGCGCCTACCTCGAGTACTTCGTGCAGGTGCAGGGGACGCTCTCGCGGCCGTACCTGCGCAGCGTGTTGCTCCAGAACCCGCTGGCCGTGCGGATCCTGGTCCGTTATCTCGAGGCGCGCCACGACCCGGCGCTCTCGGACCGCGAGCGGACCGAGAGCGAGTTCCGCCTGCACCTCACGTTCGAGACCTACCGCGACCGCATCTCCGCGCTCAACGAAGACCGCGCGCTCGCCGGCTTCTTCAACCTGTTCGAGGCCACGCTGCGGACGAACTTCTTCGCGCCGCGAACGGAGCCCCACCGCATCGTCTTCAAGCTCGACTCGGAGAAGGTGAAGGAGCTCACGGGTGTCGTCCCGTACCGCGAGATCTTCGTGCACTCGGCGGAGATGATGGGCATCCACCTGCGGGGCGGCCCCGTGGCGCGCGGGGGACTGCGTTGGAGCGACCGCCACGACGACCTGCGCGTGGAGATTCTCGGCCTGATGAGCACGCAGACGCTCAAGAACGGGCTGATCGTTCCCGTGGGCGCCAAGGGGGGGTTCCTGCTGCGCCGGACGGGCCTCTCCGCCACCGAGGCCCGGGCGGCCGCCGACGAGCAGTACCGCGTCTTCGTCGCGAGCCTGCTCGACGTCACCGACAACCTGGCGCCGGACGGTCGCGTGATCCCGCCCGAGGGCGTGCGCCGGCTCGACCACGACGATCCGTACCTGGTGGTGGCGGCTGACAAGGGCACGGCCCACCTATCCGACACGGCCAACGAGATTGCCGTGGCTCGCGACTTCTGGCTGGGCGACGCCTTCGCCTCCGGCGGCTCCGAGGGCTACGACCACAAGAAGTACGGCATCACGGCGCGCGGCGCGTGGGAGTGCGTGAAGCATCACTTCGCCGAGCTGGGGATCGATCCCGAGCGGGATGCGTACACGGTGGTGGGCATCGGCGACATGTCGGGCGACGTGTTCGGAAACGGCCTGCTGCTGGCGCGGCGCGCCAAGCTCGTCGCCGCCTTCGACCATCGCCACGTCTTCCTCGATCCAGACCCGGATCC
>JBDHCY010000413.1:0-2958 GCA_039591795.1 Gemmatimonadota bacterium | reverse complement strand
CGCGTCGCCGCTCACGCCGCCCCCGCTCTCCCCCGCCCCCACCACCGAAGAAGGAGTCCAACCCCTCCATCATCCCGAGGTCGCGCATGAAGATGTTGAGCGCCTCAGTGAGATCGACGTGATGGAACCCGAAGTCGGTGGGCGAACGGCCGAAGCGTCCGAAACGGTCGTACTCGGCTCGCCGGCGTGGATCGCGGAGAACCTCGTATGCCTCGGTCACCTCCTTGAAGCGAGCCTCGGAGTCTGTGCTTCCGTCGTTTCGATCCGGGTGGTGCTGCATAGCGAGCTGCCGGTACGCCTTCTTGATGTCCGCCTCGCTGGCATCGTGAGGCACGCCCAGCACCTCGTAGAAATCCCTCACTGCAAGACGTCCCCGATCAAGCGACTCGTATGGTCCACGAGCGCGATGATCTTCTCGTACGGCATTCGCGTGGGGCCGATCACACCAATCACGCCCGACAGCGGACCGGACCGGTAGCTCGCCGTGACGAGCGTGAAGGCGTTCAGGTTCGGATCGCGATGCTCGGAGCCAATCGTGATGGTGAGGCCGGCGTCGGCGCGCCGGGTGAGTGCGGCTGCCAGCACGTCCCGCCGTTCAGTCAGGGTGAGGAGACTTCGCATCTGCTCGTTGGAGGCGAACTCCGGCTGCTCAGCGAGCACGCGCGCGCTCCCAAGCATCACGTCGCCGTCATCGGATGACTGGAACAGGTCTTCCGCCTCTTGCACGAAGATGTTGAGCAGCTCTTCGGTGCCTCGCTCGCTCGCAGCGTCCCGCAACCGCTCCGCCATCGTGGCACGCACCTCACGCAACGGGAGCCCAGCAAGACGCTCGTTCAGGATCAGTGCGACCTTGGCGACCACCTCGGAGGCGATGGTACTGCGGACGTCGACGAAAATCGTCTTCACCGACCCGCCGCGGAGCGTGAGTACGAGAAGCACTCGATCGCCGGCGGCTGGAATCAACTCCAGCCGCTCGAGCAGTGCATCGCTCAACGACGGCTTGGCAGCGACCCCGAGCTCCTGCGTCAACACACCGAGCACGCTCGCGGCGCAGCGCAGGATCCCCTCAATCGCGGGCCGCTGACTGGCGAGCTCGTCGCGAATCGTACCGGCCTCGCTAGGCACACCCCCGGCACGACCGCTCGCCCGCGTCAGTGTGTCCACGTAGGCGCGGTAGCCGCTGTCCGTCGGAACACGACCGGCCGAGGTGTGGGGGTGGAACAAGTACCCCTTGTCCTCGAGGTCGCTCATCGTGTTGCGAATCGTGGCCGCAGAGACGCCGAGGCGCGACCGCTTGGCGATCGTGCGACTCCCCGCCGGCTCCGCCGTCTCGACATACGTCTCGACCACGGCCTCGAGCACCAGGCGCTCTCGCTCGGAAAGTTCCTCGTATATCATAGGCAACTCGTTAAGCCACAAAAATTTACGCGCGCCCCCCGTGCCGGGTCAAGTCGAGGACCAGCGCATCGAGCACGAGCCAGCCCTGAGCCGTGAGGGTGACTCGCTCCCCGCGCCGCAGAGCCCACCCGCGCTCGCACCACGCGACTGCCCGGTCCTCGCCGATTGCCGCAACTGGCAGGCCATTGGCGGTCCGAAGGCCGAGATAGGTCGCCTCGAGGCGGGCGCGGGTCTCGTCGAGCCGCTCCCGATCAGCGACTGGGGTGTGGCCAGCGTGCACCGCCCTTCGATACGCCTCCCACGCCGGGACGTTCCACGACCGCTCGCCCGCGACGAATGCATGCGCTGCCGGCCCCAGGCCGAGATAGGCCTCGCCGAGCCAGTAGGCTGCGTTGTGGCGGGAGAAGCGGGCCGCTCGCGCGGCATTCGACAACTCGTAGAACTCGAATCCGGCCGCGGCCAGCGCCTCGTGCGCAGCGAGATAGTCGGCCGCGTAGCGCTCTTCCCCCGCCCTGGCCACCTCCCCGCGTGCAATCCAGCGGGCCAGGGGCGTCCCGGGCTCGATGCTGAGGCCGTAGAGGGAGAGGTGATCGGGCCCGAGGCCGATCGCATGATCGAGATCGCGCGACCAGTTGCGCGTGAGGTGTGGCGGGAGCGCGAAGATGAGGTCGAGCGACACGTTCTCGATGCCCGCCTCGCGGAGGTGCGCGACCGCGCGCGCGGGCGCGTCCGAGCGGTGGGGGCGCCGCATCCAGGCGAGCACCTCGTCGTCGAACGACTGAACCCCGAGGGACACCCGGTTCACGCCCGCCGCGCGCCACACGCGGGCAGCTTCCCGATCGACATCCTCCGGATTCGCCTCGAGCGTCACCTCGGCGCCCGGCGCCAGCGCCCAGCGGGAACAGACGATCTCAAACAGCTCAGCCAAGGCCTCGGGGGGAAGCAGGGAGGGTGTGCCTCCACCGAAGTACACCGTCTCGAGCGGCCGGCTGACGTCAAGGCCGTCCGCGCGCCGCCAGTCGAGCTCCGCTCGCACGGCGGCGACGAAGTCGGCCGCGGGCACACTCCGGCGCACAGCGATATCGAAGTCACAGTAGCTGCAACGGCGCCGGCAAAACGGAACGTGGAGATACAGGTGACGGATCACGAGCTAACCGCGGGCGAACCGCTGTCCGGGCTCGTGCCGCGCCAGGCCCCTGAGCTCGAGGACCGATAGCGCGGCCAGCACTTCGCTCACCGGACGCCCAACCGATCCGCATACGCCGTCAACGTGCACTGGCTCGGCCCCGAGCACCCGGAGCACTTCCGCTTCCACTGGTGGCAGATCGGGCGGCTCAGGTCGCGAACCGGCAGCGTCTCCTAGCTCTGCGAGACCGTATTCCTCGAGCACGCTGGCGGCATCGAGGACGGGCTTCGCCCCGTCCCGAATGAGCCGGTTCGTGCCCCACGACGTCGGGCTGGTGATCGGGCCGGGGACCGCGAGCACCGTGCGGCCCTGCTCGGCCGCATGCCGAACGGTGATCGCCGTTCAGGACTTCCGACCGGCCTCGACGACGACCA
>JBDHCY010000412.1:0-2959 GCA_039591795.1 Gemmatimonadota bacterium | reverse complement strand
ATCCAGCTTCCGTCCGGAGAGAGTGCGAAGTCCCATATCTCGTGCGTCGTCTGCCAGACATGCTCCGCGTCTCCACCATCCCGGGGAACACGAAACAGGACGGATCCCTCGCCACGGCGCGTCTGCAAGAAGAGCAGGTGGTGCCCATCCGGTGTCCAGTGCACTCCGGGGATCGTACCCGGTCCGCTGACCTGGACGAGTTCACTCACTTCGCCGCTCTCCAGAGACGCAATCATCAGCCTCCCCGCGTTGAAGAGCCAGCGCATCGGGTGGGGCCGCGCGGCGTCCGTCGAGTCGTTGACGGCGAAGACCAGCTCGGTCCCTCCGGGCGACAGCGCCAGCAGTCGCGTAGTCACGCCGGGATCCCTGAACAACTCCACCTCGCGTCCCGAGGAAAGGTCGTGCTGCCGCAGCGTTCCACCGTGCACGTAGATGAGGTGCCTGCCGTCACGCCGCATCAGACCGCCGACGCCCACGGGAGTCAAGCCGTACTCGGTCGGATCTCGCTCGAACTCGAGGAGAGCTGTCGCCTCGCCCGTCGCCACATCGACCCGGTACAGCGCCTGTCCCGCTTCCGGCCGGTCCCGCTCGAAGCCGGAAAGGAGAACCGCTCGTCCGTCCGGAAACCAGCTGGGCTGATCCGGATACAGCTGCGGAGCAAGGAGTCGCTGTTCCCCGGTAGCCACGTTCCGGATCCCAAGGGAGAATTGCGCCCTGCCACGAGCCGTCTGAACCAGCAGCGCCATGCGGTCCCCGCCGGGCGACCAGCGCGCGGCCACGCTTGGATCCCGCAACGGCGTACGCGTCGCCTCGTCAATCTCGTCGGTGCTGGGGTTGAACGGCGCGACACTCGTCGTGAGATGCCAACTGGACAGAGCGTAGAACAGGGCGTCGCCCCCTGCGAATCCCAGAGGCTCGATCTCGCCCACACTTCGCCTCACGACACGCGGCTCCGCCGACGCCCGACCGCCCACCACCCGGGTCTCCCACAGGTCCCAGTCACCGGACCGATCGCTAAGGAACAGGAAATGGTCGGAGTCCGGCACCCAGCCGACCAGCCGATCGCGCGCGGGATGCTTCACGAGCGGAACGACGCCCGCTCCGTCCGTGGCGACGAGGAAGATGTCCTCCCGACCGGAGTCGGCCTCAACCGGCTGCCCTACGGCGCTGAACCTGCCGTCCGGGGAATGTGACAGGCCTCCCCAGTGCCACCGCGGCAGCCTCGCCAGTCGCTGCATCGAGCCGTCCTCCGCGGAAACCCAGGCGATCGCGGCGGTGCTGTCGGCACGGTTGTAGAGCGTGACCGCGACGTGACGGGCGTCCGGAGACCACGACATCGGGTAGAAGACCGAGTCAGTGTTGCTGCACAGCGTGCGGGAAGGGGTGCCGTGCAGACCCACGACACGCAGCTCGATCACCGAGTCCTGGGCGATGTCCCAGCTGTAGGCAGCGCTCCTGCCGTCCGGTGAGACGGCAACGTTGATGGCAAACTGCTCCGGCGGAAGCCAACTGCCCTCCTGGGTCAGTCGCCGGTGCTCGCCCGTAGCGAGGTCCCACAGGGCGACATCCCCGGTCTCATAATCCACGTACGCGAACCTCCGACCGTCCGGTGTCGGACCGCCGTCCCCGAACCCTGGGCGCGCCTGCAGCCGACGCAGCACCAGCCCCGACGGATCGAGGTCACCCAGTGCGACGCCCGCTGGAGGCGTCCCGCCCGTGGCGAGCCGCTGGAGCCTCGTCAGCCGCGCACGTGCCTCCGCCGCCATCTCCGTCTGGTCGGCATACTCCTGGAGCACCCGCCGGTAGGCCCGCTGCGCATCTACGTTCCCGAGCTTCTCATGGCAACGGCCCATCTGCACGAGGGCTTTGGCCGCCAAGGCGCGATCTTGGGCGAACTCTCGCGCGATCTGTTCGTAGAGCGTGATGGCACCCCGCAGGTCTCCGTCGGCTCGTTCCTTGACCAACGCCTGTTGAAACAGATCGTGGCCCGTCTGTGCCACGGCCACGCCGGGGCCCGACAGAGAGAGCAGGAGCGCAAGAACGCCAACAGTGAGTGTCTTCATGAATTCCTCCCGGCCCTCGATCACTACTCTGCTTGCAAGATGGGACGTCGAGGGAAGGGAAGTGTCACCGGTCCCACCCCTCGGTGCACTTCTTCGGTGTTGATTCTGTCACGTGGTGTCCGGATCATGTCATCACATCGTCACGGGCACTCGTCTCGGCTTTACAGGACGAACTTGTAGCCCACTCCATGCACCGTGATCAGATGTCGCGGCGCGGAAGGCGTGGCCTCGAGCTTCGCCCGGAGCGACGCAACGTGGTTGTCGACGGTGCGCGTGGTGGGAGAGTTCCTGTACTCCCATACCTCTTCCAACAACTCGTCGCGGCGGACGGCGTCACCTTCCCGCTCCGCCAAGACCCGGAGCACACCGTATTCCTTGGTAGTCAGCTCGATGCGCTGGTCACCTTTTTGCGCTTCATACTTCCGGAAGTCCACCACGACGTCTCCGAACCGCAACTCCTCGAGCGCAGCCGTGGGCGGGTTGGCCCGCCGCACGATCGCCCGCACTCGTGCGAGCAACTCGCGCACGGAGAAGGGCTTGGTCACGTAGTCGTCGGCGCCGAGATCGAGGCCGAGCACGCGGTCGGCCTCCTCACCGCGCGCGGTGAGCATGAGGATCGGCGTGGTGTCGCCCTCTTCCCGCACCCTGCGACACACCTCGTAGCCGCTCATGCGGGGTAGCATGAGATCGAGGATGACGAGATCCGGCGCCCGCTCGCGAATCATCCGGTAGCCGCTCTCGCCTTCTCGGGCCGTCAACACCTCGTACGACTCGGCCAGGAGATTGTCTTGGAGGCCCCGCAGAACCTCGGGGTCGTCTTCTACGATGAGCAAGCGTGTCATGCGTCGCCGTCCAGCGGGAGATGAATGGCAAAGGTGCTGCCCCTTCCGAGAGCG
>JBDHCY010000411.1:0-2966 GCA_039591795.1 Gemmatimonadota bacterium | reverse complement strand
GCGAACGCACGACCGAGCACGTAGCGAAATCGGCTCCGCTCAACTTCCTTGATCTGCTCCGCTAGATAGTCACTCGCTACACGCTCGGCCGTGCGCGGCGCGAACGTCCGTAGACACTGCTCAGCTCCGTCGAGCGCCACCGCCGCCGACCGATCACGCGAATCCGCGCGCCACAAGTGCCACGCCAACTCGAGGAGCTGACGCGCCTCACCGCCCCGAGCACGCTCCTCCAAGACCCCAACCACCCGCGCATGAAGCGCAACCCGCGCCGGCCGCGGAATCGTCACGTAGGCGTGAATCCTGAGAAACTCGTTCCGAAACTCGAGGTCGACTCCGGCGTCACTCCAAATACCCGCCGCCAGAAGCTGTCTCGCCGCCTCTGTCACCCGAATCGGCGAGGCACCTAGTGCGACGTACACGTCGAGGTCCAGAAGTCGATGTCCCAACACCGCCGCGAGATCGAGAATCTCACGCGCCGATTCCGACAACACTGCGCGCTGCCGCTCGAATGCTTGACGAATCCGGTCCGGAACGCGTGACGGATCGACGTCCGCACCCGTCATGGCGTCCGCCCGGAACACCAAGCTGTCCGATCCGTAGGAACGCCAATCGCGCAATAGCATCTCGAGCGCCAAGGGGTTTCCGCGCCCCAGCCGTACCACCCGATCCTCCAGATCGCGCTTCTGCGTCGCCGACAGGTCCGCTAACCGCCGGCCCACGAGCTCACGCGCTTCGGCTTCCGTGAGGGGATCGAGCGTGAGGCGAACCCAGCGCGCTTCCTCCCCCGCCGAGGGTCGCTCCGGATCCACGAAAACAGTGCGCAGATCCTCGGTGGACGACGTGTAGCACATCATCAGGCGTCGCTCACCGACCTTTCGTGGGATTCGCCGCAGCACGACCAGACTCGCGTCGTCCCCGAGAACGATGTCGTCCAAGAGAAGAAGCACCGGCTGTTCCTCCGTGATGCTCGCGAGCAGCGCCACGAGCGCCTCGGTCAGTCTGAGGTGCACCGTCTCCGGCACCGCGGCCGGCGCCTCGGCTACACCAGGGAACTGAACGCGAACGGCGGAGCAGATGCGCGAGAGCTCCGCGAGAGCTTCCCCAGCGGTCGCTCCGGCACCGGGATAGTCCAAGAGCTGTCGGATTACCTCCGAAAGCAGCGCGTACGGTGCCGTGCCCTCCGTGTCGTGCAGCTGCAGTCGCACGACGGCCGAACCCGCGGCGTGTGCGCCAGCGGCAAGCATCATCCCAAGCGATGTCTTGCCCACACCCGGCCTTCCGCCGATGAGGACGTAGCCGGGCACACCGCGCTGCACCGCCAGCCAATGACCGTGGAGCTCGGCGTACGAGCGCTCGCGCCCCACTAGCGGAACCGGCTTGAACGCGGCACGCGCTCCCGTTTCTGCCTCGGCGACCCGAAGCATCCGCTCCTCTCGCGGTGCGACACCACGTCGGAGATTCGCCGCTGCTCGACGCAAAGGGTCGCTGGGTTGGGTCTCGAGCTCCTCGGCAAGGCGGGCTGCGTAATCGTCGTAGATCTGCAGGGCAGCCACCCGATCTCCGGCCAGTGCCCGACCCTGCACACACGCCTCAATCCCCGCCTCGCACAACGGGTCGCGAGAGAGAAGCTCTCGTCCCAGCGCTTCCACCTCCACATACTTGCCAACCGAACGCGCGTGCGAGATCGCTCGCACCATCGCGTCGCGCAACACGGGCCAAGTCTCCGCAACGACTCGGTCTCGCCACTGGTCGAAGCCGGGAACGCCGGGAATCTCGAACCCCTCGAACAAGCCGCCGAGGAGTGCTCCATCGAGATTCTCAGACGCTCGGACATCGATTGCCACCAGGCCCGCACGAAACGCAACCGTACCGCCGGCGGTCTTCACGGCATCTTCGCCGAACACCTTGCGGAGCGCCGTCAGTGCTTGCGCCAAAGAGTGCCTGGCCGCACGCGGCTCCGCCGAGCGCCAGAGGAGATCGACCAGATACTCTCGGGAAAGGGCCCGTGGTGCCTCCCAGGCGAGACGCGCTACCAGAGCGAGTTGCTTCCGCGTACGCAGCCTCACTGGCTCACCGTGAGGCGTGGCCAGACTCGGCGGGCCGAGCAGTCGAAGCGAGAACGCTGCGAGAGTGGTTGGCACAGGCGACACCTACCCGATAAGCAACATCGGGGCCGGCGTCAACACCATGTCAACACGTTGATTTATTGAGACTTGTGGCTAGTCGCACGTTGCGCCCGCGCGGCAGATCACTTCCCCGCGAGCGGCACGATCTCCTGAATCAACCAGTCCGCATCCCGCCCAGCCGCTTCGGCCGCGAAGTTGAGCACGATTCGATGACGAAGCACCGCCGGCGCGACCGCATCCACGTCCTCCAGATCCGCCACGTGCCGGCCGTCGAGCGCGGCGCGCGCCTTCGCGCCGAGCGTCAGGTACTGCGACGCCCGGGGACCCGCCCCCCACGCGACATACTCCCGCGTGCACTCGGGCGCGCCCGGCTCCACCGGCCGGGTGAGCCGGGCTAGGCGCACAGAGTACGCGATCACCTCCGGGCCCGCAGGCACGCGACGCACCAAATGCTGCAACGCGCTCACCTCGCTCCCGTCGAGCACCGGTTGGACCTCGGGCGCCTGATCGCCCGTGGTGCTCTCGACGATCTGCTCCTCTTCCACTGCCGTCGGGTAGCCCACCCGCAGCTCGACCGCTTCATGTTCGAGCTGCGCCTCGGGTAACGGATAAGTCCCCTCCTGCTCGATCGGGTTCTGCGTCGCCAGCACGAAAAACGGGGCAGGGAGGGGATAGGTCGTCCCCGCCGCCGTCACCTCATGCTCCTGCATGGCCTGAAGCAGCGCTGCCTGCGTCTTGGGTGGCGTGCGGTTGATCTCGTCGGCCAGCACGATGTTCGCGAAGATGGGACCCCGGACGAAACGGAACTCGCGCTGCCGCGTCGCGTGATCTTCTTCCAGA
>JBDHCY010000410.1:0-4053 GCA_039591795.1 Gemmatimonadota bacterium | reverse complement strand
AAGTCGACGAGGCGGACATGCCGCGGATGCACATCAGCACGTATTCACTCGCTGAGACGTTTGATGTGGGGCGCGATACCGGCACGCAGGTGTCGAGACTCTACGACGGGCCGTTCCCGTTCGTGGGGGCCCTAGATCGGGTCGTCGTTCGGTTGACGGGGGACTAGGGCACAGCCCTCTTCGCTTCTCGTGTGTCGAAGCGAAGGCGGGCGAGATGGAGGCCACTTGGTGCCCGGCTCGCGGCTCGCCCGCGGGCCGGGTGCCTACCCAGCCTACTCCCGCACCAGCTGGCCGTCCCGAACCCAGACCTCATCACCCACCGTCACCGTGACATCGGTGAAGAAGTTCCAGCGCACGTACCCACCGCCAACCGCCCCGCCGAGCTCGGTGTTGTCGCCAAGGGATAGACGTACGACACCGCTCCCGTAACCGTAGTAGGGGATCCACGGTGTGTCGTCGCGCTGGATCGCCAGCAAAGGGTTCATCCCAACCGCGAACTCGCGGAAGCTGCGCCCTGCATCGCCAGCGGCGTCGAGCTCCGCCGTCACTGCCTCGAGCCCGGAGGGTGCGTCTTCCGCGACGACACGCCCCGCCTCGAACGTCAAGATGAGACCCTCGACGAGCGTGCCCCCCCAGGCCATCGGGGGAAACGCGATGGTCCCGTGGACAGAACTCTCGACTGGCGCCACCCGTACCGCACCGGCGGGAATCTCGATCTCGCGATCGATCAAGTTTCGCGCAGCCGTCGCTCGACTCGCGGATGCATCGCCGTCTTGCTTCGTCACGGGGCGGTCGCCGATCTCGAACGTGAGATCGGTCCCGAGCGGACTGGTCACGCGCACGCGCGTGCCGCGCATCGCCTCCTCGAGGGTGCGCTGCCTCGCCGCCAGCCTGGCGTAGTCGCTCTGGAGGACGGCATTGCGATAGACCGAATCGACCGCGGCGGTCACCCGCATCTCGCGCCCGGACAGATCGTAGGCACCGGCCCAATGGAAGTGGATCATCCGCCCGTGCTCCGAGCGGAGCACGTCCTGCATGGCGGCGTACGGCGGATCCGCGGGCACCGCTCCCGGGAGCATCACAGCATCACGGCGAGGTCGACGTCCTGGAAGTAGTCGACCAACTCGGCGCGCTCGAGGCCGGCCGCGTCACCGACGAACGTCGTCACGTCAACGCCAAAGGGCTCCGAACGGGCGTCCATCGCGCCGAGATCGACGCCGCCTGCTGCTACGATGGCGCGACGCAGCGGGTTCACGAGGGAGTCGAACGGACCGGGCACGCCGACGAGCAGCACACGTTCGCCCGGCGTGAGCGCCATGCGCTCGACCAAGGCATCGGCGAGCGCGGTCCACGAATTCGACGGCCGTGGGCTCGCACAGCCCACATACACGAAGCAGGCGAGCACAGTGGCCACGACCGTAGTCCATCTCTTGAAGTGTGACATGCGGGTAGGGTCGCTGCCCGGAGGACAATCGTCAAGCGTCATCAGCACGAAGGCTCTGGCACTTCCCCGCGTAGCGTCTCATCTTAGCAGCTGTCAGCTTCCCAGGCAGAGCATGGCCGACCTGTTCGAGCGTCTCAAGGCTGCGCTATCCGAGCAGTATGCGATCGAGCGCGAGCTGGGCAGTGGTGGGATGGCGACGGTCTATCTCGCCGAGGACTTGAAGCACCACCGGGAGGTGGCGGTGAAGGTCCTTCGGCCGGACTTGGCTGCCGCACTCGGCCCCGAACGATTCCTCCGTGAGATCGAAGTCGCCGCGCAGCTCCATCATCCCCACATCCTCCCATTGTACGACTCCGGGGAAGCAGACGGCTTTCTCTACTACGTGATGCCCTATGAAGCGGGCCAATCCCTCCGCGAGAAGCTGGCGAGGGAGGGCGAGCTGCCGATCCCTGAAGCCGTCCGGATTCTGCGCGATGTGGTGGACGCGCTGGCCGACGCTCATGAGCATGGCGTCGTGCACCGGGACATCAAGCCAGACAACGTGCTCCTCAAGAAGAACCATGCGCTAGTGACCGACTTCGGGGTGGCGAAGGCAGTGAGTGAAGCGACGGGGCGACAGCAGCTCACGACCGCAGGCGTCGCACTCGGTACGCCGGCGTACATGGCGCCGGAACAGGCGGCGGCCGATCCACACGTGGACCATCGAGTGGACATCTACGCCGTGGGCGTGCTCGCGTACGAGCTGTTGACGGGACGGCCTCCGTTCACCGGCAGAGCGCCCCAGATGATCCTGTCGGCTCACGTCACGGAAGCGCCTGAGCCGGTGACGAAGCACCGGGAGGCCGTGCCGCCCGTCCTGGCACAGCTGGTGATGAAGTGCCTGGAAAAGAAAGCGGCCGACCGTTGGCAGAGCGCGGAGCAACTGTTGCCCCACTTGGAGGCGCTCGCCACACCGAGCGGCGGCATGACGCCCACCGGCATGACGCCGGCTGCGCGCGGGCAGCCACGGCGGCACGTCAACGTCGCGTTGATCACCGGTGTGACCGTTGCCATCGCCGTGCTGGGATTCTTCGGCTGGTCCTCGTTCCGGGCCCGAGGGCCTTCGATCGTAGTCTCCAACATCCGGCAGCTCACCCGCGCGCTGGAGCTCGAGTACGAGCCCGCGATCTCCCCAGACGGCGGCGAAGTGGCGTATGCAGCAGGTTTCGGCAGCAACCTACACATCTACGTCCGGGATCTTGGCGGGGGGAGGTCCATTCCGCTCACCGCCGACCGCCCGGGCAGGCAGGAGTTTCCCCACTGGGCACCGGATGGGCGCAGCGTCGCGTTCGTGGAGTATGCGGAGGGCGCCCCCGCCGTCTCCCACCTGATTCCACGGTTTGGGGGTGCGGCGAGGACGATCGCCGTCGGCACCGTATGGGGGATACACGACGGCCGCGTCGCCTACCTCGCCGGGGACAGCATCCTGGTGCAATCGCTCGACGGCGGCC
This sequence comes from Gemmatimonadota bacterium, assembly GCA_039591795.1. Lineage (GTDB taxonomy): Bacteria > Gemmatimonadota > Gemmatimonadetes > Gemmatimonadales > GWC2-71-9 > JBDHCY01. The sequence goes on along the minus strand of JBDHCY010000410.1, from coordinate 1,119 downwards.
CCGCGACGCTCGTTGCCCGAGTGCCGCCGCAGCCACACTCGATTGCCTGGTCCCCTGATGGTTCGCGGTTGGCCTACGTGCAGGGGAACTCCGATTTCATTCGGGCTACTACACTGGGCAACGTCGCGCCCAGCTCGATTTGGGTCGTCGACGCAGGCGGCGGTGATCCGATCAGAGTGACCGACCACCCATCACTCAACGTGAGCCCTGTCTGGCTTCCCGACGGGCGGCACCTCCTCTTCATCTCGAACCGCGACGGCCCCCGCGACCTCTATGTGGTGGCGATCGACGGGACGGGACGACCACAAGGCGAACCGGTTGTGGTCACCACGGGCTTGAATCCCCATTCTGTCTCGGTGAGCGCAGGCGGTGCGCACGCGGCCTACTCCCAATTCTCCATGCGCCGCAACGTGTGGGAGCTCGCGATCCCGACCTCGGCGAGCATATCGATTGCTGAGGGGCGCCAGGTGACGATGGGCAACCAGATCGTCGAGAGCCATCGCATATCTCGCGATGGCCAATGGCTTGCGTATGACGCCAACCTCGAGGGCAACCAGGACATTTTCATCCAGCCGATCGAGGGCGGTGAGCCCAGGCAGCTGACCACTGATCCGGGGGACGATTTCGTCCCTGAGTTCTCTCCCGACGGCCGAGAGATCGCTTTCTTTTCCCTCCGACACGGTACACGCGATCTGTTCTTGATCGGCGTGGATGGCAAGGGCGAGGTGCGGCTGACCGACGGGACTGAGGAAGAGGCGCACCCGACGTTCTCACCCGACGGGTTGCAACTCGCCTTCCACAGCCATGGACGCGCTCCACGCCACGTCTTCCTGATGAGCCGCCAATCGATTGGTGGGGAATGGAGCGCGCCGCGCCAACTCACCCGCGAGAGTTGCTCGCACCCACGGTGGGCGCCAAGGGGTGAGGAGATCCTGTGCCTTAGGGGTCTCAATGGCATCGGTGTCGTCACGCCGGACGGTCGGGAGCGGAGAGTACTCGACGGAGCAGAAGCGGGGCTGGTCGAAGTGACCAAGCCCGACTGGTCCCGCGACGGGCGGTCGGTGTATTTCAGCGCCGCACGCGCTGACGGGTCGTGGGGGCTCTATTCGATACCGGCGA
>JBDHCY010000409.1:0-2971 GCA_039591795.1 Gemmatimonadota bacterium | reverse complement strand
CCAGCCGTCCCCTTTCGGCCTCGACCACCGCGCCCGCCGCGAGTCTCGATCACGAGCCAGTCGGCCGGCGGCACGCGATCGGCGTCGTAGAGCGCGAAGAGCGGCGGCGCCACGCCGACCTCGATCGCCGTCACCAGCAGGCGGTCGTGGAACGGCGACGCGAGGATGCTCATGCGTACGGTGACGTCCGGCCCACTCGCGCCGGATCCGCCGGCCGACCCCGCCTCACCCCCGAAACCGAAGGCGTTCGGCGCACAGTCGTACACGGGCGAGATGACCACGTCGTCCCCGAGCTCGGGCGCCACCTTGAGCGCGGCATGCAACCGGAAGCCCGACACCACGGTGGCCAGGGGATCGGCACTCGTCGACCAATTCCCGTTGCGGATGGGCGTCGCATGCGGGCTCGTGCGCGCCAGCATGATGACATGGAGCGGTGGCGGATTGTCGCGATCGTAGCTCGTCGAAAACGGGACGCTCGTGTCATCGTCCAGGATCGCCAGATACCGGGCGCCGAGTGCGCGGCCGGGGCAGACTTGCTGAGCGGCGGGCTGGATGCGGATCTCGCTGATGCGGGCGACGAGGGCGGGATCCGGCGCAAGGTCGGGCGGGGGCCCTCGACTGCAGGCGGCGGCCAGTAACCAGACGACCACTGCGACCGGACCAAGCGATGCGAGCGACCGAAGCGATGGGTGAGCCACGCGAAATCCTTGGTGAGCCACACGTGCCAGAGTAGGGATTGTCTCGCGCTGGTCAAGAGTTTTGTGTCTCGGGGCGGGCGCGCCCGATCGTCCCCCTTTGGCTGGACCCCCCGGGCTCGGCCGTGTTTCGGCATCCTGAAGGAGCAGGATCGTCATCGGGCGGTCAGCCTGCGACTCCCCGGGCGCCTGACGCTGGCGAACACGCGTTTCCCCCTACCAACCCCTCGGCGACCGTTTTGCGGGCGACTCATCAGTGCGTAGATTCACAACCGAGACCCGGTCGTGAAGCACGCCCCCCCGGAGGTCCAGATGTACTCCCGTTCCATCACCTCGATCGCACTCGCGTTTGTCCTCTTCTTGCCGTCCGCTCTTTCTGGTCAGCAGGCACTCGAGCGTCCACTGCCGATCGATCCCCAGGTAACGATCGGCACTTTGGAGAACGGGTTGCGCTACTACATCCGCGTGAACTCGCGACCCGAGAGCCGCGCCGAGCTGAGGCTTGTCGTGAATGCCGGTTCCGTGTTAGAGGACGACGATCAGCGTGGTCTAGCACACTTCGTTGAGCACATGGGGTTCAATGGCACGGAGCATTTTGCCAAGCAGGAATTGGTGGACTACCTGGAATCGATCGGGATGCGGTTCGGCCCGCACATCAACGCGTATACGAGTGCCGACGAGACCGTGTACATGCTGCGGATTCCTACCGACACCGCCGACATCATGGAAAAGGCATTTCAGATACTCGAAGACTGGGCACACCTCCAAACGCTCGATCCAGAGGAGATCGAGAAAGAGCGTGGCGTCGTCATCGAGGAGTGGCGCTCCGGCCGGGGGGCGGGGGCGCGCATTCGCGATAAGCAATTCCCGATCATCTTCAGAGGGTCCCGCTATGCCGAGCGATTGACGATCGGGACCAAGGAGTCGCTCGAAGGATTTGAGCACGACGCGCTGCGCCGCTTCTATCGCGACTGGTATCGCCCCGATCTGATGGCCGTGATCGCGGTGGGTGACTTTGATCCCGACATGATCGAACAACTGATCACGAAATACTTCGCCGCGATCCCCGCCGCTACGGATGCGCGGGAGCGCGAGGTGTTTCCCGTACCGCTGCATGACGAAACACTGTTCGCTATCGCGACGGACCCGGAGGCGACCAACACCCGTGTCAGCATTCTGTGGAAGCAGCGGCTTGGGGCATATGAGACTGTTGGCGACCACCGGCAGCGGCTCGTCGCGCGGCTCTACAACGGGATGCTCAACCAGCGGATGACCGAGCTGACACAAAAGCCGGATGCGCCTTTCATTTTTGGCGGCTCCGGCCAGGGGCGCTTCGCACGATCGAGTGAGGTCTACCAATTGTTCGCTTCAGTGAAGGAGGGAGGTGTCACGGTTGGTCTCGACGCGCTCTTGACCGAGTCCGAACGTGTCTCCCGCCACGGCTTCACCCCCGGAGAATTGCGGAGGCAGAAGGCGCGAATGCTGCGGGGGCTCGAACGGCAATACGCCGAGCGTGAGAAGCGCGAATCCGCCGCCTTCGCCTCGCAGTACGTTCGCCACTTCCTCACCGAGCAGCCCGTGCCCGGAATCGCTGCCGTGTACGAATTGGCACAACAGCTGCTGCCAACAATTGAGCTCGATGAGATTGATCGCCTGGGCCGCGAATGGATGGTTGACCAGAATCGAGTCATTGCCGTGGATGGACCAGAGAAGAACGCTGTTCCTGACGAGCGAGAATTGCTGGCCGTTTTCGAGGCTGTCCACGCCAAAGACATTGCTCCCTATGAGGACGAGGTGAGCACCGCACCGCTGGTCGCCATCGTGCCGGCGCCGGCCGAGATCGTGAGTGAGGAGCACGTCGACGAGGTCAACCTGACGATCTGGGTGCTGGCCAACGGAGTTCGCGTCCTTCTGAAGCCGACCGACTTCAAGGATGACGAGATTCTGATCCGATCCTTCAGTCCCGGTGGATACTCCTTGGCACCCGACGAGACCTTGGTTCCCGCCATGTTCGCCATCGACGCGGTGGGTGCAGGAGGCGTGGGTGAGCTCAGTATGATCGATCTGCGCAAGGTGATGGCGGGGAAAGCCGTGAGCGTGTCACCGTTCATTAGCTCGCTCTCCGAGGGCATCTCCGGTGCCACCTCACCGAAAGACGTCGAGACGGCGTTTCAGTTGATGTATCTGTATTTCACTGCGCCGCGCCGGGATTCAGCGGCATTCGTGGCAATGCAGCAACAGATGGAGGCCTTCCTCGCCAACCGGAGTGCGAGCCC
>JBDHCY010000408.1:0-3100 GCA_039591795.1 Gemmatimonadota bacterium | reverse complement strand
GTCCACAGGCCCGGCATGATCACGCCCCCGATGAACCTCCGGTCGGCAGTGACGCAGTCGAACGTCGTCGCCGTCCCGAAGTCGACCACGACGACATCGCGTCCGTACTGCTCGGCTGCCGCGAGCACGTTCACGATGCGATCGGCACCGACGCTCGACGGCTCGTCGACATCCAGGACGATCGGCAGCGGGGAGGCATGGGTGACGGTGAGCGCGTGCCGGCCGGTCGCCCGTTCGACTCCGTCGGCGAGTCCGAGGGCAGTGTGGGGTGCCACCGAGGCCAGCACCGCCGCGCGGATCTCTTCGGTCGAGTGCCCAGCTTGGCTCAAGAACCCCGTGATGGTGAAAGCCCACTCGTCCGGAGTGCATTCGACCGACGTGAGCCGCCAGTGCGCGACGAGGCGATCGCCGGCGAACGCGCCAATCGTGAGCTCTGTGTTACCGAGGTCGAGGGCGAGGAGCATCGACGCCAAGATACCGGAGGCGCCGGGTCACGCCAGTCGCGGAGACCCAGCTCGCACGGCTTCGATGCCCCGGCTGGTCTCCACGAGAAGAGCACCATCGGCAGCAATGCCGCGAGCCATGCCCGCCACCGGCTCGACGAGCGCGCGGTCGCGCAACGCATCCACTCGAGCCAGACGTTCCAGCTCTTCGGCATGGAGCAGCGGAGCGGCCAGATGAAGCCCCTCGAGCGCCGCGCCGATGGCCAATGCCAGCCGTTCGCGGTGGACGTTGCCGGCGGCAACGGCCTCGCTCGCCAATTCCTCGGGGATCCGATTGGTCAAGTTGATGCCGACCCCCACCGCAACCCAACGCAGCGAGTCGCCGCGCCAGCGCGCCTCGCAAAGCACGCCCCCCACCTTGCGATCACCAAGCAAGAGATCGTTCGGCCACTTCACGCCGAGATCCGATGCGGTCGGAACGAAGCCTGCGAGGGTCTCAGCGACCGCGAGTCCGATGCGGAGCGAGACGACCCGGAGCTCGGACGGTGTGGCGGGCCGAGCCACGAAGGCCATCCAGAGACCACCGGCGGGCGAATGCCACACCCGCCCGTGCTGTCCTCTTCCCGCCGTCTGCTCCTCCGCGACGATGAGCGTCCCGTGTGGCGCACCCTCGTCGGCGAGCCGGTGCGCCAGATCGAGCGCCGAAGTCACGCTCCCGACGAAGACGTGCCGGGGCGTCGTCCCGGCGGCGCCGCCAAGCGGCCCGGGTGACGACCTCTTCGCGCTACCCACGGAACGCCCAGACAAGCGTCGCGAATCCGAGGAGCCAGCAATAGGGCGCGAAGCGATGAAACGCTCGTCGAGCGAGAAGTGCGACGAGGAACCGAATCGCCGCGACACCGGAGACGAACGCGGTTACGAATCCAGTAGCGATCGCGCCCCACCCCAGCGCCGCTCCGGTGGCGCCAAGATCGGGAATGGCGAGCACTGCGGCGCCGGCAATGGCGGCGACCGCCATGAGGAACGAAAACTCCGCAGCGCGGACCGGATCGACCTTGGCCCAGACGCCGGCCGCGATGGTGGAGCCAGAGCGTGAGATCCCCGGAATGATCGCAAGCGCTTGCGCCATGCCGATGGCGAGCGCGCTCCAGCCGGAAGGCTCTTGTCGCGTTCCACCGCGTCCCCGCGTGCTCCAGAGAATCAACCCCGTGACCAAGAACGAGATCCCGACGACGGTCAACGAATCGAATGCCGCCTTGATCATGTCCTCGAAGACGAGGCCCACGACTGCGGCCGGCACGGTGGCGAGCCCGAGCAGCCCTACCGATCGCCACGCCGTTCGGTCACCCCGCACGACCCCGCGGACGAGAGCGAGCACCCTCGCCCAGTAGACGGCAAGCACGGCACCGAGGGTGGCGAGATGGAGGACGACCTCAAGCACGACGCCCGGAGCCTCGACCCCGAGCACGGCCTCCGCCACGACGAGATGCCCGGAGCTCGAAACCGGCAGGAATTCGGTGAGCCCTTGCACGATCCCGAGCACCGCCGCCTGCCACCAGGTCACAGTCGGCCTGCCACGAGGCCAACGAGCCCAATCGTCATGGCGAGCTTGAGCGCGGCCGGTCCGCCACTTGCGCCCGAGCGAAGTCGGCGCGTCGCCCACAGCGCGGCACCAGCTGCCACCGCGGCGAATCCCAGGTAGCGCGGATGATAGCCGGCGACGAACACCGGCAGGGCGCTCACGGGAATGAAGCTGATGGCCGCTCCGGCCGACCAGCTCCTCGCCACCGCCGGACTCCATCTCGTCGCCACCGTGCGGCGCCCGAGCACCGTGTCTCCCGCGGCATCGTCTGCGTCCTTCGCGAGCTCACGAGCCAGATGCAGCCACGCGCCCAAGACGAACGGAAGCACGCCGGCACCGGCGTCACCGGCCGCGAGCGCTCCGTAGAGCAACGGGAGCGCCGCGACGGCCGCGACGGTGAGGTTGCCCGGCACACCGTGCGCCTTGAGGAAGGGTGAATAGACGACCATAGCCACGAGGGCGGCGCCGCCCAGCACGAACACCCCACGCCCGGCAGCCCGGGCCGTGACGAGCCCGGCGATCGCGGCCACCAGCGCGAGGGCAAGCGCCGCGGGAACGCCGATTGTGCCCTTGGCGAGCGGACGCTCAGGCCGATTCACCCGATCGGCTGGGAGGTCGAAGAGATCGTTCACCACGTTGCCGGCGGCTCCGATGCCCATGGCCGATACGGCCGCCCACACGAGGGCCGCAGGCCAGGCGACCCGTTGAGAAGGCGCCCGCCTGCTCGATGGCCTGCTCGGAGTATCGCCGCCATGTGGCACGGTTTTCGAGGAGCTCAATGGCGCGCTCGGCCATCCGCTCCACTTCCCCCGGCGGTTCGAGCACTCCCGACTCGCCATCGGTCACGACCTCAACCAGTCCTCCCGCCCGGCTGCCGACGACCGGCACGCCAGAGGCCATCGCTTCCAGCGCCACCAGTCCGAACGACTCGGCGGTAGACGGCAGCAGGAGCAGATCGGCACATCGGATCAGCTGCGCCACCGACTCGATCCGGCCCAGCGCGCGGACGTCGGCGCTCACGCCCAAGAGTCGCGCCTCGTCTTCGGCGTCAGGTCGGTCGGGCCCGTCACCCACG
>JBDHCY010000407.1:0-3009 GCA_039591795.1 Gemmatimonadota bacterium | reverse complement strand
CCGACTCCTCCTGCTTGAGCCACTGGCGGATCTTGTGGCGGGCGCGGGCTGTCCTCACGTGGCTCAGCCAATCGCGCGACGGGCGAGATGAAGTGCTCGTCAAGATCTCGACGGTATCGCCGTTCCGGAGCGCTCGATGCAGCGGCGCAATGCGCGCGTTGACGCGCGCGCCCTGGCAGCGAAGCCCGACCTCGGTGTGCACGGCGAACGCGAAGTCGATCGGTGTCGCCTCCTTGGGAAGCCGCTTCACGTCACCGCCCGGTGTGAAGACGAAGATCTCATCCTGGTAGAGATCGATCTTCAAGAACTCGAGGAACTCCTCGGGGGTGTGCGTGTCTTGTTGCAGCTCGAGGAGCTGCCGGAACCAGGCGAAGTGTTCGTCGAGCTCGTCGGCGGTCTTCCCGTCGCGCTCCTTGTAGACCCAGTGTGCCGCGATGCCATACTCGGCAGTCCGGTGCATCCCGCGAGTCCGGATCTGGATCTCGTAGAGCCGCCCGCCCGGCCCAAAAACCGTCGTGTGCAACGACTGATATCCGTTGGACTTGGGCGAAGCGATGTAGTCCTTGATTCGCTCCTGCAGCGGCGTCCAATGGTGATGCAGCACCCCGAGCGCGTGATAACAATCGGGGATCGTGTTCACCAGCACACGCACCGCCATCAGATCGTAGATCTCATCGATCCCGACCTCGCGACGCCGCATCTTGCGATAGATCGACCAGAGGTGCTTGGGTCGCCCAGTGACGTCGACGTCGGGGATCCCCGCCGAGCGGAGCGCCTCCTCGAGCGGGCCCCGAAAGCGCTCGATCATCTCCTGGCGACCTGCCCACTCCACCTCGAGCCCGCTCCCGAGTGAGCCGTGCTCGTCGGGCTCGAGATAGCGAAACGCGAGGTCTTCGAGCTCCGCCTTCAGGTTGGCCATTCCGAACCGGTGCGCGAGGGGTGCGTAGATCTCTCGGGTCTCGAGCGCGATGCGCCGCTGCTTCTCCTTCGAGAGCGGCGTGAGGGTCCGCATGTTGTGCAGTCGATCGGCAAGCTTGATGATGATGACGCGGGCGTCCCTCGCAATCGACAGAAGCAGCTTCCGGTAGTTCTCGGCTTGTGCCTCTTCGGTGCTCAAGAACGGCAGTGTCGAGATCTTGGTGAGCCCGTCGACGATGTCGCCGACCTCGCGGCCGAACTCGGCTCTGAGATCGTCGGCGCTGACGTCCGAGTCTTCGACCACGTCGTGGAGCAGCGCCGCGACGATCGTCGTGGTGTCGAGCTGGAGCTCGGCCAGGATGGCCGCCACCGCGACGCTATGCGAGACGAAGTCTTCGCCCGAGAGTCGTTTCTGGCCCTGATGCGCAGAAAGCGACGCCCGGTAGGCTCGCTGTACCGCCTCGAGGTCGATGCGGTCGCGGACGGGGCCAATGGCCCGCAGCAGTTCGGGGGCGATCCTAGTCGCGACACCGGTCACAGGAGCCCCGCTTCGGCGAGGCTCACGTACCGATCGCCACCGACGATCACGTGATCGTACACCGTCATGTCCAGAATGCGGCCCGCCTCCACTAGCTGCCGGGTGACCGCCCGGTCGTCGGCCGAGGGCGTGGGATCGCCGCTCGGATGGTTGTGCACTACGATCAGACCGGCCGCCGCTTCGAGGATCGCCGCTCGGAACACCTCCCGCGGATGCACCAGAGAGGAATTCAGGATGCCGCGCGTGATGAGCCGGTCGGCAAGAACCTGGCTCTGGCTCCCCAGAGCGAGCACATGGAACTCCTCGACGGCGAGGCCGCGCAGCCGTTCGGCGTAGATGCGATGCACGTCGGCAGGGGTGCGGATCCGCGACGGCGCCGGCTCGGCTTCCGACCGGGCCCGGCGCCCCAACTCGAGCGCCGCGATGATTCGCGCGGCCTTGACCCGCCCCACGCCCGGGAGCCGCGCCAGCTCGCTGAACGGCCTCACCTCGAGCCGCCGCAGCGACCCTCCGACCAGCCCGAGGAGGTCTGCAGCGACGGCCAACGCGTCGCGGCCGGCGCATCCCGTACCTATGAGGATGGCGATCAACTCCTGTCCAGTCAACGCGGAGGGGCCCTGGGCGCTCAGCCGTTCCCTGGGGCGGTCGACGCTCGCACGCTCGGAGAGATGAAGAGGCATGGTGCAAGCTCGCCTCTCCCGCTCTCTCGGTCGTACCCTGCGCGCGCCCCGCCGCTACGTGTTAGCGCCGTGGCACTTCTTGTACTTCTTGCCCGATCCGCAGGGGCACGGATCGTTGCGGCCCACACGTGGGAAGCCGCCCGACCCGCCAGCGGGGGCCCGCGGGGCGGGGACACCAACCGCTTCGGCTCCCGGCATCAAGTCGCTCGCGGCGGCCTTGGCTGGCGTGGCCACCGCCCGACTCGGTGCCCGGCGCAAGGCCGGGGGCGCGGCCGGCCCGACCTGCACCTGCAGCTTGAGGAATCGCTCGGCAAAGGTGGCCGAGATATCGTGCATGAGGCCCTCGAACATCTCGTAGGCCTCCTGCTTGTACTCGACGAGTGGGTCTTTCTGGCCCCAGGCGCGGTATTGAATCGCGGCGCGCAGCTGGTCGAGGTCGTAGAGATGGCCCTTCCATTTCTCGTCGATCGTGCCGAGTGCCACGTCTGCCAAGAGCCGACCGGGGAGGTCGGGGTGACCGACCTGGCGCTGCAGGTCCTCGAGGTAGAGGAGTTTGGCGCTGAACGCCTCGCGGGCAGCGGTGAGCGCCGCATCGCGGAGCGCGTGTTCGTCCGGCACCCGCTCGGTGTCTTCGAGCCCGGGCACAGCCACGAAGAAACGTTGGTAGATCTCCGCCTCGAGCGTTCGTCGATCCCAGTCGAGCGGGCCCTCACCCTCAGGGACGATCTCGCCCAGATGACGCTCCATCGCCTCTTCCAGCATGCGGAGCGATTCACCCTTGAGCTCCTCCCCGCCCTCGAGCGCGTAGCGGCGCAGCGCGTAGACGACCTCGCGCTGGTTGTTCATCACATCGTCATAATCGAGGAGTCGCTT
>JBDHCY010000406.1:0-4834 GCA_039591795.1 Gemmatimonadota bacterium | reverse complement strand
GCGCGTGGCGTATCCCCTCAGCGCCGCTTCGCCGCCAGAGCGCACTTCTTCCACGATGACCGCGGCCTCCGCGAGGACCTCGGCGGGCACGCCGCCCTTGTTTCGGACGCGAAATTCCTCGACCCGACGGCCGGGGAGAAGCGGCTGGCTCATCGGTTCTCTCCCTCGTCGGGCCTCACTCTCTCGGAACTTCCCTCGTCGGGCTTCGCCGCATCGGATCCTGCCTCGCGGGGCCTCACCGTCTTGGATCCGGCCTCATCGGACTTCGCCGCCATCGGACGCCGGCGCACGCGTAGGCTTCGTTGCGCGAGTTCCTGGCGGAGCGCGTCGACACCGGCTCCTCGGCTCGCCGCGGCGACGAGCGTGAAATACAGCAGGTCGGCCGCCTCGTGGATCACTTCATCGGCGTCGTTCCGCTCATCGGTGTCGGTCCGGAGCGCCTGAATGAGTTCCTCGGTCTCCTCTCGAAGCTTCGAGGCCAGAAGGGCAGGGTCTCCCATGAGTTTTGCCGTCCCCGACCCCTCCGGCGCCTCTTCGCCCCGCCGTGCGATCACGTCCGAGAGCGCGGAGAGCGTAAAAGGAGTGGGCCAGCATCCGGGTGTTCCCGTGTGGCAGAAGCCGGAGCCATGCTGGCGAACGACGAAGCGCAGCGCGTCGCGGTCGCAGTCCAGCTCCACGCGAAGCAGGTCCTGGGTGGCCCCGGACGTCTCCCCCTTGATCCAGAGCGAATCCCGTGAGCGAGACCAGTAGATCCCCCGCCTCTCGCCCACCGCCGCCTCGAGGCTCTCGAGCGTGCTCCACACCAGCCCGATGGCGTGCCCCTCCTCGTCGCACACGACGGTGGGCCAGAGTCGCTCGTCGATCGCCTTGACCAACGGGGCGCCCACCGCCTCGCCCAGGCTCATGCGGTTCGTATAGAGGGCCATGCCCACCTGAGCGTCCGCACCCAGTCGATCCAGCCGCCCCACGTCCTCGGCGGTGGTGATCCCCCCCGCCGCCGTGATTCGCACCGGGCCAGCCGCCTGCACCGCCTGCGCGAGCAGCTCTTCGTCCCAGCCGGACATGCCGCCCTCATATTCGACCTGTGTCAGCAGGAACCCGCCCACGACCGGCGCCAGCTCTGTGATGCGATCGATCACACCGTGCTCGGTCTTGGTCTGCCAACCCTCCACGACCACCCTGCCACTCTCGGCGTCGACGGCCGCGATCACGCGCTCGCGCGGCAACTGGGAGCAGAAGTCCACGGACGCAGCCGTTCCGATGACCACGCGCTCCGCTCCGGCGTCCAACCACTCCAGGGCCGTCTCGACATCCCGGATCCCGCCACCCACCCGGCAGGGCGCCCGGCGGACCAACTCGCGCATGATCGGGGCGTTGCTTCCCCGTCCCATGGCCGCGTCCAGATCGACGACGGCGACCTCCCCCGCCACGGAGAACTCCTCGAGGCGCTCGAACGGATCGCCGCCGTCGAGGACGAACTCCTTTCCTTTCCGGAGCTGAACGGCGCGCCCATCCATGAGGTCGATACTCGGGATGATCATGGCCGCACCGCCAATCCTCGATCCGATACGAACGTCTTGATCTGCCCGACCGTAAGGTCCCCGTCATGGAAGACCGACGCAGCCAGAACGGCGTCGGCACCCGCTTGAAAGGCCGTGACCACGTCGTCCGGCGTTCCGATGCCGCCCGACGCGATGACCGGGACATCCACCGCCTCGCGCATGGTCTCGAGCAGCTCCACGTCACAGCCCGCCCTCGTGCCGTCCCGGTCCCAACTGGTGAGCAGAATCTCGCCGGCCCCGAGGCGCGTGCCCTCGCGTGCCCACTCGATCGCGTCGATACCCGTCGCCTCCCGCCCGCCCACGACCAGGGTGTCCCAACTGTCGCCCAAGCGGCGAGCGTCGATGGCCAGAACCACACACTGAGTGCCGAAGGCCTGGCTCAGCCGCTCCAGAAGGCTCGGATCCCTGACGGCGGCCGTATTGACGCTCACTTTGTCGGCGCCGGCAGCCAGGAGGCCCCGTGCGTCGTCTACCGTGCGGACGCCGCCGCCCACCGTGAGCGGGATGTGGATGCGCCGCCGCACGGCTCTCACCGTTTCGCGCTGCGTCTCGCGCACCTCGTGGGAGGCCCCGACGTCGAGAATGACGATCTCGTCGGCTCCTTGGGCTTCATATTCACCAGCCTGGTCGGCCGGATCACCCGCGTCGCGGAGGTTCTGGAAACGGATGCCCTTCACGACCCGTCCATCCTTCACGTCGAGGCAGGGGACGATCCGGGGTGCGACCTCCTGCCAGACGGTGCCCTCCTTACCGTTCGTGCCCGGGTCCTCGGCATCCGTCGCTCGCACCCGGGGCTCCCCGCTGAGCCAACTCTGGATGAGATCCATCCCGAATGGCCCGGAGAGTTCCGGATGGAACTGACATGCGAGCGTCCGTCCCTGCCCGAGCATCGAAACGAACGTCGCCCCGTGGGTCGTGCGGGCGGCGTTCCATCCGCTGGGGGGGTCCGGCAAGTAGTACGAGTTGGCGAATGCCGCCGTGCCGCTCGGGAGGCCCGAGCCCTCGTCGGCGCTCACCTGATTCCATCCCAGGTGTGGGACACGCACCGAGTCGGGCAGGCGCCGGAACTGGCCAGGGACGATGCCGAGCCCCGGTGTATCCGGACTCTCGTCGCTCCCGTCTCCGAGCATCTGCATCCCGAGGCAGACGGCGAGGAGCGGGGTCCCTCGCTCGTGGACTTCGCGTACCGCTTCGTCGAGGCCGTGGCGACGGAGGGTCTCGAGGCCGGCGGAGAACCGTCCCACGCCCGGAAGGATCGCGTGCGTGGCTGCGAGGACGACCTGCGGATCCTCCGTGATCGTGTACGCGACGCCCAGGGCGGTGAGCGCGCTCTCGACGGCGGCGAGGTTGGCCACGCCCGAGTCGACGATCGCGACGCGCCGCTCCTCGGATCCAGGCGTCGCCGGTGCAGTCGAATAGGGATGTCGTCGAAGCCCGACGGGCCCACCGCGGCCCGGAGCGCGAGCGCCACGGCCTTGAAGGCCGCCTCGGCCCTGTGGTGGTCGTTCTCTCCCTCCAGCACGTCGACGTGCAGTGTGATCCCCGCCGCGGTGGCCAGGGAGCTCAGCACGTGCGGGATGTTTTCGCACGACATCTCGCCCAGGCGCTCTCGCGTGAGGCCCAGGTCGACTCTGGCGAAGGGTCGTCCCGAAATGTCCACTACGGCGCGCGCCAGTGCCTCGTCCAAGGGCGCATAGGCGTATCCGAAACGCGCAATTCCCACGCGGTCGCCGAGGGCCTCCTGAAGGGCGCTCCCGAGCGCCAGGCCGCAGTCCTCCGCGGTGTGGTGGTCGTCGACCTGCAGATCTCCCTTGCAGCGGACCTCGATGTCGAATCGACCGTGGCGGCCGAGCGCGTCGAGCAGGTGGTCCAGAAAGCCGATGCCCGTCTGGACGTCCGACGAGCCCGTTCCGTCCAGTTCGAGGCTTATGCTGATCTCGGTCTCGTTGGTCTTGCGGTCGATCGTGGCGTTTCGGGGACTCATGTCAGCTTCTCCGAGGGAGGGATCGTGGTTTTCTCCGAGAGGAGGATCGTAATCATGGCAGTAGCTCCAAGAGATCGTCTACGGCGCCCAGTACCGTGGCCGCCCCGCACTCACGGAGGGCGCTGGCGCTGGCTCCGGGGTCGGGACCGGGTGCGACGATCCCGATCGGAACGGCGCCGGCCGCCGCCGCTGCGCGAATGTCGTCTGGTGTGTCGCCCACCATCCAGGCGCGTTCCACGTCGAGGAGGGACGCGGCTGCTCGGACGGGCGCCGGATCCGGCTTGATGGGACCGTCTTCCATGCAGACCACCGCGCCGAACAGGTCGGTCAGCCCCTCTTTGTCGAGGAACCACTCGGCTTCTTCTCGAGGGCGTCCGGTTACGATGGCCAGGGGCAGGCGCTCTGCGAGGCGCGACAGGACGTCACGCGGTACGAGCAGGCGCTCGGATTCCCGAAGCCCCGGTGAGCCCGATGTACCGAGGTAGGCCCTCTGGTACGCCTCGGTGACGTCCTCGAGCGACATTTCGACGCCTCGCCCGGCGAGGATGCGCTGCGTCAGCACCCAATCGTTGTTGGCGTCGCCTGCGAGGACCATCGTGGCCAACTCCTCTCGCGAGACTTCCACCCCGAACGTGCCCGCCGTCTCGAGTACGCATCGGCGATAGGACTCCTCCACGTCCGCGATCACTCCGTCCAGATCGAACAGGAGGGCGTCCGGCGCCAGGCAGACTCGCAGCGCCTCCAGAAGCCGTTCCAGCGGCTCCACTTGTTCGGGAACGGTGATGCGTAAGGCGTCGGCGATCTCGGGGCGGTGCGGGAATCGTCGGACACGGACCCCCAGCGCGTCCAGTCCGTTGAACACGAAGTCGGCGCGAGCGCCAAAGTCACCGAGCACGAAGTTGCCCTCGGCGGGGCCCGTCTCGATGCCCAGGTCGCCGAGGGTCTCCGTGACGCGTTCCCGGCCCGCTCGGACGGCCGTCACGTGCTTCTCCAACGCCGCGTCGCCCGAGCTCAACTGAGCCCGAACCGCGGCCAACGAGAGACCGGCAACCGGGAAGGGACTCCCTACGTTGCGAAGTACGGTCGCCACCTCGGGCGACGCCACGGCATAGCCCACCCGGCAGCCCGCCAATCCCCAGGCCTTCGAGAACGTGCGTACGGTGACCACGTTGTCGAAGCCTTGCGCGACGGACGTCAGATCCTGATCGGAGTACTCGACGTAGGCGTGGTCGAGGACGACCATCGCCCCGAAGGCGGCCCCGGAGTCCACCCTGGACGCCGCCTCGGC
>JBDHCY010000405.1:0-3024 GCA_039591795.1 Gemmatimonadota bacterium | reverse complement strand
GGTGACGGAACCGCCGCCATCGATCGGGAGCTTCTTGAGCTTTCCGTCGATGGTGCGATACCCGACCCAACGGCCGTCGGGGGAGAAGAACGGCGACAGTGCTCCCTCGGTGCCGGCCATCGGCGTGGCGAGGCGCTCATGGCGGACCTTCCGCGCCAGTTGATACCCGACGTCCGTCGAGTCGACGTAGACGATGCTCGATCCGTCCGGTGCGATGGCTGCCTGGCTTCCGACTCTGGCGATACCCGGATCGAGCATGTCCCCCAGGGCATGCTGCCACAGCACGACGCGCTGCCGGCTGGTCTCGGGCGTGAGCCCGGGGCGAAGCCAGCTCCACGCGGCGAGACCCAGCGCGCCCAGGGTGGAGATGATGAGGGCGAGTGTGGCCCGGGAGGGGCGGACCGGCACATCGCCCGCTGGAAGGACCGACTCGACGGCGGCTGCGCTGGCGAGCGCTGGGTTCGTGAGGGCCTCTCCGAAGGCCTTAGCGCTCTCGAACCGATCCGCCGGCAGCCGCTCGAGCGCCTTGGCGACCGCAGCGGCCACGTGGGGTGGGACCGACTTCCGGAGCCTCGTGACCGGGGCCGCGTCCTCGGTCACGATCTTCATGATGATCGCCTGGGCGGAGTTTCCGATGTGCGGCGGCTCGCCGCTCAGCATCTCGTACAGCACGCTGGCCAGCGAGTAGAGGTCCGACCGATGGGTGATGTCCTTCTCGGCCGTGGCTTGTTCCGGGGACATGTAGTGCGGCGTGCCGAGGGAGAGCCCCGTCTCCGTCATGCGGCCGCCGGCGGCCGCACTCACGGCCAACGCGATGCCGAAGTCCGCCACCATCGGCCGGCCGTCGTGCAACAAGATGTTTTCCGGTTTGATGTCCCGATGGATCACATTGTTGCGGTGGGCGTAGTCGAGTGCGTCGGCGACCTCCGTCGTGACCCGCACGGCTTCGTCGATGCCGAGCTGGGTTTCGCGATTCAGCTTGTCGCGCAGCGTCTCGCCCTCGATGTAGGGCATCACGTAGTACAGGAAGCCGTCGGCTTCCCCGGAGTCGAACAGCGGCAGGATGTGGGGGTGTTGCAGCGCGGCGGTGGTCTTGATCTCCTGCACGAAGCGCTCGGCGCCGAGGACGGCGGCCAGTTCCGGCCGGAGCACCTTGACCGCAACTTTGCGATCGTGCTTCAGATCCTCGGCAAGGTAGACCGTGGCCATGCCGCCCTGGCCCAGCTCGCGCTCGATCCGGTAGCGGTCGGCAAGGGCGGCGGAGAGGCGGGCGAGGAGATCGGTCATCGCTACCGCCCCACCTTCGTCTTCAACTCCTCGAAGAAGTTCTCGACCACGATCAACTCACCCGCGTCGTCGGCACCGCGATTCCGAATCATCACGAACCGTTGATCGTCCGGCGTCACATCGTAGAACTGATGCAGGGTGGTTGAGTAGTAACCCTGGTGCGAAAACAGCGCCCGCCGTTCACCGGGCACAAACGCGGCTCCCGGCAAAACCTCCACAACGATGAGGTCTCCGCTTCCCTTGTAGAATAGCTCCCGCCCGCTGTGCGCCCACACGGGCTCCTGTCCGCCATCGGTCGAGACCTGCCACTTCCCATCATTCGTGTTGGGAAACGGACGCACATATACCTCGTACTGGCCCGACTCGTCCGAGGCATAGGCCAACCACCGGCCATCCGGCGACACCGCCGGGGAGGTTTCCGAGGACTCCGTCGTCACCAACGGCAGGGGCAGACTATCCACCCCCATGCGCAGCGCGTACAGATCACGGCCTCCCGCGCTTACCCGATAGACCAGCCACTCTCCGTCCGGGGAAAACGTCACTTCCCCAAGGTGTTGCTCGTCGTCCAGCAGTAACTCCGCCTGGCCAGCCCCGTCCGCCCGCCGCACATAGAGGTCAAGATCACCCCCGCGATTCGATCCGAACGCGACGCTCCGCCCGTCGGGCGTCCATGCAGGCCGCTGGTTCAGCGTGCCCCTGAACGTGAGTTTGGGTAGCGGCCCCCGATCCAACTCCTTGATCCAAATCTGCGACTCGTCGTTCGCAGTGATGCCCACCGCCAGGCGCGTCCCCTCCGGGGAGAGCTTCGGAAAATGGAGGTTGCCCGTCCAATCGGGGTCGATCTCCTCGGCCGTCCCGTCTCGCGTCACCCACACCAACTCCGCAAGTCCACCTCCACTAACGCCGCCGGTCGTGTAGAACAGCGTTCCCGTCGCGGAGACCGCGAGGTCCATAGTGCCGTCGATCCCGACCCGCAGACCTTCCACGAGAGGTACGGCATCACCCGTGAGCGCCAGTGTCGTCTCATCAAACGGGACCGCCATCAGCGTCCCGTCCGCCGTAACGTATAAGAGGTGCCCCGACGCGGCATACCGCGCCCGCACCCCACGCACCAACACGCTGTGCATGCCCATCGCAAGGTCGGACACCGCGATGTCCCACTCGGTGAGGTTCACAAACCCCCCCCGTCGCACCGAGAACACGACGCCCCGGCCACCGGGGAGCGCCTCGGGCCACACGTGCGCCTCTTCCCCCTGCGCGGAGTCGATCATCGTCACGGTCTCGGGTGGACCGCCACCCTCCGGCACGCGCACGAGCCCGTTGTCGTTGGCGTCGAAGTACAGGTAGCCGTCCGACCCCCATGAGCCGCCATACGACCCGATACGGAAATCGGGATCGGCGATGGTGATCGGGGGACCGCCGCCGAGCGATGTCACCCGCCAAGCACCCCGAGCCCGAAACCCCACACGCGATCCATCCGGTGAGAAGAACGGCATGTCCGGGTTGTTCGTGCCCGGCAGCGGGGTGGCGTGGAGTTGGTCCAAGTCGCGCAGCAACAGCCGGGAGGTCTGTTCACCCGCTCCCACATACACCAGCCGCGACCCGTCCGGCGAAACCGCCACCCGTGTCCCGAAGCCAGTGAACAGCGCCTCCTCCTCCGGTATCGCGACGCTGTACCGCGAGACGGGCTTCGGCACTTCCGGTTGGGGCCGCAGCCAACCCCACAGGGCAACGACG
>JBDHCY010000404.1:0-3026 GCA_039591795.1 Gemmatimonadota bacterium | reverse complement strand
GAGGCATTTCGTGCCGAAGTGACCTCAGGGTGACCCCATCGACCAAGCGTGGCTTCTTGGACGCAGGCTGGAGGGTGGTGGGCGCGGACGGACTCGAACCGCCGACCGTCTGGGCGTAGAGGCGGTCCAGAGGCCGAAAAAGGGGCTGACACGGTAGGAGATGACGCGAGAGCGGCGTAGAGGGGATGTTCTTTCAAGGCCTTTCGTGCCGAAGTGACGACCCCAGAGCCAGGGGCCACGAGGCGCTGATAGAATCGCCCCATTGGGGTCAAACAGGCCGAAAACCCCCGCCTCGCTCCCGAAGGAGAAAACCATGCTCATAGGTCGCGTACTCACCATCCTCATCTTGGTGGCGGTGCTCGTCACCGGCTCGCCTTCGTCCGCGCAGGACACCGAGCTTTCGAGGGCGACCCTCAAAGGCCTAACGGGTGTCCACGTGGTAGTGGGAACATTCGACGAAGCTCGCAAACGAGCAGGGTTCGACGCTCGCACCTTTCAAACCAATGTAGAGCTGAAGCTCCGCGGGGCGGGTATCAAGGTGCTGAGCAAGGAAGAGATGGGCGAAGCACCTGGAATGCCATTCCTCAGAGTACGCGTGAGTGCGGCGCACGGAGCACCCGGCGCGATAGCACCGTATGCGATCGGAATCGAACTCGACCAACTCGTGCTGCTGGCGCGCAACCCGTCGCTCCCGCCTCGCTACGGTACAACGTGGTCCGTCAGCAAATACGGGGCGGCTGGCGTCCCGTTCGTCCGCAAGAAAGTAAGAGACCACACGCGCCAGTTTATCGATGCCTGGCTTTCAGTGAACCCGAAGAAGGTTCTCGAGTCGGCGGAATGAAATCCGGGGGGGGGAAGCCCGAAGACCTGAAGAAGGCTGACTGGCGCCGGCCCCACGCGGTCGCCGCAGCGCACCCCCTCGCCACGGATGCTGGCATGTCCGTGCTGGACGCTGGGGGAAGCGCGATCGACGCAGCTGTGGCCATCCAATCGGTCCTCGGGTTGGTCGAACCACATAGCTCTGGACTCGCTGGCGGTGCATTCATGTTGCACTACGATGCCGCGACCCGGAGAGCCACGGCCTACGAGGGGCGCGTCGAAGCGCCGCTGAGTGCCGAACCATCGATGTTCCTCGGCGAGGACGGTGCCCCGATGGACTACCTCGAGGCAAGCCGTACGGGGAGGGTATTCGGCATCCCTGGAGTCGTTGCGATGCTCGCTGAGGCGCATGGAGAACACGGCGAGCTGCCGTGGAGCGAGCTCTTCGACACGGCCATCGGGCTCGCGACCGACGGGATCCGAGTCAGCCGACGCATGGCCGGCGGCCTCGAACTCGCAGTGGCAGTAGGCGCCAGCGACGAGTTCATCGAGCTGTACTCCAACAGCGACGGCACGCTTCTGCGCGAAGGAGACACCTTCGTCAACGCTCCCTATGCCGACACCCTCCGCGCCGTCGCCGACGATTGGCGGTCGTTCTACGCCGGCGACATTGCGGAGGCTATCGTCGCGGCGGTTTCCCTGGAGCCGATCCCGGGAGTGGTGACGCTCGAGGACTTGGCGAGCTATGAAGCGCATGTCCACGAGGTAATCTGCCTTCCGTATCGCGAATGGAGGGTGTGTGGACCGCCGCCTCCGACCTCTGCCGTCACGGCACTCTCGATCCTCGGTCAGCTCGAATCGTTCGACCTCGCTGCCAAGCCCGCCACCCCGGCTGGCTGGCACCTGTTCGCGGAAGCATCGCAGCGCGCCTATGCCGACCGCGAACGCTACGTCGCCGACGATCGCTTCATCGAGGTGCCGGTCGACGAGCTGCTCGATCCCGGGTACCTCGCCCAGCGGGCGGGTACGATCGATCCCGAGCTCGCGAGCCTCGTCGTCGAGCCCGGACTCATCGACGGTTTTCCGCGTGCCGTTGGCGCTTCACCGGAGCCGGGTGGCACGAGCCACTTCGTGGTGGCCGACGCGCAGGGCAACGTCGTCTCGATGTCGACGAGCGTGGGATTCGTCTCCGGGACTCGCCGCGTGGCCGCTGGTCTGGTGCTGAACAGCAACCTCACGGACTTCTCTTTCGTTCCGGCCCGAGACGGAGTGCCCGTGGCCAATGCGGCCGCCGGCCGGAAGCGGCCTCGCTCCGCAATGATCCCGATGCTGGTGCTCAATTCGGACGGCAGTTTCCGCCTTGCGGTGGGGAGCCCGGGAGGCGTATCGATCATCGCCTATGTGACCAAGACCATCGTGGGCGTGCTCGACTGGGGTCTCAGCGGAGCCGAATCCATCGAATTGCCCAATGTCGTTGCTCGCGACGGCTCCGTAGCCATCGAGGGTGATCGAGCTGGCGGTCTGGTGGAGGCGCTTGGAGACTTCGGGCACGACGTCAGCGGTACGGCGTACGAGGGCAGCGGAATCCACCTCATCGAGATCGAGTTCGATGGCACCATCAGTGGCGGAGCCGACTCACGCCGTGAGGGGACGTTTCGAGTTTCTGGCTGCTGACCCACTTGAACCACCCGCCCGCAGAGGTCCATACTGCCGGGCGCGGGGAGGACTGTGTCGCGTCTGAAACGCCTCATCCAAGAGATCCACCGCCGCTCGCTCTGGCAGGTGCTGGGGATCTATCTGGTCGGGGCCTGGGTGGCCTTCCAGGGCATCGAGGCGCTCGCCGACGGGCTCGCTATGCCGGAGTGGGTGCCGGGCTTCGCGGTGGTGGTCATGATCATCGGGCTCCCGATCGTCCTAGCCACGGCGTTCGTGAGGGAGGGAGCCCGAGAGGAGGAGGAGGCTGGCGACGCCGAGGCAGGCAACGGAGTCCGCCGCCTCTGGATGGTGCTAGGCACCGCGGCGGGGGTGGTGGTCCTACTTGGCGTTGTTCTCTGGGCGACTTGGCCGCGTCCGCTGGGTCTGCTGATCGACGTTGCGGGGGTGAGCGGGCCCCCAGTCGATCCGCCCCTGCCCGACAAGCCCTCCATCGCGGTGCTGCCCTTCACCAACATGAGCGGTGATCCTGAGCAGGAGTACTTCAGCGACGG
>JBDHCY010000403.1:0-3033 GCA_039591795.1 Gemmatimonadota bacterium | reverse complement strand
GTCCGAGAGCACGTCGGTGCCGATCGCGTGCTCGCCTACCCGACCGAGACTGTCTACGGGTTGGGCTCGCGGGCGACCGACGGCGGCCTCCGGGTGTTGGCCCAGCTCAAGGGGCGCCCAGAGGGCAAGCCGTTCCTGCTGCTCGTGGGCAACCGTGCGATGGCCGAAGCGAGCGGCCTCGCGTTCACCCGGGCCGCCGACGCACTCGCCCGTGTGTTTTGGCCGGGTCCGCTCACCCTCGTGCTCACTCCCATCGGCGAGCGGCTCCCGCGGAGCCTGCGGGGACCCGAAGGAGGGGTCGCCGTGCGATGGACCTCGCACGAAGGCCTCCAGCATCTCCTCGCCGCCGTCGGCGAGCCGCTGACGTCGACCAGCGCGAACCGCCCTGGCGGGCCACCGGCCCCGGGCGCGGCCGGAGTGCTCGAGCTGTTCCCCGCCCAAGTGGCCACCGGCGAGTTGCTCGTCCTCGACGGCGGCGTATTGGGTAACGTGCCGCCGTCAACGATCGTCGACTGCACTGGACCCAAACCGGGACTCATTCGCGAGGGTGCCATTCTTCGCAGCGAGCTGCGACATGCCGTAGGAGCACTCGCGCCGTGACCTACCGCGTCCTCGTCGTCTGTACCGGGAACATGTGCCGTTCCCCCATGGCCGAGGTGCTCATGCGGGCCGCACTCGACGCCAACGGCGCAACCGATGTCATCGTCGAGTCGGCCGGCACCGGCGCATGGGATGGCGCGCCCGCGTCGGAAGGGGCCTACCTCGTGAGCCTCGAGCACGAGTTCGACCTGTCCGGTCACCGGGCTCGACTGCTCACACGTGAGCTCGTCCAGGGGGCCGACCTGATTCTCACGATGAGCCGGCATCACCGTGCCCGAGTCGAGGAGCTCGGTGGGGAGGGGAAGGCACACGTGCTCGGCGAGTTCAGCGGCCGCCGCGGCGCGCGTGCGGAGGTCCCTGACCCCTTCGGCGCCGATCTCGACGTCTACCGGGAGACGTTCGAGGAGCTGCACCTGCTCGTCGGTGCCGCGGCCGAGCGCATCGTGCAGGGAGAAGCGAGTGCGGATTAGCGGGCACACTCGCGTGCTCGTCGTGGCTGGGGATCCCGTATCCCATTCCCTCTCGCCGGTGCTCCACAACGCCGCTATTCGCGCGCTCGGACTCGACGGGGTGTACGTGACCCTGCACGTCCCTCGGGCGCACATGGCGAACGCCGCGGCCCTCTTCCGCGATGCCGGACTCGCCGGGAACGTGACGCTCCCACATAAGGAGTCGCTCGCAGCCCTCGTCGACGACCGCACCGAGACATGCCAGCGAGTGGGTGCCTGCAACACGTTTTGGACGGCGAACGGCGTACTGGTGGGAGACAACACCGACGTGGAAGGGGTGCTGGGTGCGCTCGACGCGCTCGACGCGCCCGAGGACGGCACGTGGCTCGTGCTGGGGACCGGAGGCGCCGCCCGGGCGGTGGCGGTGGCGGCGGCGACACGAGGCGCGCTTCTCTTCGTGCACTCGCGGACGCACGATCGCGCCGCCGAGTTCGCCTCGTGGGCCGGCTCCCTGGGCATGGAGGCTCGCCCGGTGGAGCCGCGCGACGAGCCCGACATCGTGGTCAACGCGACGCCCCTCGGACTCCGTGAAGACGACCCGCTTCCCGTCGAGCCCGATGCGGTCGCCAGCTGCCGCGTGGCGCTCGACCTGGTCTACCGACCCGGCGGGACTCCATGGGCCAACGCGATGCGGCGCGCGCATATCAGCGCAGCCGATGGACGCGTCATGCTCGTGGAACAGGGGATCCGCGCGTTCGAGCGCTTTTTTCCGGGGCAGCAAGCGCCCCGAGAGGTGATGCGGGGTGCGGTGGAACGCGCTCTGCGCCCTTGAGCGGCTCCTGCTCCCAACGGAGTGCCTCCTCTGCGATCGGCTGATTCGCGAGGCGGACGACCCGGTCGTCTGCGCGGTCTGTCGAGCGCGATGGCGCCCCGTCCCGCCGCCGTATTGCGCTCGGTGCGGTCAGCCCGGGCTGCGCGGGATCGGCTGTGCGGTCTGCGGCGACTGGCCACCCGGCTTCATCACGGCCCGCTCCGCAGTCTGGCTCGACGCCGGCCCGCGGCGCGCCGTCCATGGGCTGAAGTATGACGGGTTTGCCCGCCTCGGCCCCGAGCTCGGGCGGGTGGTGGGCCGCCTCGCTCTCCCAGGGCTCCGCCTCGATCGTGCCGCCGTGGTGCCCGTTCCGCTCGGGGAGAGGCGCAAGCGGCTCCGCGGATACAACCAGTGCGACGGCATCGCAGCGGCATGCGCCACCGCGTGGGGCTCGGTCGTCCGAGCGGATCTCCTCACCCGGCGACGCGAGACGGCGACACAGACGGCGTTGACACCGACTGCGCGGCGTGCGAACGTCGCAGGGGCGTTCCTGGCTCGGCCGGCCGCTCGCATCTGGGCGGCAGTTGTGCTCGTGGACGACGTCTTCACCACAGGATCCACGCTCGCTGAGGCCGCCAACGCCCTGCTCGCAGGTGGGGTATCCACGGTGGGGGCCGTAACGTTCGGCCGGGCACCGCTACCAGACTTCCTCCAGGAGTGAACCGCATGCCAGTTCGTGTCGGTATCAATGGCTTCGGGCGGATCGGCCGCAACGTGCTACGCGCGGCCCGAAGGATGAAGGCGGATCTCGAGATCGTCGCAGTCAACGACGTGACCGACGCGGCCACGCTCGCCCACCTCCTCACCTACGACTCCGTGCACGGGAGGTTCGGCGCGTCGGTTGAAATCCAGGACGGCAGTCTGGTCGTCGACGGCCGGGCACTCCGTGTGCTCAGCGAAAGGGACCCTGCGAAGCTCCCTTGGCGCGACCTGGGAGTCGATCTCGTGCTCGAATCGACCGGGAGGTTCACCGACCGCGCGTCAGCAGCGGCCCACCTCGAGGCGGGGGCCAAGAAGGTCGTGATCTCCGCCCCAGCCAAGGGCGAAGACATCACCATCGTCTACGGTGTGAATCACGACCAGTACGATCCTGCGAACCACCACGTGGTCTCC
>JBDHCY010000402.1:0-3060 GCA_039591795.1 Gemmatimonadota bacterium | reverse complement strand
GTCAAGAGCCGGCGTGGATCACAGTCGCTCGTCGCGAGGTCGGGGTAAAGGAGAAGCGGGGTCCGGAACGGAACAATCAGGACATTCTTCGGTACATTGGGACGGTCAAGCAGCTCGCCAAGATTCGCCACAAGACGGGCGCAGCCAAGGGCTACATCGCGTCAGAGGTCGACGAGACAGCCTGGTGCGGTTGCTTCGTGAACTGGTGCCTCATACAGGCCGGGAAGCAACCAAACATGGGAATCAATGCGGCCCGTGCCCGAAAGTGGCTCGGTTACGGCACTCGGCTTCAGACGCCTCGAGTCGGCGCCATCACCGTCTTGTACAAGACGCCAAGCAAGAAGATCGCACAGACGACGATCTCGGGATTCCATGTCGGCTTCTACGTCCGTGAGCGGCGCGGTGCTCCGGTTTTGCTGGGAGGGAACCAGGGAAACGAGGTGAACGAGACGCGCTTTGCAGGAGGCTGGAGAGTGCGAGGCTACGTGTGGCCCGCTTAGCTGCGGCGCGGGTCTTTTCGTTCACGCCATGGTGCGGAGGTAGGGGTACCGGGAATCGAACAGCGTCCCGTGCCGGGCTGGCGCGCACGAGGCGGCTGCCCCTTTCGCTCGCTGCCGTCTTTCTGATTTTCAGCTGCAGTTCCGCGCGTGATGGCGAGTCGGCGACTACCGAGGTCGACCGTGCACCCGCTTTGGCAGTTTCGTCGCCGGTCAGCGATATGGTGGCCGTTCCAGGCGCACGCTTCGCGTTTGGAGAGCAGCGCAGCGTGGGACGCCCGGGGCGAGCCGTACAGGTTGCTTCGTTCCACATCGACCGAACGGAGGTAACAGTTTCAGCCTACGCCGATTGCCTGAGCGCCGGTGCCTGCGCCGCCCCGGATTCCGATCGGCCACTATGCAACTGGAGCCACCGAAGCGAGCGTGCCCAGCACCCGATCAACTGCGTGAGTTGGGTCGATGCCGACCGATTCTGCTCATGGGCGGGCAGACGCCTGCCGAGCGAAGAGGAGTGGGAGCTTGCCGCACGCGGCACGGATGGGCGCATCTATCCCTGGGGCGAATCGGAGCCCGAGGATCAGGTGTGTGTTCGCGTCGATGATGTCGGGGATGCTGGCACGTGTGCGGTCATGGCCCACCCTTCGGGAGCCAGCCCCTATGGCGCGCTCGGAATGGCGGGAAACGTCTGGGAGTGGACGACGGGCCGGGAGACTTTTCCGAGCGGAGAGCAGGCGCGAACTCTACGTGGCGGCGGGTGGGCCGCAGACGAATTCGGCCCCGAGGTGACGGTATTGGAACGTATCGCCCACGAGCTGGATTTCTCGGCCCCCGATGCCGGATTCCGCTGCGCACGCTAACGCGCACCTTCGGAGACGACTGGGGGCTGACGCTGCGCCCACCCAAGACCCCCTCTGCGTAACGCTCGCCGGAACGCTGCTATCCATAAACCTCGTCGGTCGGCTTCAAACGGCGCCGGTGCCAGAGTTCGGCGAGGGCGGAGGGCACCACGTGGGCGGGATACTGGCGGGTGGCGTCCGAGGCCCAGATGAGCTCACCGTCGGGGTCGACGACCTCGCTGCGCACGCTGAATACGAGTGAGGGCTCGGAGTCGGCGCGGCGTGACTGGTAGGGTGTCGAGCGGATGCCGAGGGTGTAGGTCCGCCCGACCCGCATGAACGGGTAGGGCGCTCCCGCGCGGGCCTCCTCGGCGAGCACACAGCCCGCCAGGCGCGCCAGGACGTCCACGAGGGGGTCCTGGATCGCGCTGCCCGCGATTCGAAGCAGCGCGGGATGGCTCGCACCGGGCCGCTCCAGGATCTCGTCCCACTCGGCGTTCCAGCGGCGGGCCGCAGCCTCCGTGGGGAAGCGCCATGTGCGCCGCCAACGGGCCCGCGGCGGCGCGATGCTCCCCGCGCCCTGGGCGGGAAGGCGAGCCGTGCGGCGCCGCAGCAGGTCCACACGCCAGTTGACGTCGGGCGGAAGCCATCGCGACTGCATGAGTGCCCTCCCCGCGACGTGAAGCCGCGGTGCTTCCATCCTCGGCAGGCAGGGCTCTCAACTGTAGGGCGGAAAACACGAAACGGGTCGGCGGCATGAGGCGGCCGGCCCGCTTCGGGGTATGTGTTCGGTCGGCGGCGTCGAGGCAGCGCCCGCGAGGCTCAGGCCGAACCCTCCTCGACCTTCCAGCTGTACTCGACGTTGCCCTTCGACGCGCCCTTGCTGTCCGTTTCCGTGTAGGTCGTCTTGATCTCTTCGAAGTTGAGCCCGAAGTCCTCGGTCGGGACGTCGTCGGACTGGCCGGACCCCGCGATGCTGTAGTTCGTGACCATCACGTTCTTGAGCTCGTAGGCGTAGTAGGTCACGCGCCCCTCGTCCGTCGTCGATGCGGTCAGATGGACCTCGACCTTGGGGAAGATCTTCCCCTTGCAGACCGACTCGGCGATCTTGGGCGACGTCTTGTCGATCTCCTTGGTGCAGTTGATGTCGTCGAGGATGACGTCGCCGCGGCGGCGGGTCGCACCGGTCGCGCCTCCGCCCGGCTGATGGATCCCCTGGGAGAAGGACAGAAGGTCGCTCCAGCCCTTGTGATCCTTGTCCAACGCCTCGCCGTCGATGCCGTCGAACTTGATGTACGCTGCCATGTGTTTTCCTCCAACTCGTATGTACGACCCGAGCTGTTCTCCACGAATTCGTGACCCGCGCCCCGTCGGGGCAGGCTGTTGCCTCCGGGCCCCGGGGGATTAGACCCGATTACTGCGAGCGGCCCCCGCGTGTCAATCGAATTCTTCGCCCCGACGGGGAATCTTCCCAGAGCCGGCGTGGGCCTGGCCCGGTTCGCAGCGTGCTGTGCTCAGCCGAGCAGCTCCACCAGCCGTTCCCGCAGGGGATCCCGCAGGTTCTGGACCGCGTCGCGGTCGACGAGCTCGATGAAGGCGGACACGCCGGAGAAGCCCGTGGCGGTGAGGATGAGGTCGTCGGGCGGTCGGAAGGAGGAGAGATTCGAGCTCACTGTCGCGATCGGTAGCTTCCCCATGCCCGGTAGCGTCTCGACGCTGACGTCGAA
>JBDHCY010000401.1:0-3088 GCA_039591795.1 Gemmatimonadota bacterium | reverse complement strand
TGATCAACTATCCGAGCCCGCAGATCATGGGTTTCACCGATGAGACGAACGACTTCGCTGCGGCGTACGCACGGCATGACCCAACCCGCCTGCTTCCGTTTGGCGGGGTGCATCCGCGATTCACGCCCGACCCGCGTGCAGGAGTAGACCGGTTGCTCGAACTGGGCATCGTGTGCCTCAAGGTCCACCCGTGTCACCAGGCGTTCCCGGCGAACGCCTACGCGGATGGCCTGGACGCGCTCGGAGCCATTTACCGTCGGGCGGAGGACCGAGGCCTCCCGATCATGGTGCACACCGGGACCAGCATCTTCCCGGGTGCTCGAAGCAAGTATGGGAACCCGCTCGAGCTGGACGACATAGCGATCGACTTTCCAGATCTTCGCATCATCATGGCGCACGGCGGGCGGCCGCTCTGGATGAAGGAGGCGTTCTTCGTGCTGCGTCGCCACCCGAACGTCTGGCTGGATCTCTCCGGCATCCCGCCGAAACGGATCTTGGACTACTTTCCGCGGTTAGAAGAAATCGGCAGCAGAGTGCTGTGGGGGACTGACTGGCCCAGCCCGGGGGTGCGGGATCTGCGGGCCAACCTCGATCAGTTTCTCGCGCTTCCGATTCCCGAGGAATTGAAGCACCGAGTCACTGTCGAGAATGCGCTTCGCCTTTTTCCCGGAGGGGGGACCGCATGATCAGGATGATGCTGGCGACCGCTGCGATACTGGTGGTGCTCGGGCTCGCCGTGTGGCTCATTCGACGGGCGAGAGGTCTACTCGAATAGGGCAGTCGCTGACGACAGGTGAACGCAGTCGTTGAGAGGGATCAATCGTACAGAGTATAGAAAGGAAAGACTGGCATGATTCGGCATGGCAGCTCCTTGGCCCTCGTGCTCGCCGCGCTCGCGACGTCCGCGGGGGCACAGCAGGGGGGCGAGCGGCTCGCGTTTGAGCGCTACCGCCTCGACAACGGACTCACGGTCATCCTCGCTCAGGACCGGTCGACACCGGTCGCGACCGTGAGCGTCTGGTACAACGTCGGTTCGGCCAACGAGGAATTGGGCCGCTCGGGCTTCGCGCACCTGTTCGAGCACATGATGTTCCAGGGCTCGGCGAATCTGCCGAAGCGCGGCCACACGAATTCCGTCCAACGAGCCGGTGGGTCGGTCAACGGCACGACCAACGAAGACCGGACGAACTACTTCGAGACGCTCCCTTCGAACCGGCTCAACCTCGGGCTGTGGCTCGAAGCCGATCGAATGCGCTCGCTCGCGATCACGACCGAGAACTTCGAGAACCAGCGGGAGGTCGTGAAGGAGGAGCGCAGACTTCGGGTGGACAATCAGCCCTATGCTCCGGCATTCATCGAGGGGATCACCCTTCCGTTCGATACGACGTCCTGCTTCTCGTACTCGCACTCCGTCATCGGCTCGATGGACGACCTGAACGCGGCCGAGGTCGAGGACGTCCAGGCGTTCTTCGACCTCTACTATGCGCCGAACAACGCGACGTTGACGATCGTCGGCGATTTCGAGCCCTCCGAGGTGAGGGATCTCGTCAAGACGTACTTCGGTGACATCCCGCGGGCCGCCGACCCGCCCCGTCCGACGTGCAAGGTTCAGTTCGCGCAGGGAGCACGCGTCAGGAACTGGGAGGATCCGCTGGCGAACCTGCCCGGAGTCGTTCTCATCTTCCCCACTCCGGCACATCGCGAGGCCGACAGCCGGCCCCTGCAGTTTCTCGCCTCGATTCTCGGAGCCGGTGAAAGCTCACGCCTGAATCGTGCGCTGGTTCGCGAGGCGAAGACCGCAGTGCAGTCGGCGGCACAGGTCGACTCTCGGCGGCACGCCGGACTGTTTTTCGCGTTTGCGATCGCGAACCAGGGAGTCTCGCCCGATACGCTCAAGACACAGCTGGAGAGCGAGATTGCCAGGATTGCGGCGGAGGGCGTGACGGCGGAGGAGCTGGCCAAAGTGAAGAACGCCTTTCGGGCAAACGACATCTTCGGCAGGCAGACGACATTCGCGATTGCCGAGGAACTTCAGCACTACGCCCACTATCACGACGACATCAACGACATCCACACCGATCTCGACGGGTACATGGCCGTGACGGCCGCCGACATTCAGCGCGTGGCGCGCGAGTATCTCACGCCCGAGAACAGCTATACGCTGATGATCGTCCCCGCGCCCGAGACGACCGGCCCGGAGGGAACCCGATGACGACACGCACACGCCTGCTGCTGGGGCTCGCTTTCGCGGTCGTGGCCGCACCCGCCGCGGCACAGCATCCCACGACGCCGCCACCGCCGATGGCGCTGCGCCCCCTCACCTTCCCGCCGTTCGGCTCGGCCGTCCTCGACAACGGACTCGAGTTGATCGTCGTCGAGAACCGCGAGTTGCCGGTGGTGAGCATCTCGCTGCGACTGCCGGCCGGGTCGAGCTACGAGCCCGAGGGATTGGAAGGGCTCTCCGGCTTCGTGGCCGAGCTGCTCAACAAAGGGACGGCTACCCGCACGGCGGACGAAATCGCCGAGACGATCGAGGGGGTTGGAGGAAGCCTCAACGCCGGTTCGGGGTTCGACTTCTTCACCATCTCGTCGACGGTGCTCACCGAGCACGTGCCGCTCGCCTTCGAGCTGATGGGCGACATCGTGCTCAACGCGAGTTTCCCGAGCGAGGAGCTCGAGCTGGCCAGAACCCGGATGCTGTCGAGCCTCGAGGCGGAGAAATCCGATCCTGGCGCGCTGGCGAGTCGGTACTTCGCCAAGGCACTCTACGGAGATCACCCCTACGGCCGTCGCGAGACCGAGGCCTCTGTCAAGGCGATTACCGTCGAGGGCGTGCGCGAGTATGCGGCGACGAGGCTCGTGCCCGAGGGAGCGCTCCTCGTGGTTGCGGGTGACATCGATCTGGCCGGTGTCCGCCGCCAGGCCGAGCGCCATCTCGGGCAGTGGAAGGGCAGCGCCCCCGCCACCTCCTTCCCCGCTCCGCCTGCGGCCCGCTCGACGGAGATCCTGCTGGTTCACCGGCCCGGGTCGGCCCAATCGAATCTCTTGGTGGGCAACCTCGCCCTGCGGCCGGGTGACGCCAGCTACT
>JBDHCY010000400.1:0-5170 GCA_039591795.1 Gemmatimonadota bacterium | reverse complement strand
GTTGCGACCATCCGTGGCCCGAGTGGTGCTCGTTCCTTGTCGAGAGCATTGGGCGCGGAGGGCTTCAGATTCCGACACGCGAATTATGATAGCGTGCCGGACTCAGCCTCGCAGGGCATTACTCACCGCGACTCGTGACGGCTTGGCCCCTTCGGGGGCCAAGTTGTTTCGAGTCGTACGAGCTGTACCAAGTCGTCCCGAGCTTGAGGCCCACTGTTCGTCCCACGGCGAGTTCCGGCGCCCCGCTCCCATCCACCCGCACCCAAATCACCGCCCCCTCCCGCGGTACGAGCGGCAACGCAGCCACCGGCACCGACACCTCCTTGCCCTCGTCGTCCACCAGCACGATGACCTCGCCCTCGATGCGATCCACGGCGTAGAACCGTTCAGTAGGCATGCCTGATCACCACCCACCCCGCCTGGTCCGTCAAGGTTGCCACATCCCCTCTGTTGTTCCACACCGCCCGTCGTTCGTTCTCCTGGGACTTTCCGTTCCCTGACGAGCCAAAGGCAGCTGCGCGAGCGTCCACACGACGGCTGTCGCCAAGACGACGCCAGCGGCTATGACGATGGCGCTACGGCCGCGCCTGCCCAACGACATCGGCCACGAGCCGACGTTGGACCACCGTGCGCCACACATTTGCTGTATGCCCGGAGTACCAGATCGTGAGGGAGCGATCGGCATGATCGTGTCGGAAGGTCGAGCGGTACACAGCATCCCTCATGAAAGGTGACGTGCCCTTGACGAGCACGGGCTGTGGCGTGACTTCCCAGGTCCTGCCGTCAGGACTCCTGGCGAAGAAGACATCCGTGGCTCCACACGTTGTTCCCTCCGGGTACGCCGCAATGAGCGTCCAGTATTCTTCGTCCTCCGGGATCCACTGCACGTCGAGATGCCACACCACGTAGCCATCGACCGGCATCGCGACGGCCTCCGGTGCTGACCAATTCAAGCCGTCTGCGGAGCTTCTGTAGGACACGGCGGTCGAAGACGCGCGGCACCCTCCGTTCCGGGCATCTACATGCCACATCTCCCAGCCCTCCCGGACTACGACCGCGGGCGAGAGCAGGCTGGCAAACGGACCTCTTAGCATGATCTCGGCGTCGGACCACGTGCCCCCATCATCGCTGCCACTGCGGAAGAGAAAGTCCGAGTTCCGCGAGAGGCGGTAGATCACGTACAGACGGTCAGCAGTGACAAGGTCGGCATCCGAGAAGTGACCGGCTGCTGCCTCCAGGTGGAATGTCTCGAGCTCACCTGCTTCGTCGGGGAAGTCTGGAGGCGGATCGATCTCTGGGCCGGCATCGACCGTATCGGGAATGACGAGTGGGTTTCGCAGGCCGCGCGGCACGATCATATGCAACGCGTTCATCGACGCATAGATCGAGGGATTCTCGAATCCGGCGTTCCCGCCGGGGTACGGCGTGACCCCAAGCCAAACGACCTGTGCGTCCGGGCCAAACCCCTCTGGGAGATAGGCGACGTCAGGGTGAACGGTCTGTCCAGAACCGTCGTACGTTTGAATGTCGAGCGAAGTCAGTGAGTCCAGCGGGAGCGTGATCTGTTGGCACCAGAGACCGCACGGGTAGGGGTCGGGAGTTGGCCTCGTGGCCTCCTCCCCGCACGCGACCGAGCTCAGAAGGAGGGGAATGCCCAGTCGCCATAGTCGCGCGTTCACTTCTTCCTCATTCTGCCCACCGCAGGCGTCTCGCGATGAGTGTGAGGCAGTCGCTGCCGCCGCTTGAGGACGGACTACCGCAAGGCACGACAATTATGCGAGCAATTGACGGCAGATCACGGCCTGAGGTACGGCAAACGTCGTGTCGGACGCCACGAACGACGAGGGGGGCGCGCTGGGCTGGCGCGTGGGGTGCGAGGAGGGTGAGGACGAGAACTGCGGTGATTAGTCGGAACATGGGAACGTCGTCCTGCTAGCCGCCCCGCCGCTCCGCCTCGCGCAGCGCGTCCCGCGCCTCGTCGAGCAGGTGCGCCACCTCGGGATCGGGGTTGGTGAAGGTCTGCGTGCGCACCGCCTAGCCCTTCGGGTTGAGCAACTCCTGGGCCGGTGAATAGTCGCGCAGCGACTCGAAATAGGGCACGCGGTGTAAGTCATCGCGATCCGTGGGCCGTTCTTAGAGTGCTTGGGCCAACAAACGCACTGCGCGTTCGTGATCTCCCAGTGCAGCCGCAATGGCAGCCCGCCAATACGTATTGGCACCTCGGGTGAACGGTTGGTCCCAGTCGGCGAGCTGAGCGTCGGTCTCCGACGCCTCGTTCAATCTTCCGGTCTTGGCTGCCAAGATGCCGAGCCATCCGCGATAGCGAACATCATTGGGGAACTCCTGGGCGAGTGCACGAAATATGGACGTGGCCTCGACCATTCGCCCAACCCGATACAGCGCCTCGGCCCAGTCGATACGCTCCCCCCGACTCCGCTCAGCAGAGCGTGACTCGAACCACCGCACGGCGCGTTCGGCTACTTCCAGCGCCGCCGCCGAATCGCCGTGAACCGATAGCTCGTCAGACACCCAGATCATCACGGAGCCTGCGTTCCATACCCAGACGGGCGGCATGGTCTGGGCTTCGTCCACGCGCTGAAGGACCTCCTCGGACCGTCCCAGCGCCGCCAACGCGGCAAGCTCCTGAAAGAGAATCGGCAGGCTGCGTGGGTACTGTTGCAGCCCACGCCGTGCCTCCACGAGCTGCACCTCATAAGCCTGGAGCGAGTGCAGGTTTCCAGCGAGGACGACCCAGTACCACACATACCCGCGCATGGGACCACGCTCGGGATCGAGGGTGCGCAGGGCATCAACACTTTCTTGGGGGCGGTTGGTGTATCCTGCCCAGGACGCGTAGTTGTAGACGAGCTTCGATGCCGGAGCCAACTCCGCCGCACGCCGAATTGCGGCATAAGCCCTTTCGTTGTCGCCTCGGATCTGCACTCGCAGGTTCTCGGTCTGGACGACTGCGCGATCGCGAGCACGGAGTCAGCCTCCCGATACCGAGACTCATTGATGTGGCAGACCCCGGCATAGACGAGGGGCGTGATGAAGGTCGAGTCCAAGGCGAACGCCCGATAGAAATGCGGAATGGCCGCATCGTAGTCGCTGCGGATCAGGTATTCCTCTAGTCCGTCGCTGAACGCTTGATACGCCGCGAACGTCGGCGGCTGAATCGCCGTGCCCCGCTCAGCCAGTCGCTCATCGAGCGCCAGGGCGAGAGCACCGAGGACATGCTCGCGGAGTCGCTCCACCAGCGCAGAGGGA
This sequence comes from Gemmatimonadota bacterium, assembly GCA_039591795.1. Classification (GTDB taxonomy): domain Bacteria; phylum Gemmatimonadota; class Gemmatimonadetes; order Gemmatimonadales; family GWC2-71-9; genus JBDHCY01. The sequence goes on along the minus strand of JBDHCY010000400.1, from coordinate 1,903 downwards.
GCGGTGGCCACCCCGACTACGGGATCAGGTGCGCCAAGGAGTGTTCCGTCGGCAGCGTTCGTGATCTGCACTTGAATGCGGAGGGCTTCTCCCTCTTGGTAGTACGCTCCCGAGACGATGATCCCCGCGCCCGTCTCCGTGGCCAGACCCATCACCGGATCACGCACGCGACCTGCCGCGACCTCTGACCGGACAAAGAGCGACGCCTGAAGCGCAGTCTGCGTGGGCACCGCTTGCACGATTCCTGTCCGTTGGAGGCCCTGCGTGATCCAGTCCGCTGCCATCCGTCCCACTACATCGAGTGATGAATCCCCCGTCTCGTTCTCGAGCACTGCGACGACGACGCGGCCTGGAACCCCAGCGGTGGCTGGTTCTGACTGTGCCAGGAACCGCGAGCCGATGGCATATGCGCCGATCATTGCCAAGAGCGCAACGCCCGCATAGGCGACGACGTGCCAGCGTGGCCTGCGCAGAGCGGCAGCAGGCACGTCGGCGGGTACACCAGTTGTCGCTACGGGCATCAGCGCCTCGCCGAACAACGCGACGGGGCTGAAGCGATCCGCCGGTGTCTTGGCGAGTGCTCGAGCGACCGCAGCGGCCACATGGGCCGATACAGCGGGTCGAATGCCTACGATGGACGGTGCCTCCGCCGTCAGATGCTGCTGGACCACACTCTCGACCGTTGGTCCCGTGAACGGCGGTTGCCCACCCAGCATTTCGTACAGGACACAACCCAACGAGTAGAGATCACTCCGCCCATCGATCTCGCTGCTTCCTGCCGCCTGCTCGGGACTCATGTACGCTGGGGTACCTAGGGCCACACCGGTTTGTGTGAGCTTCTCACCACCAGCAGCACTGATCGCTCGCGCAATCCCAAAGTCGGCGACGACCGCGTGGCCTGCCTCCAGCAGGATATTCTCTGGCTTGATATCGCGATGGATCACGTCGCGGCTATGCGCGTAGGAGAGCGCGTCCGCCACTTCGCGAGCGATCTGCAGCGCATCATCGAGCGGGAGCTGCTTTTCACGGTTCAGGCGGTCCCGCAGCGTATCGCCCTCGACGTAGGGCATGACATAGTAGAGGAACCCGTCGGCTTCCCCAGAGTCATGGAGGCCGAGAATGTGCGGGTGCTCAAGCTGGGCCGTGATCGTCACCTCACGCAGGAAGCGCTCGGCACCGAGGACCGCGGCTATTTCAGGCTTGAGGACCTTCACCGCGACGTTGCGCTTGAGTTTCAGGTCCTTCGCCAGGTACACGGTGGCCATGCCACCGGCACCGAGTTCGCCTTGGATGGCGTAGCGGTCGGCGAGCGCCGTCGTGAGGCGGGCGAGGAGGTCGGCCATCGTGGGCGCGCTCTTGCCGAGAGACTCACTCAAGATGGGCTGGGCTGGAAGGGAGCGCCAGACCGCGCGCCAGACGCACCAGGCCAGCCCCCAGGGCGCCCCCTCGCGTCTAAGCGTACCGTTCAGCCGGTGGTGCGCATGACGATTGAGAGACCGGAGCAGTCTGTTGGACGACAGATGTTGCACGTGGCCGGGATCTTGGCCGCGCAGCAGAGGCGCGAGCCGTTAGGCCGCTCTGCGACGCGAAACGTCGCAGCAGATCTCCCCCCCTTCCGACACATCGCCTCCTGCTTACCGTAAGGACTTCACGAGAGCCTGCGCAGCTGGCGGCTACCGTCCAGGCAAGTAGTGTCTGAGTTGGAGGTGACATGGAGTTTCTGGTCCCGTTCATGCCACTCTTTGGGATGACGCTCCCGCTCGCCGTGGCCGGTGCATGGATCGTCCATCGGATTCTTCGGCACCGCGAACGTGAGGGACCTGCCAACGAAGAGGTCGACCGCCTCCGGCAAGAACTGGAGGCGCTGCGCGATTCGCACGTCGAAGTCCAGGAGCGGCTCGAC
>JBDHCY010000399.1:0-3115 GCA_039591795.1 Gemmatimonadota bacterium | reverse complement strand
TGATCACCATCGGCGAGGACATCACCGAGGCGCGCGAGGCGCGTGCGCAGATTGCCCATTCGGAGAAACTTGCAGCGATCGGACAGTTGGTTGCCGGCGTCATGCACGAGATCAACAACCCGCTCGCCACCATCAGCGCATGTTCCGAGGCGCTGGCGCTGCATGCCGAGGGAGTCGCTCCTGCGGAGCGGGCGAGCTTCACGGAGTACTTGCAGATCGTCGAGACCGAAATCCGACGGTGCAAGCGGATCGTCGACGAGCTGCTCGATTTCTCCCGCCCCAAGCTACGGGAGAAGGGCCCGCTCAACGTCAATCATGCTATCAAGCAGGCGCTCTTTCTGCTCAAGCACCACGATCGGTTCAAGCGTGTTCGGGTGGTCCAGGAACTGAGCGACGACCTGCGACCGGTGCTTGCGAGCGAAGAGCACCTCGTGCAGGTGTTCATTGCGCTCATGCTCAACGCGATGGACGCAATCGAAGTGGCCGGGAATGAGACGCCACTCACTATTCGGACGGCACTGAGCGCGGCGAAGAACGATGAGGTTCGTGTCGACTTCATCGACACGGGCGCAGGTATCCCGCGCCAGCATCTCGACAAAGTCTTCGAGCCGTTCTTCACGACCAAGCCGCAGGGCCGCGGCACGGGGCTCGGCCTCTCGCTCAGCTACGGCTTGGTCGCCGAACACGGGGGCCGGATCGAGGTGGACTCCGAGATGGGGGAGGGAGCGCGCTTCAGCGTCTTTCTCCCGTCCGTCCGATGAAGATCCTGGTGGTCGAGGACGACCGGACGCTGAGCCACTACGTCCAGCGCGGGCTCGAAGAGTCGCAGTACCAAGTGGAGTCCGTGGCCGACGGCCGCGAGGCGCTCGCGGCCGCCTCGCGCGGACGGTACGACGTGATCGTGCTCGATCTCCGCCTCCCGAGCTTGTCCGGACAGGAGGTCCTCCGCACCCTGCGCGACCGCGGGATAGAGACCCCCGTGCTCGTCCTCACTGCCCAGGACGCCGTCGAGTCGAAGGTCGAGGCCCTCCGCGCGGGGGCCGACGACTACGTCACCAAGCCGTTCGCGTTCGAGGAGCTCCTCGCACGAGTGGAGGCGCTCTCTCGCCGCCCCAAGGCAGTGGCATCGCCGGTGCTCAAGGTCGCGGATCTCGAGCTCGATACGGGGACGCGCGACGTGCGCCGGGGGAGCCAGCAGATCGAGGTGACCCCCAAAGAGTTCGCGGTGCTCGAATACTTGATGCGCCATGCCGGACGGGTGCGGTCGCGCACGCTGATCACCGAATACGCGTGGGATTACCACTTCGATCCCGGCACCAACATCGTCGACGTCGTGATCAATCGGTTGCGGAAGAAGATCGACACCGGGCGGCGGCGGAAGCTCATCCACACGGTTCGCGGCGTCGGCTACGTGATCCGCGAGTAACATGCGCACCATCCGCGCCCGGCTCGCCGTCGGCTACGCCATGGCCATGGGCGGCACGTTGACCGCCTTCGGGCTCGCTCTGCTCCTCGCGAACCGGGCGGCGTCATTCGAGGACGTCGACGAGCGGATCACCGCGGAAGCCGAGCTGGCCGCCTCGCTGATTGCCGAGACGCGCCTCGGCGAACAGGTCACGACCGTCGAAGATCCGCGTACCAAGCAGATTCGACGCGTGGCAAGCGTCTCCACGCTGCTCGACCTCGTGCCGGACATGTTGGTCGTGGTCAACCCCGCCGGTGAAGTCGTCTACGCCTCGCCCGAGGCGCAGGACTTGGGCTCCAATGTGACGAACGCCCTGCGCAACTTCGCGCTGCCCGAGATGGACCAGCAGCGGCTCGGGTCAGCGTCGATTCGTGCACTGCGGCAGGACGTGCGCTACGTCGTGCGTCCGATTGCTACCGATGATGCCCTCGGTGATGCCGCGCTGGGCGCCGTGGTCGTCGCGGCCACGCCCAACCCGACCTTTCTCACGACGACCCAGCTCATCGCCTCCATGCTCGCGATCGCACCCCTCGTCATACTCGCGTCGGTACTCCTCGGCTACTGGCTGGCCGGCCGAGCGCTCAAGCCGATCGAAGCGATTACCAACGAGCTACAAGCGATTACCGACGGCACGAGCCTTCACAAGCGCCTCGCGCCGCCCGCGATTCTCGACGAGCCCGGGCGGCTGGCGCTGACGCTCAACGCGATGCTCACTCGTCTCGAACAGAGCTTCGCCGCCTTGCGGCGCTTCACCGCCGACGCGAGTCACGAGATCAAGACACCGCTCACCATCATACGGGGTGGGGTCGAGCGGGCGCTGACCACCCGCGGCGTGCCGGGCGACACGCTCGAGCTTCTGGAGGAGACGCTCGTCGAGTTGAATCGGATGACCGAGATGCTCGATGCGCTCCTCACACTCGCCCGTGCGGACGAGGGTCGCGCACCGCTGCACCTCGAGCCGGTGGATTTGCGCGACCAGATCGCCGAAGCATACGAGACTGCCGAGATGCTCGCCGAGCCGACAGGAGTGACGATCGACGCACAGCTCCCCGCCGTGCCCGTCGTCGTCTCGGCCGATCGGAGTCGCGTGCGCCAGCTCTTGATGAACCTCCTCACGAATGCGGTCAAGTACACGCCGCCCGGGGGGCGAGTGACGCTCTCGCTCGAGGCGCGGAACGGCGACGCGGTGATGGCTGTGACTGACACGGGCCTCGGGATCGCGCCGGGCGACCTGCCGCGGATCTTCGATCGGTTCTGGCGAGCCGAGACGGCGCGGGCGCGCACCGGTCGGTCGGGCGTGGGCCTCGGACTCGCCATCTGCAAGTGGATTGCGGAGGCGCACGGAGGCACGATCGAGGCGCGGAGCCGGGCAGCCCGCGGCTCGACCTTTACCGTGACCCTTCCATTGGCAGACCGCCAAGAGACGTAATCCGCTTGTCATCGTTTTGTCATCCGGTTCCCACCGCCCAGTAAGTGGTGGTGCGTCTATCTTTTTGAGGGACCTCAGGGAGGTGACCGGTGTTCGACGTACTCATTGAGTCCAAGAAGAAGGGGCGCAAGGCCTCCGCGCTTGGTGGGACCGTAGTGTCGGCGGTGGTCCATGCTGTGTTGATCACCGCAATGGTCTACGCGACGCTCGGGGCGAAAGAG
>JBDHCY010000398.1:0-3141 GCA_039591795.1 Gemmatimonadota bacterium | reverse complement strand
GCAGCCCCGTGTGCAGCAGGCAGGGGTGCTCGGGAAGCTCGTCGGGCGATACCCGGTCGGACAGGACCAACACCGGAGCGTGTTCCCTGGCCTCCCGAATCGCGGAGACCGCGGAGCGGGTGAACGAGGCGTCCTCGCTCACGACGGCGAACTCGTCGCCGGGCTTCGGTCCGAGCCTGGCGATCGCGTCGGCGGACAGTCCGCCTTGGAGCGAGTGGAAGCCCGGCGGCCGGGCGCGCGGCTCGTCCTCCCGTGGAATCCACGTCAGGACTTCCTCGTCGCCGGCGCCGATCCGGCTCCAGAGGCGAGCGATCTCCGCCCCGTCACACACGATTAGCCGACGCGTCACCCGATCTCCGATGCGTTTCGCGACCCGGGGCGAGGCCCTTTCCTCCGATGGCCCGGGATCGGGGCAGTGTAGCGGTTGGGGTCGATCCGCAGCTCCCCTTGGGGCGGCGGAGCCCGGCTGCCCGGGGTGCTAACAACTCGGCGTGCGGCCCGTGCAGCCGATCTTCGTGGGTGACGTCCAGGGCTGCGCGGACGAGTTCGACGAGCTGTTGGAGCGGGCGCACGCGGCGTTCTCGGACCGCTTCGAGCTGTGGCTCGTGGGCGACATCGTCAACCGGGGCCCGTTCAATCTGCGGGTGCTCGAGCGAGTGCGCGAGCTGGTGGAGCGGGGTCGCGCCCACGTGGTGCTCGGGAACCACGAGCTCTCGCTGCTGCGCACCGCACTGGGCGAGCGCGAGCTCTCTCGCAACGACAGCTTCGGCGACGTGCTCGCGAGCGATGCCGCGCGGGAGTGGCTGGACTGGCTGTGCCACCGCCCGTTGGTGGTCACGGGCACGCTCGGAGAGCAGCCCTTCGCCATGGTGCACGCCGCAGTCCACCCGGACTGGGATCGAGACGAGCTCGTGCGTCGCGCCAGCAGCGCCGAGGCGCGGCTCTGCCTGCCCGACCGGGACGCGTGCGCGGCGTTTCTCGCGACTCCGGCCGCGGGCGACGCCGACCGCGACACCCTCGCGCGGCTGACTTCGTGCCGCAGTGTCACGCGAGCGGGCGACTGGTCGTCGGAGCCGCCGGATACCGGCCCCCAGCTACGGGCCTGGCACGTCGAATGGTCGCGCCGCGAGCACGGTTACGGGGTGGTCTACGGTCACTGGTCGCTCCAGGGCCTGCACGTGGCGCCGTGGCTCCGCGGGCTCGACACCGGCTGCGTCCACCACGGGCGCGGCCGCGACGGGGCGCTCACTGCGTGGCTCCCCGACCCCGGTGCGAGGGCGCCCTTCTCGTTGCCCGACACGCGCTTCTGGCGCGTTCCGGCGCGCCGCGCCTATTACGCGCGAAGAGATGCACAAGAAAACTCACAGTCGCGCGACGAACCCCATTGATCGACGGCCGAGGGAGGCGTACGCTGACACTTGTACGCGGGCCGGCGGTTAGGGGAGACCGAGGTTTCGCTCCTACCGACCCAACGACTCACCGAGCCGGCTGCGTATGTGACTGCGTGTTGGTGGGGGCGGGCGAATCGATCGCCGCGACGTTTGCTGGCTGGCGTGGCTCCGCTGGCTCTTCTCTAGCGGCCGCCGGTACAAGAACTTCACGGAGATCGTCGGCGCGGGAGGCCTTCCCGGACCCGGGAGCTTCCAACGAACGCGCGGAGAACAAGGGGAGGACCGCGAGCGTCGCGGTGAATGAGGCCTGTCGCGCGAAGCGCAGACCACCGGTGATCACCGCGGCATCGTCCCTGCCCGAGGACGCCTCGGCTTCGGAACGGCACGGCGTCGATCGGCGCCGCAGCGAAGCGAGGACCGAGACGTCGCTCCGCGGTACACAAGGGCCTGCCCCGTCGGAGGCCCGGGAAGGACCCGCCGCCTCGGAGTTATGCTCCACCGTCCGTCGCACTTCACCGCGGCGGCTCCCCCGCTTCTCGCGGCTCACCGCGGCGATCTCGGCTAGACTCGCCGAGGCCCGCACGACGGGCCCGAAGAGGAGCCGCCATGCCGGTCGTCGCGGTCCCCCCGCCCTACCGCGGGCCCACCGGAGGCCTCGATCGCATCGAAGTCGACGCCACCACCGTGCGTGAATGCATCGAGGCCGTGGGGGCTCGGTTCCCCGGCTTCCTCGATCAGGTGCTCGATTCCGACGGCAGGGTGCATCGCTTCGTCAACCTGTTCGTCAACGGCGAGGAGGTCGACCGCGCTGCCGTCGATACGGAGGTGGCACCGGGCGACCGGGTGGAAATCCTGGCGGCCATCGCTGGTGGCTGCGAACCCTGTTATTCTGCGGGGTCTCATTAGGGAGGATCGCATGGGCGGACCGACGGGCGACCGCATCATTCGCGTGGACATGACCAACCAGAGCGTGAAGCTCGATTCGTTCCCCGACGAGTGGAGTCTGTTGGGCGGCCGCGCGCTCTCGGCTCGCATCCTGCTCGAGGAGTGCGACGCCAGCTGTGATCCGCTCGGTCCCGACAACGTTCTCGTGATGGCGCCGGGCGTGCTGGCGGGAACCGCCGCTCCCACGTCGGGTCGCATCTCCATGGGTGGCAAGAGCCCGCTGACGGGTGGCATCAAGGAGGCCAACGCCGGCGGAAATCCGGGCCAGGACCTGATGAAGCTGGGCTTCCGGGCCGTGGTCGTGACCGGTCAGCCCGCCGATCCCGATCGGCGCTTCGCGCTCAACGTGAGCGCCGACGGCGCCGAAGTGGTGGCGGCCGACGAGCACAAGGGCAAGTGGAACTATGCCCTGATCGACGACCTCGCCAAGAGCTACTCGAAGACGACCTCGTTCATCTCGATCGGACCGGCCGGCGAGATGCGTCTCACCGGAGCGTCGATCGCCTGCACCGACCAGGAGCAGGACCGCCACCCGGCGCGGCACGCCGCGCGCGGCGGCCTCGGCGCAGTCATGGGTGCGAAGGGGCTCAAGTTCGTCGCAATCGACCCGGGCAAGGCGCGGGCCCGCCAGCCGGAAGAGCGCAAGGAGTTCATGGCGCGCTGCAAGGGCTACACCAAGGAGTACCTGGATGGCCCGCAGATGTTCAAGACCGGCACCAGCTCGGTCGTGCCCGTCGCGAACATGCTCCAGACCTTCCCCCACAAGAACCGCGTCGAGGGGCAGTCGCCCGATGCGAGCACCCTG
>JBDHCY010000397.1:0-3142 GCA_039591795.1 Gemmatimonadota bacterium | reverse complement strand
GGCGCAAGTCGTCGGGCACCGGACCGTCGTGCCACACCGCTCGCAACGACGCCACGGTTACCGGGCGCCCCTCGTCGATCACGAACGTGACATCGACGAGGTTCTGCGGCTCGTCGAACGCGACTCGATAATCGACGACCGGCCCGATGAACCCCGAGCGCTCATAGAAGCGACGCAGGCGGACCACGTCACGCTGCAGCTCCACCGGATTGAACGGGTGCGGAGGCAGCTCTCGACCTAAACGCAGCGTCGCGAGGATCCGATCCACCTGCGAGGCCGACGACGGATCGGTGAGCGCGATGACTCGGCGCAGCGTCCCACCGCGGAACGAGGCGGACTCGACGAACTCGAAGGCGATGGCGCCAACCTCCGTGTCGGCATTGATCCCGGTGAGCGGTGCCTGAGCCGAGACGGGGGCGGCCAGAACCGCGCCGATGGCGAGCACGCGTCCCACGTGCGCACTGCCGGGAGCCCGCAGCCGGTCAGTACACATGACGGGTCTTCAGAAAGAACCGCAGAACCGACGAGCCACCCTGGAGGTTCATGAGCAGCCAGCGGTACGCTTCGTACTCCACTTCGAATTCGGTCGTCTTGGTGGCACTCGTCGAGGTGTGCTCGTCGGTCGAAAAGCTGATCGGCTGTTTCAGTCCGAGGTACAGCTCCGGCGTGGTGTAGCGGCCCGCCACGAGCGTGACCCCGCGGATGCCGTCCGACCGGATCTCCACGACGTCGAGGGGCAGGGTCTCACCCAGCGAGCTCTGAACGTTGCGCGCGACCTGTCGGAGCGCGAGGTCGGCCGCGAGGTTGGTCTCCTGCTGCGCGCCCGGTGTCCAGTTCGGGAGCTGGCCGGTTGCGAGATACGACACGATCTCGGCGTCACTCAGCTCGGGTTCGGACGCCAAAGTGAGGCGGATCTCGTCAGGGGTGCCTTCGACGTCCATCGTGATGACGACGGCGGGTTCGGTCGTGCCACCTTCCCGGCGCGCCTGCCGCGTCCCGGCCTCGTGTCGGGTCTCGACGGCGAAGGTCAGATCTTCCGGACGTCCGTCGAGGATGACCTCGCCCGAGCGGACTTCGAACCGTGTTCCAAATTGCTCCACGAAGCTGCGCCCGGGGACCAGCTCGATCGTGCCGTCGGTGAGCAGATCGCCTTCGGCCTCCTTGCGCGCGTGCACGGAACCGTTCAGCTCGAGCACGACCTGAGGGTTCTGCCGGTGCCGAAGCCACGAGTTGCGCTCCACCTCGACGGTCAGGTCGAGTGCGAGTGCCTCGTAGAGCCCGTCGAGCGGCGAGCGCACCCCACCGAGCCCGTAGCCGAACCGCCGCTCGAGCGTGCGCAGGTCCGCCGCACTGAGCTCGACCCGTTCGACACCTGCGGTGGCCTGAGCCGTGGTGAGGTTCACGTGGGCGTCACGCACCCGGAGGGCCCCCTCAAGGGTGGGCGCCGAGGCCGTGCCGTGGAGCCTCAGGTCTCCGGAGAGCGTTGCCTGATACTCGCTCGTCGCGACGGCCGCAAACCGATCGGCCGTGATGCGCAGGTCGAACGGTCGGTTGCCCGGTTGGCCACGGTCGAGCCGACCGATCACTTCCAGCGAGCCCCGGCCCGAGTTCACGTGAAATCCTTCGACCAGGACGTGGTCGCCTGCGAGCCTGGCCCGGGCGTTCAGCGAATCGAAGGTGACCCCGAGCGTCGGTACTCGCACGTGGCCGTGTCGGAGCTCGAACACACCTTCGGCGACGGGCGAACCGCGCGGACCCGTGACACGCGCGTCGGCCATGAACGTGCCCTGGATGTCGCTCGCCGCGCGCGGGTCGAGCAGCGGCTCGAGAACGTCCAGGCCGAGGTCGACCGCCGTCAGCCGAAGGTCGTAGTCGTCCGGCGACGTGGGACGCTCCGCATCGGCGCCCGCGAACGGGAGTGCCATCGGCGCCGTGCCAGTGAGCGCCAACGTTCCTCTGCTTCGACGCGCCAAATTGGCATCGAGCTGGAGCTGCCCAGCCGTCCAGCCGAACGTGGCATTGACCGTCGCGCTCGGCCGCCGCCGGGCACTGAGCGTTGCTGTGAGATCGCCCGACATGCGGGGCGAATCGCGGCGACCGACGAGCTCGACCGAGCCGTTAAGCATGCCTCCCAGGTCCTGATAGCCGAGTAGATCGGTGAATCCTGCGATGGGCACCCGACTCCACCTGGCATGGAGATGCCCATCGTCCCCGTCGTGGACCGCGCCGTCCACAGTGATGCTGCCGCTGTCGGAGGCCAGCTCGAGTCCAGTCACCGCGAGTGTGTCGCCCCAGCGTACGTCGATCGGAGTCCGGAGCGACCACGGCTGGCCGTCCGCGGCGACGACGAGCGTCTCGAGATGGGCGCGGCGGTGCTCCGGGCGAGGATCGGCGGAGCCGGCGAAGGTGACCTGGCGTCGTTCGTCGAAGACGATCGTGCCCCGTGCGGTCCATCCCGTACCATCCCAATCCGCGACGGCCTGGATGAGCTGAGCCTCGAGCCGCGCGAACCGGCCGCGCTCTGCTTGCACGGAGCCCGTGACGCTGGAAAATGTCCGCTCACCGCGTGACAACACCCGCACTTCGGCGGTGAACGCGCCGAGGCGGTGCTCGTCGAGCGCGAACCCGTGACCCGCGACGTCGGCCACGACGGAGAGGCTGTCGCTCGGGCCGGTGGCGCTCGCGTCGAAGCTCGCGCTGTCGAGGCCGAGGAGTCGTGCGCCGACGAGAGGCGCGAGCGGTGCCAGCTCGCCCAGTCTGGCGGACAGCACGAGCTCCGAGGTGAGGGTCGGCGAATCGTCACCGAACGCCAGCCGGCCGGCCCCGTGGGCGTTGCCCACACTCGATGTCACGAAGAGCGTGTCGAGCGTAAGGAGTCCGTCGGCGATGGTGAGCTCGGCGTGGGCAGAATCAAGTGCGGCGTCGCCTGCAACGCCGCGCAGAGAAGCGGCGATTGCTAGGTGTTGGTGGCCGTCGGAGTGCGGCGCGGTGCCGAGGGTCCCGGTCATTGCGACCGAAGCGGGCAAGAGCTCACCGCCGCGCACCGTGAGCGTATCGTCGAGCGCGACCTCGACGGCGAGCCGACGCTCGGTGTCGCCGTCGGGGAGCATCGCGTTCGCGGAGAGCGTGGCCGAGCCGCGCG
>JBDHCY010000396.1:0-3150 GCA_039591795.1 Gemmatimonadota bacterium | reverse complement strand
TCGCGCAGATGATCACGGTCGACGGGTTCCGCTTTGCCGCCGACCTGGTTCTGCTGAGCGGCGGTGCCCTCACCGTGCTCCTGTCGCTCGACTACTTGGAACGCGAACAGATCGGCGTGCCCGAGTTCTACATACTGCTCCACTACGCGATGATCGGCATGTTGTTCCTCGCCGGCGCCGCGGACTTGCTCATCGTCTTCCTGGGAATCGAGCTGCTGTCGATTTCGGTGTACGTCTTGACGGCGTTCTCGCGTCGGAGCGCGGCGTCGGCCGAGGCCGGGTTCAAGTACTTCCTGCTCGGCGCGTTCGCCTCCGGATTCTTGGTGTACGGCATTGCGCTGGTCTTCGGCGCGACCGGCACGACCAACTTGACGCTCATCCGCTTTCAGCTCGAGACCCTCGATCTCCAGACCAATCTCCTCATGGTCGTTGGGGCGCTGTTTGTCTTGGTGGGGCTGGCGTTCAAGATCGCGGCCGTCCCGTTTCACATGTGGGCTCCTGACGCGTACGACGGAGCCCCCACGCCAGTGACGGCGTTCATGGCAGCCGCCGTGAAGGCTGCCGCCTTCGTGGCCCTGCTTCGCATCACACTCGATGCAGCCAGCCACCAGGTCGTGGGCTGGTCTGAGGTCTCTTGGTGGCTCGCGGTCGCGACGATGGTCGTGGGCAACCTCGTGGCGCTGGCCCAACGCACACTCAAACGGATGCTCGCCTACAGCTCGATCGCGCACGCCGGCTATCTCCTCACCGCGGTCGTCCCCAGCACCCAGCAGGGTGCGGGGGCGGTGCTCTTCTATCTCGGCGCCTATACCCTGATGACCGTGGCCGCCTTCGCCATCGTGATTGCAGCTGGGCGGGACGGGGAGCGCGATCTCCGCATCGATGATCTGGCGGGACTGCGGCAACGTCGCCCCTGGCTCGCCTTCGCGATGGCCGTCGCCATGCTCGCGCTGCTCGGATTCCCAGGCACCGCCGGCTTCATCGGGAAGTGGTACATCTTGCAGACGGCCGTGGGCAGTGGCCATGCGCTGCTGGCGACCATCCTCGTGCTCACGACCGTCGTGTCGGCGGGGTACTACCTCCCTGTGATCATGGCGATGTACATGCGGGCGCCGGCCGACGAGTCGGCTCATACCGACACGCGTCTCCCCGCAGCCGGACGAACCGCCCTCGCGATCGCGACCGCCCTCACGCTGGTGCTCGGGGTGTGGCCTGGCCCCGCGCTGGAGGTCGCCCGCGATACGGCCAGCACGATCGCCGAAACGAGCGTCGTACCTCCCCCGCCACAGGCGGCAGACTGATCCCATGCGCGTGCCACCCGAGATCTTCCGTCAGTACGACGTCCGCGGCACGGTCGGTGACCACGTCACACCGGCCCTCGCCACTGCGCTCGGCCAAGCGATCGCTCGGCTCGCGAGCGATCGGCTCGGCCGGCCGCCACGCTTGGCGGTCGGGCGCGACAACCGGCCGTCGGGAGAGGTGCTCGCGACCGCGATGGCAAACGGTGTCGCAGCCGCGGGTGCCGTCGCCGTCCATGTGGGGATGCTCCCCACACCGGCGCTCTACTTCGCTACCGAGGCCGGCGGTGTCGACGGCGGCGTGCAGGTCACCGGCTCCCACAACCCGCCTGAATACAACGGCTTCAAGATGGTGCTGGACGGGCGCGCAGTCTTCGGTGACGACATACAGGAGCTCCGTCGACGTATCGAGCAAGACGAGTTTCGGCCAAGTACAGGGGCGATCGGTCGCGACCACAGCGTGTTGACCCGCTACGTCGATGCAGTGGTGTCCAGGCACCGCCCGCTGGCGCGGCAGTTCCGCGTCGTCGTCGACTGCGGAAACGGCGTCGCAAGCCTCGCTGCCGTGCAGATCCTGGAAGCGCTCGGCCTCGAGGTGGTCCCCCTGTTTTGCGAGTCGGACGGGACGTTCCCGAACCACCATCCAGATCCTTCCGTGCCCGAGAACCTCGTGGAGCTCCAAGAGACGGTGCGCAAGGTTGGCGCCGAAGTCGGCATCGCATTCGACGGAGACGGCGACCGAATCGGCCTGGTGGATGAGGCGGGCCGCATCGTCGACGGCGATCAGATCCTGATCCTCCTCGGACGGGACCTCGTACACCGGCTTGGGCCAGGCCACACGGTCATCTTCGACGTCAAGTGTTCGGAGGTGCTCCCCCAAGAGTTGCAGCGCGCCGGCCTCGAGCCGCTGATGTGGAAGACGGGCCACTCTCTCATCAAGGAGAAGATGCGCGAGACGGGGGCGCCCCTCGCCGGCGAGATGAGCGGACACATGTTCTTCGGAGGCGACTACTTCGGCTACGACGACGCCCTCTTCGCCGCAGCCCGGGTCGCCGCGTTCCTCGCCCGTGAAGGTGGCCCGCTCTCCAGGCACCTGACCGACCTCCCCAAGACGGTCACGACACCAGAGCTTCGGGTGGCGTGTCCAGACGAGCGGAAGTTCGCCGTCGTCGAGGCCGCGAGCGAGCACTTCGCGGCGCGCTACCCCGTCAACACCCTCGACGGCGTTCGCATCAGCTTTGAGCACGGGTGGGGCCTCCTCCGTGCCTCCAATACCCAGCCCGTGCTGGTCCTTCGCTTCGAGGCGCGCGACGAAGCCGCCCTACGGGCCGCTCGTGCCGAGGTGGAAGACTGGCTAACGGAGCAGGGGGTGGGGTGACGAGACGCCGGCGGCTCACGCTCACCCTCGTGGGAGTCGCCGCCGCGTTACTCATCGCGGGGAGGTTCGCCGCTCTCGAGACCGCCGAACGCCTCTGGGCCCTCAGCACCGACGCCGCCGCCGCCGATCTCCAACTGCGCCGAATCGCCCTGTGGTCGCGTGCGGGATGGGCAGCGCTGGCCGCCGGATGGTTCGTCGCTCACCTCCTCGTCTTCATGCGAGCCGTCAGCTCGGTGCAGTTCCCACGACGGCTGGGCAATCTCGAAATCGCCGAGGCCGTGCCGCGCGACCTCCTCACCGGGGGGCTCGTGGCCGCCGGCATCGCGCTCGGCGTCGTGATCACCGCGGACACCGGGCAATGGTGGCTCGCGGGCCTGCTCGCTGCCACCGGCGTCGAGTTCGGCATCACCGATCCTCACCTCGGGCACGACCTCGGCTATTACGTCGCGGAGGTCCCGTGGATCGATCTGCTCC
>JBDHCY010000395.1:0-3154 GCA_039591795.1 Gemmatimonadota bacterium | reverse complement strand
ATCGGCATCGGTCACCGCCGAATCGGGCTCGACTGTCGCGTTCTCCGCGTGGAAGCGCACCGAGTGCCCCGGAATGGGCGTTCCGTCCGACGAGCGCACGCGGTACACGACGTCGTCCACCTGGCCGCCGGCCATTGCTCGCGCCAGCGATCCGCTCGCGAATCCCGATTGCCCCGCCGAAGCCGTCACGCCCGTGAGCACGACATCGAACTGCGCGAGCACCGCCTGCCCGAGGCGCACGGCCACCGTCCCATCCCGCAGCACGCGCGAGCCCTGGATCAACGCGCTGGCTTGGCCCGCTTCGTTGCTGGTCACATCGAACGGAGTAATCCCCAGCCCCGGCGTCACGCCCACCACCTGCATCGTGATCCCGGCCACGGGGTTTCCGTACCGGTCGCGCACGGCGATGGTCACCGGGACCCGCTCGGTGCTCCCACGCTCCAATTCCACGCGCCGCGGCGTCACCGCGGCGGTCGCTGCCGGCGCCGGCGTCACTTGGATCGTCACGGACGACCGGGCCGAAACCCGCTCCCCCCCGGCAGCCCCAATCGTGAGCCGATAGGTACCCGCCTGTGTCCCCGCAGGCACCATGAATGTCGCAATCCCTCGCGTGTCGGTCCGAGACACGAGGTCGCGCCCCCCACCCGTGAGCTGACCAGTGCCGCGCAAGACCAGGTCCACATTCGGCACGAGCTGGTTGCCGCGGAGCACGCGCACCGTGAGCCGCACCTCCCCGCCGGCTGCCGTAAAGAGCCGTGCGAGTGACGGGACCGCTTGCAGCACCATTCCCTGCTGGACGCACCCGTCGATCGCCTGCATCACCAGCGCGTCGGCGCCCAACCGCCGGAAGTCGGCGCGGTCGCGTTCGGTGGGCCGGAACGCGAGACAGTTCCGGCGCACCAGCGCCGCGATGTCGGCCTTCGTGAGCGCCTGCCCACTGAGGAGCCGGATCAGGTCAGTCTTGAGGAGCGGGTCGTTGCCGCCACCCTGCGCTGCCAGGGAGCCGGAGGTCGCCGGGGCGGCGACGGCGAAGAGGAGAAGCAGGAGTGCGCGCGCTACGGTCGCGCGCACCGCGACCCTCCGAAGTGCTGCTCCACCCACTGCACCTCCGATTCGAGGATCTCCTGCCGGCTGGCCGCCGCCCCCGTCGACGTCGCGGCCAAGCCCTGCCACCGTATGGTATACGTGATCCATCCGTCCTCCACACTGACGAGCCCGAGCCCAAGCTGCTGGCAGCCCGCTCGACCGCCGTCGAACAAGGTCGCCAGATCGCGATACCCGCGCACCGCGCGCGCGAGCGAATCGGCCGAGACGGCCAGCGCAGCGGCCGCCGGCGAGCGCATCGGGCGCGCAGCAGACGTCCGCGAGCGGAGCTCCGCCTGACGCCCCTGCTCCGCGAACTGGATCGCCATGATCAAGGCGAAAATACTGACGGCGCCCACCGCGGCGAGGAGAGCCGGCCGGAACCAGCGCCCGACGACGCGTCGCCGTGACCGGCCAGGCGGCTCGGCGAACGACCCCGGTGGGATGACCTCCGTCGCCTTGCCCGGAACACCGGGCGTCCAACCGAGCGCGTTCGAGATCCGAGAGGGACGCTCCTCTCGAACCTTCTCCTCAGTGATGTAGTTGCTCCACCGCTGGACGCTGGGCTTCCCATCCCCACCGAAGAGCAGCGACTCCGACTCGACCAGTTCGTAGAACGGGACCGCGGGCGCGTGCCTCCATCGCTCGCCGCCCGGACGGACCACCGCTCCTTGTGGCGCCCCCCGACCCACGGTGACCACCACCGCCACCGCAGCTTCGTCGGCGAAGTGCCGGGCGTGGGTCTCGAGATCGGCCCTGGTGAGCGTGGGCTGACCGTAGGGATGACTGTGATACCACCCGATGAGATAGCGCCCCGTGTGCGCCACTTCGGCACGCACCTGCTCGACCGTGTCGCCCACGAGCTGGGGAGACTTGTCGGCCACGAGCGGCCGCGTCACTGGAATCACCGAGCTCACGACGACATAGGGCTCTTTGGATTCGGTGCAGCGGAACCGCTCACCTACGAGATAGCCGAGCCGCCCTTCGCCCGGGCTCGCGGTCACGTGCGCGTCGATGGCTCGCAGGGCGTCGCGCGTGATCAGGATCGGGCCGCCGGGCACGGGCCCGGATGCCGGACCCTTCGACCCGAACTGTCCTGGCGCCCAGCGGATGGCGCGCTCGTAGGGGATGGCACGTGGGGGGAGAAGAGGGAGTGGCCCCTCGTCTGGCACAGCCGCTGCTGGATTTCGGGAATCGGCCATGTTGCACCCAAGCTACAACGAACCGGGCTTCCCGGCGAGAGCCGCGTCTCCACCGGACCCGTGTTCGAACGCGCGTCGGTGACAGATCGAGCAAGAGTGAGACCAGGGGACTGTGCTGCGGACCCGGCTCGCCTAGGTCACCCTCACAGTCACGATTTCCCTAGGCTCCGCCGAGATTTCGACGGCATCGCCGCCGGTGAGCGCGAGTGGGTAGCTCCGCGAGCCGTCGAGTCGCTCGCGGTACGCTGCGGCGATCGGCTTTGCGAAATGCCAGACGCCTCGCGTCGCCCGGTCGAGGGTGTTCACGCAGCGAAGCACGACACCGGCGCGTTCTCCGGGTGCCCTGTGCAGCGCCGTCGCGACGAGCCCTTCTCCCTCCAGCTCGACGCCACCAGCGCTATCGGAGAGCGCGAGGGCGTTGCGGATCGTGCGCGCGGCGAGAGGCAGGTCGAACTCGTCTGCCGCGTCGGCCACCGGCGTCCACTGCGCGAGGGCCTCCTCGCCTACGGCGAGGAACCCGAGGTGCCATTCGTGGTCCCCGGGCTCTTGGGCGGCCGGAACGGGGGTCGCCCACGCCGCGTGCCCGGGCCGGGCGAGCAGCTCGCCACGCGAGAGGGCCCCCACCGCCCGGAGCAGCGTAAGCGCGATCGTTCCGTTGCCCTGTGCCTCGTATTCGGGGAGGCCGTCGGTGAAGACCGCGAGGCCACGCGGGCCCCGTGCCATGGCTACCACACGCTGACACGGATCCGTGGCCGGGGGGTCCTCCCCCACGGCCGAGATCCCGCGCGCGCGGCGCGCGACGCGACGAGTCGGGCCGAAGGCTCCTCCCGCAACCGCGTCCACCCCCGCGAGTCCGGTGGGCACGAGCG
>JBDHCY010000394.1:0-3162 GCA_039591795.1 Gemmatimonadota bacterium | reverse complement strand
GGTATTCAGCGACGCCGAGGCGGCGCCGCTCCTCTGCGCCGGGATCATCGGCTACCGCGCGCTGCGCCGCTCCCGGATCGAGCCGGGTGGGCGCCTCGGTCTGTACGGCTTCGGCTCCTCCGCGCACATCTGTCTGCAGGTGGCCCGCCACCGCCGCTGCGAGGTCTTCGTGTGCACGCGAGACGAGCGGGCGCGTACCCTGGCTCGCGAGCTCGGCGCGGTCTGGGCCGGCGCGGCGGACGAGGCGCCGCCCGAGCGGCTCGACGCGGCGATCCTGTTCGCGCCCGCCGGCGAGCTGGTGCCGCCGGCGTTGCGGTCCCTGCGGCCCGGGGGAACCCTGGCGTGCGCGGGGATCTACATGAGCGACATCCCCCCGCTCGCCTACGCGACGCATCTATTCGAGGAGCGCACCCTCACGAGCGTCACCGCGAACACGCGCGCCGACGGCGAGGAGCTGCTGGCCGTGGCGGCGGAGATCCCGATCCGCCCCCACACGACCGAGTTCCCCCTCGAACAAGCCAACGAAGCCCTCCAACAGCTAAAACACGACGGCATCCGAGGCTCCGCCCTCCTCCGACCGGAGACGCGAACGGGGACGTTGTTGACTTGACTTCGGAAGAGGAGGTCGGACGACCTCCCCTTCCGAAGTCAAGTCAACAACGTCCCCGTTCGCGGAGGCGGAACTTTTGCAGCTTGCCGGTTGCCGTGCGGGGCAGCGCGTCGACGAACTCGACGGCGGTCGGGCACTTGAAGTGGGCCAGGTGGTCGCGGCAGAAGTCGATCAGCTCCTGCGCCTCCGGCGCGTGACCTTCGCGCGGAACGACCAGCGCGATCGGCGTCTCGCCCCACTTCTCGTGCGGCACGCCGATCACCGCGCACTCGAGCACCGCGGGATGCTGGTAGAGAGCGTCCTCGATTTCGGGCGAGCTGATGTTCTCGCCGCCCGAGATGATCACGTCCTTCTTGCGGTCGACGATGTGGATGCTGCCGCGCGCGTCCCATACGGCGAGGTCCCCGGTGTGGAACCAGCCGTCGCGGATCGCGCTGGCGGTCTCGTCGGGCTGCTGCCAGTAGCCCGCGAACACGACGTTCGAGCGGGCGCACACCTCTCCGATCGCCTGGTCGTCCTTCGGAACCGGCTTGCCGTCCTCGTCGAGCAGCCGAAGCTCGACGCCGAGGCCGGGCACCCCGGCGCGGGCGCGGCGCGCCCAGTCGTCCTCGCGCGTGGCGTGGTCCGGCGCCGAGACCGTGAGCAGCGGCGCGGTCTCCGTCAGGCCGTAGATCTGGATGAACTCCCAGCCGAGCTCCTTCTCGAGCCGCTCGATGAAGGCCGCCGGCGGAGGCGCGCCCGCGACGGTGAAGCGAGGGCGCGTGCGGATTTCGTGCGCGTCCCGATCCGGGTAGTCGAGAACCGTCCGCAGCACGGCCGGGGCCATGCACGCGAAGGTCACTCCCTCGGCCGCGATCAGGCGAAAGATCTCGGCGGCGTCGACCGTGCGCAGCACGACGTGCGTGCCCCCCATGCCCGTGAGCGCGTAGACTCCGCCCCAGCCGTTGCAGTGAAACATGGGCAGGGTCCAGAGCTCGACGTCGTCGTGCGCGATCCGCAGGTGCGCGATCAGGCTGTACGCGTTGATGTAGCAGTTGCGATGGGTGAGCATCACGCCCTTGGGCCGAGCCGTGGTCCCGGACGTGTAGTTGATCGAGACCAGGTCGTTCTCGTCGCGTTCGACGGCCGGCGGCGGGTCGGACGGCTCGCTCGCGATCAGCTCCTCCCAATCGCTCCAGCCCTCGGGGGCGGTGCCTCCGTCCTGCGCGACGATCCAGTGGCGAACCGTCGGCAGCCGTGGCCGGATCTCGTCGAGCACGCCGGTGAACTCGGCGTCGACCAGCACGGCCGCGACACCCGCGTGGTTCAGGATGTACTCGTGATCGGCCGCGATCAGGCGATAGTTCAGCGGCACCAGGATCGCGCCGATCTGGCTGGTCGCGTAGAAGCTCTCCAGGAAGAAGTGCGAGTTGGGCGACAGGATGCAGACGCGATCGCCGCGGCCGATGCCGAGCGAGAGCAGCGAGTGCGAGAGCCGGTTCACGCGCTCTCGGTACTCGGCGTAGCGGAAGCGCCTGGCGCCGTCGACGATCGCGAGCTTGTCGGGCCACAGCTCGGCCGGACGGCGCAGGAAATCGTCAACCAGCAGCGGGACTTGCATGGGGACCCGATTCTATCACCCGGCCGGCTGCGAACCCGACCCGGCGCCCCGGGCTACTCGCGCTGCAGCTCGCGGGCGACCCGCTCGTCCTCCTCCATCACGCGCAGCAGGTTCTCGCCCAGCACCTTCACGACCGTCTCGGGCGGGTGGCCGCGCGCGAGCAGCCCCTCGGTCAGCGCGGGGAGCTGCGAGACGTCGTCCATCTCCTCCGGCATGCTGGGCACCCCGTCCCAATCGGCGCCGATACCCACGTGGTCCGCCCCCGCCACCCGGATGGCGTGATCGAAGTGGTCCAGCAACACGCCGAGCGACGTGCGCGGCCACGGGTGCTCCCGATTGAACGCGCGCGAGGCCCGCATCCGGCCGAGGAAGTCCTCCGCGTAGCGTTCGCGCAGGCCGGTCAGCTCCTCGTGCAGGGCCTTCGCGTGCTCGCGGGCCTTCTGGTTCGCCTCCATGTCGATGTACGCCGGGTAGAAGTTGATCATCACGACCCCGCCGTTCTCGGCCAGCGCGCGCAGCATCACGTCGTTCATGTTGCGCGGGTGGTCGGCGACTGCGCGGCACGACGAGTGCGAAGCGATCACCGGGGCGCGGGCCACCTGGATCACGTCCCAGAAGGTGGCGTCCGAAACGTGGGAGACGTCGACCATCATGCCGAGCCGGTTCATCTCGCGCACGACCTCCTCGCCGAACTCCGTCAGTCCGTCGTGCACCGGCTCGGGCACCTCGGTCGTGCCCGACGAGTCCGCCCAGCTCGTGTGGAAGGAATGGGTGAGCGTCATGTAGCGCACGCCCAGCGCGTAGAACATGCGCAGCGCGGCCAGGCTCTCCTCGATGATGTGCCCGCCCTCGAGGCCCATCACGCTCGCCAGCTTTCCCCGGCCGACCGCCCGCCGGATCTCGGCGACGCTGCCGGCGAGCGCGACGCGATCGGAGTGGCGTCGCGCCATCT
>JBDHCY010000393.1:0-3215 GCA_039591795.1 Gemmatimonadota bacterium | reverse complement strand
GCGGGCGTCGCGGCGTTCATCGACACGCTGCTCGACCGATGGGTGGACGCCGACGAACGCGATCGGTTCTTGCGCGGCCTGGAGACCGTCGACGAGGAGGCCAATGCGGCTCACGGCGTCGCCTTCCGCGACGCGTCCGCAGAGCAGCAGGCCGCTGTCCTCACGAACCTCGATCAGCAGGCGGCGCAGGCACGGGCAGAACGGGCCAGTCCCCTTCCCTTCTTTGCCGTGCTCAAGGAGTGGACGCTGGTGGGTTATTACACATCCGAAGTCGGCGCGACGCAGGAGCTGCAGTGGCTCGCCGCGCCCGGTCGCTACGATGGCGATCTGCCACTCGAGGAGGTCGGGCCGACATGGGCGTGACGCTGCAGGCTGCGCAGGCCGGACGTGAGAAGATCTACGACGCCGTCGTCGTGGGCTCCGGTATCACGGGGGGGTGGGCCGCGAAGGAGCTGACCGAAAAAGGGATGGAGGTCCTGCTCCTGGAGCGCGGACGGCC
The DNA here is from genome assembly GCA_039591795.1 of Gemmatimonadota bacterium. GTDB lineage: Bacteria > Gemmatimonadota > Gemmatimonadetes > Gemmatimonadales > GWC2-71-9 > JBDHCY01. The sequence goes on along the minus strand of JBDHCY010000393.1, from coordinate 2,716 downwards.
CGTGATCCATGGCGTGGACTACATCACCGAGCACAAGGCGCCCTGGGAGATGGAGTATCGGGGCAAGGAAGACCGCCGGCGGCTCGAGGAGGACCAGTTTCTTCAGTCGCAGGCCGGCCCGGTGAACGAATACAACGCACACTTCTTCGTCAACGATCGCGAAAACCCGTACACCTTCGACGAAGACAAACCGTTTTTGTGGATCCGAGGCCACCACCTCGGAGGCCGCTCGATCATGTGGGGACGCCAGTCGTACCGCTGGAGCGATCTGGACTTCGAGGCGAATGCGCGCGAGGGAATCGAGATCGATTGGCCGATTCGCTACGCCGACATCGAGCCGTGGTACGACCACGTGGAACGCTTCATCGGTCTGAGCGGCCGGGCCGAGGGCATGCCCCAGCTCCCTGACAGCCAATTCCTACCACCCATGCAGTTCAGTGCCGGCGAGTTGAAGGTGAAGGAGGGGATCGAGGCGGCGTTCCCCGACCGGCGCCTGACGATCGGTCGCACGGCCATTCTCACCCAACCGCACAACGGGCGTGGCGCGTGCCACTACTGCGGCCCGTGCGACCGCGGCTGCACGCCGGGCGCCTACTTCTGCACCCAAAGCAGCACGCTCCCCGCGGCGCTCGACACCGGCCGGCTCACGGTCCGTACGCACAGCATCGTCCACAGCCTGATGTACGACGAGAGCCAGAATACCGTCACCGGCGTTCGGGTCATCGACGCCGAGTCCCGCGAAGAGCTGGAGTTTCGGGGCAAGATCGTCTTTCTGTGCGCGTCGGCACTGGCGTCCACCCAGATTCTCCTCATGACGACCTCGTCCCGATTCCCAGACGGGTTGGGGAATTCGAGCGGAGCGCTGGGCCATTACGTCATGGACCACCACTTCAAGGTGGGTGCCGCGGGGATCGTGCCCGGACTCGACGACCGGTACTACGTCGGCCGCCGCCCGAACGGCATCTACCTCATGCGCTTCCGGAACGTGGACGCGCAATCGCGCCAGCGGGATTTTCTACGCGGATACGGATATCAGGGCGGGGCGAGCCGCGAGGGATGGCAACGCGGCATCGGCCAGCCCGGTCTCGGTGAAGAGCTCAAGGCCCGACTCCGAACGCCGGGGCGATGGCGTATGGGCCTTTCGGGATTTGGCGAGATGCTCCCCCGCCACGAGAACTACGTCACGCTGGACCCCGAGGTCACCGATGCCTGGGGGCTCCCCGTGCTTCGCATCCAGTGCTCGATTGGCGAGAACGAGCGCGCGATGCGTCGGGACATGATGGCTGCGGGCGCGGAGATGCTCGAGGCGGCGGGCTGCACCGACGTCCGGCCTTATGAAAGCGTCTACCGACCCGGCGAGGGCATTCACGAGATGGGCACCGCACGGATGGGACGAGATCCACGAACGTCGGTGCTCAACGCGTGGAACCAACTGCACGACGTGCCGAACGTGTTCGTCACCGACGGTGCGTGTATGACCTCGGCGGCGTGCCAGAATCCGTCACTCACCTACATGGCCCTGACGGCCCGGGCATGCGACTACGCAGTGGAGGCGACAAAGCGCGGCGAGCTGTGAGGCGGCACTACCGATTCGTATCGGAGTCCTGCTCGTCGAGCCAGGCGAGCAGCTCCGAGAGGCGAGCCGTCGCCAGCGCGATGCTCGTGTCGGCGGCACCATAGTAGAGGCGTATCTCGTCATCCACCCGCGTCCACCCGCACGGAAAGACGACGTTCGCCACGTCGCCGACGCGTTCATACGGCTCCCGGGGAGCAAGGATCCACTCGCTCGAGCGCTTCAGCACCCGACGTGGATCCTCGCGATCGAGAAGCGCGAGTCCCAACCGATAGATGGATCCCGACGCTGTGGTTCGGACACCGTGATACATGACGAGCCATCCTCGTTCCGTCTCGAGCGGGGGCGGTGAGAGACCGATTTTTCGCGCGTCCCACCAGGCCCCCTCGCGGGCTCTTAGAAGAAGCTCATGGTCGCCCCAGTTCCGCAGGTCTGGCGAGAACGAAATCCACATGTCCGCGCCCCACGCTCCGCCTCCGGGCACGGGCCTATGAATCAGCGCCCAGCGCCCATCGAACCTCACTGGGAACAGGGCAGCATCCTTGTTCTCGGGCAGCATCGCCGCGCCGAGTCGCTCGAACGTCTTGAAATCGTGGGTCGTGGCGAGCGATACGAGAGGACCGCTTTGCGAGTAGGCCGTGTACGCCACGATCCAATGCTGCCGCTCTTCTATGTACGTCACCCGCGGATCTTCGACTCCCCAAATCTCCTCGGGGTGCGTGTCCGGCTCGCCGGCGAACGTGGGCTCGACGTCGATCCGCCAGGCGGCGACCCCGTCCGGGCTGCGTGCCAGCGTGAGGTGAGACAGTCCGCGCCCGTCTTCGACCCGCATCAAGAGGACTGTTTCACCGTGGTGGATCGTCGCTCCCGGGTTGAATACGCTGTTGCCGGAGTACGGTAGGTCGGCAGCGGTGATGATCGGGTTCGCCGAGTGGCGCCTGAACAACTCAGGATGTTGGGTCATCGTCATTCCCATGTTCCTCGTCGCAATGGAGCTTCTCGAGGAAGTCTCACGCGTGTTCGGATCCTGCGGCCGTGTGACTGCCGGGCAGCAGCGATGAGCCGTCAGCTCTGAAAAAGTGCAGCTGGCGTGTGTCGATCGACAGGTTGACCGTTGCACCCGGTGCCAGCGACGGCCCGCTG
>JBDHCY010000392.1:0-3227 GCA_039591795.1 Gemmatimonadota bacterium | reverse complement strand
TGCCACAGGTTGTACCGGGGATTGACCTCGAGCAGATGCAGGTCGCCGACGGCATCTCGCTTGAAATCAAGCTTGGCGGGGCCCACCAGGCCTAGTCGCCTCACGCACGTGCGACCAAGGGCCATGACGTCCGGAGCGTGGGAGGTCTGGAGCGCGGTGCTGTGTCCGTGGACAATCGGCCAGGTGCGGATCTTCCGCCCGGTGAACTCCCCGAGGATCTCGCCCGACACATTCACATACGTGTGATAGCTCTCGATGCCGGACTCCGGGCCCGGGATGAGATCCTGGACGAGGAATGCAGTGTCGGCCTGCCGAAGACGAGGCCAGGCTCGCTGCAACTCTTCGGCGCTGGAGATCACTACCACTTTTGCGGGCGCGCCGAGGGGACCCCACCGACGTCGGCGGGTCAGCGGCTTCAGAATGCAGGGGTAGGACACGTCCAGATCGCCGAAGTGCGGTGCCTGGCCAGGCTGGAGATGCTGCGTTCGGGGGACGGGGAGCTCGAGTCGCCGGGCGAGCGTCGCGAACCGAGCCTTGTCGACGAGATCGAGCGCCGACTCCATCCCCGGCACGAGAAACCGAAACCGCTCGGCGAGTCGTGATTGATGGCGTGACACGAGAAGCATCTCGCCGTCGGTCTCGTAGTAGAGCACGGGTCGTTCGGGCCGACTCTCACCGAACGCCATGAGGATGTCCAGCAAACGAGACTCGTCCTCCCAAGGATCTGCGTAGTCGAGGGCGGCAAGCGTGAAGCGGGAATACCGTGCCGGATCGCCGGGCGAAGCGGCCACGACGCAGGGAATCCCGGCCAGTCCCAATGCATGCACGAGATCGATGTCACCCATGACGCACGCCAGCTGGGCCGGTGTGTGACGGCGTCTCACGGGCACTTGTGCCGAGTGCGAAGCGTCACGATGTAGAGCCTTTCGAGAACCGGAGTCGGCCTGATATATCGCATCTCGTTCGAAGTGAGTCCAGAGTAAGGTGGGAAGTTCTTGCCCTGGGAGACCTCGATCAGGCGGGCGTGACAGAGGTTGGTCCCGAAGGGAGGTGACGGTCGAGCACCTCCGCACCTATGTTTCCTGACGTGCCCGACCTCCCCATAGCCTTCGCCGATGCTATCCGTGACCGCTACGTCGTGGAGCGAGAGATCGGTGCAGGTGGCATGGCGACCGTGCATCTCGCCCGAGATGTGCGGCACAACCGCTCCGTCGCCATCAAGGTGCTCAAGCCGGAACTCGCCGCGTCGTTGGGCGCGGAACGCTTCCTCAAGGAGATCGAGATCGCCGCTCGCCTGACGCACCCCCATGTCATCCCGCTCCATGATTCGGGACAGGCCGCCGGATTCCTGTACTACGTCATGCCGTTCATCGATGGCGAATCGCTCCGAACACGACTCCGTCGGGAGACCCTCCTCGACACGGCGGCGGCCCTCAGCATCGTGGAGGACGTGGGAGACGCGTTGAGTTACGCCCACCGGCAAGGCATCCTGCACCGCGACATCAAGCCGGAGAACATCTTGTTCTCCGAAGGCCATCCCATGGTGGCCGACTTCGGTATCGCGCGGGCCGTGAGCACGGCCGGTGGTGCGAACATCACTCAGACTGGCTTGGCCATTGGCACGCCCGGATACATGAGCCCCGAACAGGCCGCGGGCGATCGTGATCTCGACGCCCGAACCGACGTGTACAGCTTGGGCTGTGTGCTCTACGAGATGCTCGTCGGCGAGCCCCCCGGCATGTGGCAGTCGGATGAATCCCTCAAGCTTGGCAAGTTCACCGATGTGCCAGAACGGCACCGTGCGCGCATCAGGGAACTCGGTGGATCAATCGAACGGGCGCTGGTGCGCGCACTCACCATCCGCACGCGCGATCGCTACGAAAGCGTAGACGCGTTCCTACTCGCCCTCCGCCCCGGGGAGGGCACGGCACGGCGTTACAGTGACAGCGAAGTAGAGGAGATCGTGCGGCAGGCGGCCGACGAGCAGTTGGCGCACCCCACCGAAGAGGGGATGTCGCTCAGAACCGTGCAGCAGATCGCCGCCGACGTCGGGATCTCGCCGGAGCGCGTTGAGCGAGCAGCGCGCAAGCTGGAGGTCCGCGAACCGGCCCAGCCCCCCGCCGAGTCCGGTGCGGGTGTCTTTTGGCTCGGCAGCCCGACGGTGCTCGCGTGGGAGCGCGTCGTGGGCGGCGAAGTGACGGAGTCCGTGTACGATGAAATCGTCGACGAAGTACAGGCCACGCTCTCGACGGAGGGAAAGGTCGACACGCTCGGTCGGTCGCTCACGTGGAAGACGGCGAACCCCGCTCTTGGAAAGGCCCGGGCGGTGCAGGTACGCGTCACGTCGCGGGGCGGGCAGACGCGCATCCACATCCAGGAACGGCTCGCCGAGCTGGCGTGGACGACCTTCCCCACGGTCTGGGGGCTTGGTGTCGGCGGGCTCGCCGTGCTTTTCGCCTTCGGGGAGAGCACCGGCGCTCTCGGTCTCGGCCTAGGGAGTCTACTCTCCGTCGGGTGGGCCAGCGGGATGTATGCGCTCTCGCGCAAGATCTTCCGATACATATCGCGCAAGAAGCGCACCGATCTGGAGGAGCTCAGCGATCGTCTCGCGGAGATCGCAGCCGAGTCCACTCGAGACCGTCTCGATGACGGCCAGACGCCACGCGCCCTTCCCGGGTAGTGCCCTTCACGACATCTCCGCTCTCCAAGAGGTCAGAGCATTCAAGAAATCCTCCTGGCACAGTTGGGGATTGCTGCTGCCGTTCGCCGCTGCCGAGTCATCGATCCATGCGCGATCGACTCACGGAAAGGGGCACGCAATATTGGGGTCAAGACTTGATGTTGTGAGACTTTCCCTCCGCGCAGCAGGAACGATGCAGCGTCTATTCCCTCACACGATCGCGTGGCCCTGTGCTCTGGCCGCTCTGTCATGTGGAGACGCTGCGGGTCCCGATTCCGTCTCGATCGAATGTGACACACCCGCGATGGCGATTTCAGGTGGGACGACTCAGAGCGGTTCGACGAGCCCCACTCTCGATCAATTGACCGTGGCGCTGTGTCCGATAGACCTCGGGAGTGGAGAGGTCACCGTCGTCATCACCATCAACGCTCGCGACTCAGGAAGCGCGATCACGAGGCCGTGAAGGGCGCTGTTGCAGGATCAAGGTGGCTCGAGTTCTGCGATGGCCCTCTTCTGTGCCAATACGCGCTCCAGGAAATCGAGCCGT
>JBDHCY010000391.1:0-3247 GCA_039591795.1 Gemmatimonadota bacterium | reverse complement strand
GAGATGACGCTTCCCCCAAGCCCCTTGCGCCACAGCACCTTGCCTGTCTCTCGCTCGAGGACCGCGAAACGCTTGTCGCTCGTGCCGGCGAGGATGAGCGACTCGGTGACCGCGATGCCGCCGGGAATGGCCCTCCCGACCTGAGTGCGCCAAGCCAGCTGTGGCTCTGGTGGAAGCGTCTCGCTGGCGCTGGGACTGCGCGATGCGATGGCGAGATAGGCGTGCCACGGCTCGGCCTGAACACCGAGCTTGGGACCACCCGGCGCGCACCCCATCGCGTTGACACCCATCAGAGCCGCCACTACAATGCCCCGCCGATGCTGGCTCCGACGCGCATTGCGGAGCTGCCGCAGCTCATCGGTGAGACGGCGGCAGTGCATGGCTGGGTGGCGACGACGCGATCGAGCGGGAAGATCGCGTTCGTCGTGCTGCGCGACGGCACCGGCGAGCTGCAGTGTGTCCTCCCGAAGGCCGAGGTGGGCGACGACGTGTGGGGTCGGCTGGGTGCGCTCACGCAGGAGTGCTCCGTTCGCGTGACCGGAACCGTCCGAGAGGACCGCCGGGCGCCAGGCGGCGTCGAGCTCGGACTCACCGATCTGACGATCCTGGGCCCGAGCCCCGACTACCCGGTCACGCCCAAAGAACACGGCACCACCTTCCTGTTTGCGCATCGGCATCTCTGGCTCCGCAGCCGTCGCCAGGCTGCCATCGCTCGGATCCGCCACGAGGTCGTCCAGGCCATCCGTGACTTCTTCTACGACCGCGGCTTCGTGCTCGTGGACACACCCATCCTGACGGGGGCAATCGGCGAGGCCGCAGGCAACCTCTTCGAGACCGACTATTTCGATCTCGGCAAGGCCTATCTCGCCCAAACGGGCCAGCTCTATGTCGAGGCGGCCGCCGCGGCGCTCGGCAAAGTCTACTGCTTCGGCCCGACGTTTCGTGCCGAGAAGTCGAAGACCCGGCGCCATCTCGCTGAATTCTGGATGGTCGAGCCTGAGGTTGCTTGGTACGACTCCGAAGACAACATGCGTCTTCAGGAGGATTTTGTCTCCTACTTGGTCGGCAGAGCCCTTGAGCGGCGACGTGCCGATCTCGAGGTCCTCGAGCGCGATCCCGCCCCGCTCGAGCGCGTCACCCCGCCGTTCCCACGCCTGAGCTACACCGAGGCGGTGGAGCGCCTCGCTGGCCTCGGGGCGGCGATCGCGTGGGGGCGAGACCTGGGAGGCGACGACGAAACCCTCCTGGCGCGCCAGTTCGAGAAACCAGTCTTCGTCTACAACTACCCGCGGCAGGTCAAGGCGTTCTACATGAAGGAGAACCCGGACGACCCACGCACCGTGCTCAACAACGACTGCCTGGCGCCAGAAGGCTACGGCGAGATCATCGGCGGGAGTCAGCGCGAAGACGACCACGACCGGCTCCTCGCGCGCATCCGTGAGGAGCAGCTCCCCGAGGCCGCCTACGACTGGTACCTCGACCTCAGGCGCTACGGCACCTTCGTTCACTCGGGGTTCGGCCTCGGTCTCGAGCGTACGGTGGCCTGGATCTGCGGCATCCCTCACATCCGCGAGGCGATCGCCTTTCCCCGCCAGATGCACCGCCTCAAGCCGTAGCCTTCACCTCGTTCCACAACCGATCGAGCTCGTCCAGGCTCATCGCATAGAGGTCGAGCCCCCGCGACCGTGCGATCCGCTCGATCGCCCCGAAGCGATCGCGAAACTTGCGGTTGGCCAAGTCGAGCGCGCTGGTGGGTGCGACACCCAGCTTGCGCGCCAGGTTGACGACCGCGAAGAGGAGGTCGCCCAGCTCCTCGGCGATCTCTTCGCGGGCCGCGGCGCTTCGTGCTTCGCCAAGCTCGTTGAGCTCTTCCCGCACCTTGGCCATGGGTCCGTCGGCGTCGGGCCAGTCGAAGCCCACACCCGCCGCGCGCTCCTGAAGACGGAACGCCGCCAAGAGGGGTGGCAGCGTGCGCGGAAGCCCTTCGAGAACGCTGCCGGTCGGTTGCTCCTCCGCCTTCGCGCGCTCCCAGCTCGTGGGCGGTGGGACGTCGTCGAACGCATGGGGATGGCGCCGGCGCATCTTGCGCTCCAGGCCGGCCACCACTGCCTCGGCGTCGAACTCGCTCCGTTCCTCGGCGATGACGATCTGGAAGGCGACGTGGAGCAGGACGTCACCGACCTCGGTGCGTATCGCCTCGGGCTCGGAGTCGGCGATCGACTGCTCGAGCTCGAGCGCTTCTTCGAGGAGATAGGGGCGCAGCGTCTCTCGCGTTTGCGCGCCGGGCCACTCGGAGCGCCGCCGGAGCAACCGGACGAGGTCGAGAACGCGCCCAAGCGCTGAATCAGCTTGCATTTAGCCTCCGGGGCCGGTATGATACCGGCCAGTCCGTGACGCTGTCAACGCACGCCTGCGACCGCGCTTGGGTCGATGTCGACCTCGCTGCGCTGGTCAAAAACGCCCGCACGGTTGCGGCCGCGGCGGGCGTTCCGCTCTTGCCGCTGGTCAAAGCCGATGCGTACGGCCTCGGCATGGAGCCCGTTGCCCGTGCTCTCGAGGCGGTCGATCCGTGGGGCTTCGGTGTCGCCACACCAACGGAGGGCGAGGACCTACGCGCTACCGGCTGCCGGCGACCCGTCGTCGTTTTCACTCCGGCGATCCCCGCGTGGTTCGATCGAGCACGCGCCGCCGAGCTCCAGCCCGTCTTGGGAAGCGCGTCGAGCGTCCAAGCATGGATCGCCACCGGCGGCGGCCCCTTTCACCTCGAAATTGACACGGGCATGGCGCGTTCTGGCGTGTCCTGGCGCACGGCGGGGGAGCAGGTGCGCCCCGAATGGTTGGCCGACTGCGCGGGCGCGCTCACGCATTTCGCCTGTGCGGATACCGATGCCGACGTCACGAGAGAGCAGCAGCGACGATTCGATCAGGCGCTGGCGGCGCTCCCGCGCCGTCCCCCGCTCGTGCATGCGGCCAACTCGGCGGCGGCTTTCCGCGGACGCGCGTTCGCCTACGATCTCGTGCGGCCCGGCATCTTCCTCTACGGTGGGCACGCGGGCGCGCACGCACCCGAGCCGCGAGCCGTCGCGGCGTTCCGCGCGCGGGTGGCTCACATCGCGCACGTGGAGGCCGGGGCGGCCGCCAGCTACGGTTGGCGATGGCGGGCCGAGCGCGCCACACGGGTGGCAACGATCGCTGCCGGCTACGCCGACGGCATCTCTCGAACGCTCGAGGGGCGCGGACACGTGGA
>JBDHCY010000390.1:0-3247 GCA_039591795.1 Gemmatimonadota bacterium | reverse complement strand
GGCCGCACCCTCGATCGGCTCGTCGCGGTCACTGGCGGGGCGCAGGCGCGGCAAAGCGCCGCGACCATGCGCTCCGCGCCCCACTCCCTCATCTGGTCGAGCAGAGTCGCGGTGTCTTCGACGCCGGCCATGATGTAGGCGGTGTTCTCCGGATGATCGCGGACCCGCCAGTGCCCGACCGCCACGGCCATGGCGCAGCGGGTGGCGGCCAGATCGAAGATCAGACGGAGCTCTTCGTCCTCCAGCGGAGTGACCGAGTGATAGCCGGCGGTGATCTCGGCCGCCGTGGCGATCGGCTCCGGGTGACCGACGAGCAGCTCGGAAATCGGCACCGCGAGGTCGCAGACGAGCGGCGCGTGGATCAGGTCCCCGAAGTCGATGACCCCGCTGACGCGACGGCCGTCCACCAGGCTGTTCATGCGGCTCACGTCGTTGTGGATCACCTGCGCGCGCTGCTGCTGGAGTCGCGGAAGCACCTCCGCGGCGAAGTGGTCGAGGACCTCGTCGATGACACTACGGCGCCCGGCGCTCTCGATGTGGTGCGTTCGCGCGCGCAGGCCCGGCGCCTGGGTGAGGTCCCAGAGCAGGGCGTGGCGCGAGGAGGGATGGGAGAAGCCGCGCAGCGCGCGGGCCAGACGCGCGGCCACCGCCCCGACGTCGCGTGCGAGCGCCGGGTGCGGCACGGCGTCGTCGAGGAGCTGCCCCGGCAGGAAGCTCAGCATCCTCACGATGAAGTGTCGCCCGTCGCCCGCGTCGGCCTCGTGGAACAGGGCGCCTTCGGGAGTCGCTCTGACCCGCGGCACGGCCAGGCGGGGGTCGACCCGTGCGATGTGGAGCAGCGCGCGGGTCTGCATGTCCAGGACTGCCGGGTCCTCGGCGGGGTTGGCGATCTTGAGCACCCACTCGCTGCCGGCCGCCGTGCGAAGTCGGAAGTTCTGGTCCCGCTCGCTCGCCAGCGGCTGCGCCGAGGCGCGGAGGTCGAAGGCCCGCTGCGCGATCTCCTCCGCCTGTGCCGTCGAGAACGCGGGAGCCGGCTCCTCCAGCACCGTCCTGCCCGCCTCGACGCGGCTCGGGAACTCGGAAGGGGTCGACATGGTCTCGGACTTCGCAGCCCTTCCCACTAGCCGCGGGCGCTCGCCGGGGCGAGGCACCCGAACATGCGCCTGGCGCGCAGCGGCGCCCGCCCGGTGTCGATCAGCTCGGCCATCAGCTCCCCGGTTACGGGGCTCATGCACACGCCGTCTCCCCCGAAGCGGGCAGCCACGTAGCCGTTTCGCCATTCTGGGAGTCGGCCCATGACGGGCTTCTGGTAAGGAGGCGTGGGGGCCATCGCGAGCAGATCGCCCCGGTGCTCGACGATCGTGGCCTCCTCGAGCGCAGGCAGGATCTGCACGACTCCCTGCAAGGCCGCCAGCTTCGTCTCCTCGGAAAGGCTTGCGTCGAAGTCGGCACGATCGACGAAGTCCTTCGCCCCGTAGGTGGCAAGGATCACTTCTCCGTTCTTCTTGGGGAGGATCCAGAAGTCGTCGGCCCCCAGCGTATGGAGCGGGAGATCGACCGGCATCTTCGCGCGAAGACACTCGCTGAAGACCGGACGGCAGCCGATCGGGCAGCCGAGCCGAGCGCTCAGCTCTCCGATCCACGGCCCGGTGGCGAGCACCAGCGCATCGGCTTCGAGCTCGATCCCCGACGCGAGCCGGATGCCGGTGATCGCGTCGCCCCGCGTTCCGAAACCCACCACCTCTCCCTGCACGAACTCGGCGCCCAGCTTCTCCGCCGCCTGGGCCATGGCAAGGGTGAACCGGTAGGGCTCCACCTGACCGGCCGGGCAGCTGGTACCGCCCACGTAGACGGGGTTCAATGAAGGGAAGAGCTCGCGCAGCGCGTCTCCGTCGATCCAGTCGGCCTCGACGCCGCCCGCGGCTCGGATGGGCCGGAGCAGCTCCTGCGCCCCGCCCGCCTCCTCGAGCTCCTCTTCGGTTACCAGATCGGTGCTGGGCGTCTCGCAGTACTCGATATCGATGCCCCCGCGCTCCTCCAGCTCGATCGCGAACTCGGGCATCCGATCGTAGGACGCGGAGTGGAGCAGGAGCCAGTCCGCCACACCCACGCCCGGAACGGTCTTCGACACGTCGACGGGCGCGCCTTCCTGCGCATCGGAGGGCGTCGTGACGCATCGTTCGGACGCGACCCAGATCGGCGCATAGCTGAACACCGCCCAGGCCTTGCCCGATGCACGCGTGGCGATGGATTCGCGATCGACGACACGCGCCGAGATCCCCCGGCGGCCCAGGTGGTAGGCGATCGAGCAGCCGATCGCTCCGGCTCCGATGACGTTGACATCCCGTCGAGTCGACATGGCGGACCTCCTGCCGGCGGCTAGTCCACGATCACTGGATCGTCCCGGCGGAAGGGCACTTCCGCCGCGGGGGCGTCCATCTCGCGCGCGTAGCGGTGGCCCGCCAGCACGGCCGAGGCGATGATGCCGGGCGCGCTGCAGTCGCCGACGCGCTCGATGTCGATCTCGTCGCAGAGCTCGTGGTAGAGGGCATCCTTGGGCTCGCGGCTCGTGACCATCACGACGTGATCCGCCATCAGCTCGCGCGTGTCACCCGTGTAGATGCAGGAGAGCTCGACGCTCTTCTCGCCTACCGCCGACAGCATGGTCAGCGTCTCGCAGCGGATGCCCTCGCGCTTGAGCCGCATCTGGGTCAGCAGCTCCTCGTCCGTGTTGTACGACCACTCCGCGACCCGGCCTAGCGGAGTCACCACCGTCACCTCCGCGCCTCCGGCCGCGAGCGCGCTCGCCACGACGGCTCCCAGGTAGTAGTTGTCGTCGTCGTAGACGACGACGCGTCCGCCGGGCCGCGCCCCGTCGAGGATGTCATCGGCCGACACGACGTGCTCGGCCTCGTGGCCGGGCACCGGCACCCACCTCGAGCGCCCGACGCCGCTGCGGCGCCAGGTCGCACCGGTCGCCAGCACCACGCGGTCGGCACCGAACTCGCGGATCTGAGCGGCGTCGAGGCGGCTGTCGAGGAAGATCTCGACGTTCGGCAGCTTGTTCAGCTGCGCGACGCGCCAGTCGCGGACCCGCCCCCACTCGGCGAGCGTCGGTAGCGCGGCCTCGCGCGCTACGCGTCCCCCGAGCTCGGTGAGAGCCTCGGCGAGGGTCACCGCGTAGCCGCGCTGCCCGAGGGCGCGCGCCGCCTCGAGCCCCGCCGGCCCGCCTCCGACGACGAGTATC
>JBDHCY010000389.1:0-3648 GCA_039591795.1 Gemmatimonadota bacterium | reverse complement strand
AGCTCACGGTCGGACAGGGGATCGGCCAGCGGTTGTGCCCCGGTCGATGGCGCTTCGTCGGCCAACGCGGCAGCGGCGGCGCCCACGATTCCCAATCCCTCTTCATTGAATACGGCTTGGATCCGTCCAGCGTGGCTGAGCGCCTCTCCGTGTAGCTCCAACCGACCCAACAGCCTCATGAGCTTCGAGCCGTGATCGAGGAACGGTCGCAGGATGCGACCCCGTGCGGCAGCCGTCACGGCGCACTCGAGCTTGACGAGTGCGTCCGCGCGTTCGCCGCGCTCCTCGAGCTCCAACGCTTCGAGCGTGAGGACGTCGATCAGAACGCGCGTGTTGCGGGTGTCGGTGTAGTAGTCCTCGAGTCGAGCCAGCAGCTCGATGGCTCGTTGCCGGCTCGTATCCGTCCGCTGCGCGAGGAGCACTTTGGCGAGCGTGATCTGCGGCACGTAGAATCGGAAGCCGGGAAGGAAGGGTTCGGGATCGTATGTGGCGGCCCACGCGCTCGCGTCGAGCACGCGGCCTTCCCGCAGTGCCAGCTCCGCCTGAGACCCGTGCGCGTACGCAAGCAAGAGGGCGCTGTGCGACTCGGAAGCCCGTTCGACGGCGAGCTCGACCGTTCGACGCGCCTCGTCGAAGCGTTCGAGCGCGGCCTGCGCAGCTGCCAACGCAAAGGCGGCCTGCGCGAATGTGTTCCGATCGACGGCATACGCGCCGCGAACCACGGAGGCCAACGCACGCACCGCCGATTCCAGGTCGTTTTGCAGGTAGTGAACGACCCCCAGGAAGTAGCCTCCAAACGCACCCGTTTGTGGCAGATCGAGTGTCGCCCCGAGCGTTCGTAGTCGCTCCGCCGTCCCGCGCAGCCCGCCGAGATCGGCTTCACACCACTGTGCCAAGCCGAGCCCGATGAGGAGTCTCGAGTGGTGCGTAGTGCTGTGGAGTGACTCGTCCTCCAACTCCCTGTATACCAGCTCCACCGCGCTCGCGAGGCGGCCCGACATCTGTTGTGCCAGCGTCAGCACCACGGCGGCGTAGCCGCGCGCACTCAGCGCCGACTTGGGGATTCTCTCGAGCGCTTGCTCCGCTGCGGCGCTCGCACCGACGGGGTCCGCGGCGTACGTGGACCGAGCAGCACGCAGCGCGTCGATCTCGCCGAGCAGTTGGTCGGAGACCTCGCGCGGTTGCAGCCGGTCGGTCAGCTCGTCTGCCCGCTCCAAGGCCGCAACCATCTCCCCGAGCTTGTGCCGGTTCTCAGCGCACCAGGCTCGCTGGACGACCAGCTCGAGGTCGCCGTTCACCACGTCGGGCGGTAGCACCGAGAGCAGATCGTTCAGCCGATGCCACTGCTCGCGGTTCATGAGCTCGTGACGCCGCGCTTTCAGCGCCGCGGCGGCGCGCGCCGTGTCTCCAGCCTGAATGGCGTAGTGGACGCCCTCCTCGAGCCGGCCGCTCGTGATGCACCAATCGCTCGCTCGCGCATACAGGTCGGGGAGTGCGATCTCCGTCTCCCGCTTCTCGGCATGGTGGCCCAGCAGCTGTCGGAACAGATGGTGGTAGCGGAACCATTCACCGCGCTCGTCCAGCGGAACGACGAAGAGGTTCTCGCGCGCAACCCACCTCACGAAGCCCTCACCATCGAAACTCCCGCCCGGCTGCGGACCGACGACGGCGTCACAGAGCGACGCGCAGAACCGATCGAGTACGGCCGTGGCCAGGAGATATCGCTGCACGTCCGGTGGTTGCCGCGCGACGACTTCGGAAACGAGATAGTCCATGACGTGCGCACTCGTGCCAGCAAGACCATCGGCCAGCGGCGCCATGTCGTCCACGCCTCGGAGTGACAACGCCGCGAGCCGGAGCCCTGCCGGCCAGCCTTCCACGACGTGGGATACGTTGGTTGCGACGTCTGCCCCGATACCCGGGGCGACCGACTGCCGGAAGAACGCGGTCGACTCGTCGTCGCTGAACTGCAGGTCGCGCATGCGGATCTCGGTCATCAACCCGTTGGCCCGGAGCTTGGCCAGCGGGAGCGCGGGGTCTCTCCTGGTCGCCAGTGCCAGGTGGACACCGCGGGGTCGGTGATCGACAATGCGGTCGACGAGCGCGTGCACGTCCGGAGTCGTGATCGCGTGGTAGTCGTCCAGCACGAGAATCAGCGGCTCGTCGATCTCGTGCAGCTCGTTGATGAGTTCCCGCGCCAGCGCCTCGGTCGGCACTTCCTCGGCGGCCCCAACGAGCGCCTCCGCTCGTCTGCAAGCGCCGGGAAGGGCGGTCTGGACGGCAGCCACGACGTAGGCCGCGAAGGTGAGCACGTCGTTGTCGTGCCCGTCCAGCGAGAGCCACGCGCCGTGCGCTTCGCTCGCCTCGAACCATGTGGCAAGCAACGTGCTCTTCCCGTAACCCGCTGGCGTCGAAATGAGGGTCAGGGGATGCCGACGCCCCCTCTCGAGCCGCTCCAGGAGGTGTGGCCGCGGGACCAGATCGAGTGGCGGCGGCGGACGATGGAGTTTCGTCCGGAGGAGGGGGACGGCACGCGCGTTCATCATGAGCTAGAAAGCGTAGCCGCCGCTGGGGGCGCGCTCAAGCGCTCCTCGAGGACCGCGGTGCGACGATTCGTGCGGAGGTTGGAGTTCAAGGCGGGCTCAAGCAAGCGGCAGCGGGCGACAGTCGTTCCTAGAACTCCACGATTCTGATGGCGGGAATGTAGATCCAGTCGGTTCGCACGTTGAGGGCAAGCCCGATGAACGTGAACCCATCGGTGAGCCAGCGATCGCCTAGGTTCTGGCGGCCGACGAAATAGGAAATGTTCACGGCATGTAGCTGATCGAAGACGTATGTGACACCGCCACCAAGCCGCACGAATTCGACGCCGTTGAATCCCTCACGCCATCGATAGAACCATCCACCGATGCCGCTGATGATAAAGCGGCTCGGGATGACCTTGTTGACGAAGAATGCCTGCCGAAAACCGTCGTTGGCCACTCCCGTGCTCAAGATGTCGAGTTGATACTTGTGCTGGACGGCAAACTGCCAGTTGGAGGCCACCGCTTTGAACGTGATCCCCGCGCGAGTAGATGGGAGCCAGCTCCAGGAAGTACTGATCGAGCTGGCGCCAGTTCGCTTTGAGCCTGAACTGCGCATCGCCGTAAAAACGCCACTTGTCCACGGCGTAGGCGACCTTGGCGCCGGTGAAGAGCCACTGCTGAGACTCGGGCTCGGTCGTTTGCGCACGGAGGTCTGACCCCCAGGTCCCGCAGAGGAGCGTGAGCGCGCAGGCGAGGCCCACGCGAGCCGCGCACTTTGAGGGCCTCATCATGTGCAAGCCGTCATTGTCCCGTTCGCTCCAGTACGTCGACGAACCGGTTCTCAGCGAACACTAAACGCGCGGTGTGCGACTATCGCCCGGCGGGTCGAGCCGCTCCGAACTCCTCGAGGATCCGCTCCGCGCGATAGGCGTGCCGCAACGCCGCTTGAATTGCCCGCACGTCCACCATGACGTTGCGGCCCTGCTCCGGCAGGTAGATGTAGTCGCGCGAGAGTCCCTGCACGTTGCGGTCGAAGTTGAGACCCACCAGCTCGAGCTCCTTCGTCACCGCGGGAGACCCGGAGTTCCCGCCGTAGGTGTCCGCGGTCGAGACGAAGTTGAGC
>JBDHCY010000388.1:0-3291 GCA_039591795.1 Gemmatimonadota bacterium | reverse complement strand
GCTTTCCTCCTCCTTGTTGTTGCGGCGCTGGTCGCTGCTGCCTGCGAACCAAGCGGCGCGTGCCGTGCGGGCCGATGTGGCACGCTGGTCTTCGTGACCGTTGCCGAGCCGACCACGCTGCATCCTGCGCTCTCGACGATGGCGGAAGAGCGCGACGTGCACGACCTCATTTTCGAGAAGCTCGCGGATGTCGGGCCTGGGCTCGTCACCGTTGGTGATACCGGCTTCGTGCCGCGACTCGCCGAATCGTGGGAGCGCGAAGACTCGGTCACTCTGGTGTTTCGACTGCATCCAGACGCGCACTGGCACGATGGCGCACCCGTGCGAGCTGAGGACGTCGTCTTCTCGTGGCGTGCGTACGTCGCTCCCGCCCTCGCGTCGGGGATTGGGACGAACCTCGGTCAAATCGCATTGGTCACCGCCCGCGGGGAACGCACCGTCGCCATCGTGTTTGCCCGCCCTTACGGCGCCCAGTTCTACGACGCCGTCTACCACATGCGCGTCCTCCCGGCGCACCTCCTGGAGAACATGCCCTTCAACGAGTGGGCCGACTCACCGTTTGGGCGTGCTCCCGTAGGCTCGGGCCCCTATCGGTTCGCTCGGTGGGACGCGGGCGAGCGCATTGTCCTCGAGACCTGGCGCGATCATTACCGGGGTGCTCCGCGTGTCGCTCGGCTGGTGTTCAGGCCCATGGGCGGATTCGATCCGATCGTGGCGAGCCTAGTCGCGGGCGACGCCGATGCGACCGAGGTGATGATGTTCGGCCCGCTGCGGGATCGCCTCCTCGACGCGTCCGAGCTGCGCGCGGTCGAGTTCGACTCGCCGGCCTACGGCTTCCTCGCCTTCAACTTCCGCTCCCCGGCCGACACGTCCCGCCCACATCCGATTCTAAGCGACGTGCGAGTCCGCCGGGCACTGGTCATGGCGGTAGATCGCAAGGAGGTCGTGCACGCGGTACTGGGCGACCTCGGCCGTCCAGGCATTGGCCCCCACACGCGTCTGCAGTGGATCTGGAAGGACGACCTGCCTCAACTCCCGCACGACACCGCAGCGGCAGCGCTCCTCCTCGCGGACGCGGGTTGGGTCGACCGTGACGGTGACGGGCTACGCGAGCGGAGCGGTACCCCCCTCCGGCTGAGAATGAACTCGCTCTCCACGAGCGCTCTGCGGCACGGCTTCGCGCTCCTGGTGCAGGACGCCTGGCGCAAGATGGGCGTGGACGTGATCCTCGACGAGGTTGATCCCGCCACCCGTGGCGATCGCGACCAACGCGGTGACTTCGACGTGACGTTCGGAGCCTGGGCCGTCGATCCGGACCCATCAGGAGTCCGGCAATTGTGGACACCGGATGGGTTCGGAGCCGGCAACTGGTGGCGTTACGACAGCCCCGACTACGCCCAGCTCGTCAGGGCGGCGATGCTCGAGCCCGACCCGGGCCGCGCTCGCCGGTGGTGGGAAGAGAGCATCGCGCGCATCAACGACGACGCTCCCGCGTTGTTTCTGTATGAGCTCACCCAAGTCGCGTGGGTACACCGTCGTGTGAGGGACCCCCAGGTGCGCCCCGACGCGTGGTGGGCGCTCGTGCCGTCGTGGCAGATCGACCCGCGGGCGGCGTTGCCGCGCGACCTGGTGGAACAGTAGTGCTGCCGTGGCTCGCGGGCCGGCTCGCGGCCGGAGCCCTGACGCTCGCGGTCGTCGGCACAACAGTTTTCTTTTTAATCCGCCTCGCACCTGGTGACCCCTTCAGCGCCTCGCTCGAGTCGCCACGGTTCACGGCGGCGCAGCGCCACGAGTACATGGCGCGATTCGGGCTCGACCGACCGCTCCCGACCCAGTACGTCAAATGGGTGCAGCGCGTGGCACGCGGTGATCTCGGCCACTCAATCGGCCGCGGTCGCTCCGTCCGGGCGGTGCTTGCGGATGCGCTCCCACACACCCTCCTCCTCGGCGCGACCGCCCTCGCGATCGATTTCGCGCTCGGCATCGCGCTCGGCACGATCCAGGCAGCGCTCCGCGGCCGGCGCACCGACCGAGCGCTGTCTACGATCACCCTCCTGCTGTACGCCACCCCGGTGTTCTGGTTCGGCCTGCTCCTGCTTCTCGTCTTCACTGAATGGTTTGGGTGGTTTCCCCCAGGTGGTGCGTATGACGCCGCGCTCTACGACACGCTCGGCCTCTGGGGCCGCCTCGCCGATCGCGTCCACCATCTCGTCCTCCCTGCGTGCACGTTGGGCCTAATCGGCGCCGCTGGCACCGCTCGATTCCATCGAAGTGCTCTCCTCGGCGCACTCGATGAAGCCTACGTGAGGACCGCACGCGCCAAAGGCCTGAGCGAGCGCCGTGTCGTCCTCCGCCACGGGATGCGAACGGCCCTCCTTCCCGTGCTGACGTTGTTCGGCCTGGCGCTGCCATTCGTCGTCGGCGGTAGCGTGCTCGTCGAATCAGTGTTTGCCTGGCCCGGGTTGGGGCGAGTCACCGTGGACGCCGTCGGCGCGAGAGACTACGACCTCGTCGCAGCTGCGACCCTCCTCGCCGCCACAATGGTCGTCGTCGGGAGCCTCGCGGCCGACGTCATGTACCGGCTGCTCGACCCGCGCACCCGCGAGGCTGCACCGTGATCCGCGGGTGGCCGGGAATCGTTCTCGTGCTCCTCGCCAGTGCGGCCGCGGCGTGGGCCGTCCGTCGCCGCCTCACGCTCACCGGTGCCGGTCGGCGCTTCGTGTCCACGCCGGGCACCGGGTTGGCGGTCTGGATGTTGTGTGCCCTGATGGCGGCCGCTGTCGCCGCCCCCCTCCTCGCGCCGGCCAGCCCCATCGCCGTCCTCGATCTCGGTGGCGATCAACTCCTCGCGCCCGGATGGGAGCACCCGCTCGGCACTGACGGATTCGCTCGCGACGTCCTGAGCCGCGTCCTCTACGGTGCGCGCACCGCACTCCTCGTGGCGGTCGTCGCGGTCGTCGTCACGAGCACCTTGGGCCTCACCGTCGGACTCGTCTCGGGGCTTGCCGGCGGCTGGACCGACGCGTTCCTCATGCGGGGGGTGGACGCCGCGCTCGCCGTGCCCCGCCTGTTTCTGGTGTTGGTGGTGGTCGCGCTCTGGGATCGCCCCACGCCGCTCGGCCTCGCACTCCTGCTCGGCCTCACGGGCTGGTTCGCGATGAGCCGCCTCGTGCGGGCTGAGACGCTCGCCGTTCGCGGACGCGACTACGTGGCGGCGGCGGTCGCGCTCGGTGCACCGCCCGCACGGGTCGCTCTCCGCCACGTGCGGGCGGTGCACCGAGCGCGACCGCC
>JBDHCY010000387.1:0-3293 GCA_039591795.1 Gemmatimonadota bacterium | reverse complement strand
TCTGGTTCAGCACCCACGCGACGCTCGCTTCCCGCGGCACGGACTCGGGATCGGACGTCATGACCTCCTCGAGCGGCAGCACGGCGGGATTTCGTCCACCCTCCACGACGCGATACAGAACGTCCCGCTCGGTGAAGATGCCGATCAGTCGCGTCGTTGTCGTCCCGTCTTCGGTGATCAGGACGCAGCCGCGCCGCTCGTGCTGCATCGCCCGCATTGCCTCGGTCACCGTGGCCGTTCGGGAAAACACCACGGGCTCGCGCACGGGCAGTACGTCGAGACGTCTCTCGAGCAAGGTGGCATCGAAGGAGTGGGCGGAGGCCACCGGCTCTTCTCCGAAGTAGCCCCGATCTCCCTCGGGGACCTCACGGTCGCTTCCCATGGCTCCTACCTTCCCGTTCTTCGGTGGGCCGACGCCCAGCTCTGCGGTGTCGCGTCAGGCGGCGTTCGAGTCGAGGCGATCGAGAACGCCGTCGAGCTTTGCCTCCACCTCTTTGAACCGACGGTCGACGTGGCGCTCGAGCGCGTCGATTCGACGTTGGATCGCCATCGGAGGCAGCTGCTCGTAGGCGGTGCGCGCGAGCCGCGTCACCTCGTCCTGGAGCCGCGTCACCTCATCCTGGACGCGTTGTGGAACGAGATCCACGAGCTGCCCGATCACGGTTGTCTGCTCGTTGCCCTTCATCATGCACTCCTTTCGGAGCCCGAGCGTCCAAGCCTCTACGGCCCGTCACCGGGCCCCCACGGCGTTGCGAAGCATACCACATGCCAGGTCCCGAGCCTACGCGGGTGGCCATCATGTCGTCGGTCGCTTCCCGTGCGTCGGAAAATCGCTATCCTCTCATTCATTCGGTTAGGATTTCTTCTCCCGGTGTGCCTCGGCCTCTGCCAGCTGCCCGATGATTCGCCCAGCGGACACGGCCATCACGATCGCCTGCACCGCCCCGATCTCGTCGTCGCTCACGCCCTTGTCCTTGGCCACGCCAAGGTAGTTTCCCATTCAGGGTACGCATCCCACGGCCATCGCCGTGGCGAGCTGCAGCATCACGGTCGTCTTCGCGTCCAGGGTCTCGTTCTCCCGCACCGAAGCGTAGAACTTTCCGAACGCTTCCTTGTGCTTTCGCTGCAACATGAGTGCCTCCTTCACGCACGTTTGGGGGTCGTCTGAGTGATGGAGCAGCAACGGGCATGCCAGGTGGGAGGGGGCGCGTGGGGGCGCGTGTAGGGAGGGATATGGGTGTGGTGCTGTCTCAGGGCTGCGTACTGCTCGCAGGCGGGGTTCTCGGGTTCCGGAATGCTGGCCGTGGGGAGGGGTTGCGTACGCGGGGCCACAGGGGGATAGAAGCCGGGTCCATTTGTTTGCGCGACCCGCGCCCGTCCGACTGCACACGACGATCTCGGCTTCTCGCTCAGGCATCTGCGACCAAACCACAATCGCCCCACGGGGGCAGGAGAATGTCATGGGTAAGAAGCTGTTCGTAGGAAACCTCGCCTTTGCGACCACGAGCCAGGACCTCGAGTCGTTGTTCGCAGTGGCGGGCACGGTGGAATCGGCAACCGTCGTGAGCGACCGCGATAGCGGGCGCTCGCGGGGCTTCGGCTTCGTCGAGATGAGCTCGGAGAGCGAGGCAAGCAAGGCGATCGAAGAGCTGAACGGCCGCGAAGTCGGCGGCCGACAGATCAACGTCGATCAGGCGAAGGAGCGCGAGCCCCGCAGCGGCGGTGGCGGCGGGCGCCGGAGCTACTAGCTGATCGGCGACGCGCGGGAGCGCCGTCTCCCGCGCGTCGCATCGGCCTGGTGCTCACCGGGCCAGCGGCGCTCAGCGATCGCCGCTACGACGAGGGCCGCCGCTCGACGAGTGACCACGCGAGGGCCGACCTCTCGCATCGCTGCCTCCCGCACCGGTGTGGGCACGTCGGTGCACGATCTCGATCGCCCCGTTCTCGACGAGGGCCTTGAGCGGCGGATGCTCCATGTCATTCGCCGCGATCTCTCCACTCTTGCCAGGGCCGAGATACAGTTTCTTGCCGCGGCCGAGTGGGACGCTCAGGGGCTTTCGTGTCTTGTTCGTGACCGTGGTCGCCATGGCGATCTCCTCGTGTTGCAGCACTCCGCCGACACACCGTGGATGGCGCGAGGCGTAATCGTAGCAAAGAGCAACCCTCCATGCACGGACGCCTTCGTCACCTCGGGCGTTAGAGGGCTCATGCGAAACGTCAAAGTAGAAACCTAGTCGTGCCGTTTCTTCCGCGACCAGCAGGCGTTGACGACGGGCGAGTCCTGGTGCTATGGCGCAGCCATCTCCACGACGACCCGACGGCGGGTAAGCAGTATGGTGGCACGGGCGCAGGATCACTCGGCGAGACGCTCTGCGATGTTGAGCGTGTTTCACGTGTGCGCCGCGGACGACGCCAGTGTGCCGCACGCCGCCAGCGCCGATCCGCTGGACGAGGCGATTTCGCATCTCGTCGACGACCGCTCACGTGGGGCCGAGACCGCGCGACTGCGCGCCCTGATCGCTCTGCTCGCCCATCAGGCCCAGGAACGACCAGCCAACCGCCACAGCATCGAGAAGCTGGCGGACGCGGTGCACCAGGACAGGCTCCTCAAGTACGATTCCGTGAAGCGCCAGATCGGCGAGATGAAAGCCCTGGACCACGTGCCGCCGGATCGAGGGAGCATCTTGAAGGCTGTTCGGGGCACCCGGAAGCTCAGAGCCAGGCAGGCCGTGCTCTCAGAGCTCGCCGTCGTCGGCGACGAGCTGCGAACGGTGCCGATCACCAGCGTCCAGTTCACGCCGCGCAACCTCGTCTCGAAGGTGACGGGTAAGGTTCAGGTCAAGAGGAAGCCTCGCGAGATGGCCAGCATGATCGATCCACGACGCTGGCACCTCTACAATCCCGTCTTCCGCTCGTCCTACCGGACCGCCGTTGCTCGGAACGGCGCGGTGGAGTTCGACGAGCGTAGCGTTCCCCGCAAGGCTGCGCAGGGGGATGGTGACGGCCGGAGCTGGTCCGGAGGGCTGTACGAAGACGTTTCGTGGCAGATGAACAGCGCCACCACCGGCCGTTTCAGGAACCTCCTCAACATCGGGTTCAGCGCCGGGCAGCAGAGGGTCCAGGCGACCTACTCGCTGAACCGGTGTCTCGCGAGCCAGCTCTGGTGCGTGGAGCGGCCGGGTGGGATCGACGTCGATGGGGGAACCTGGACGGCGCAAGACGTGGGGGGAGGCTGGACGGAGCTGAGGCTGGTGAAGGAGCTCCGATTCACCGATGCCACACCGCGAGACGCG
>JBDHCY010000386.1:0-3298 GCA_039591795.1 Gemmatimonadota bacterium | reverse complement strand
CGCCCTTAGTGGGGAGGGGTGGGGTGGGCCCTTCCGCAACGCCTGAGCAGTCGCCGACACGCTCGCTCTAGGCAAGCGAGAACACGTTTGGCTTAAGCTGAGATGTCAGCTCGAGGTGATTGATCGCGGAACCAAGCTAGACGTCCCCTTCGTCGCGGAGCCGTGGTTGCCGTTCCTTGAGCCGATCAACAATCACCCACGCGTCTCCTTCGTCAAGAGCACGGCCACACTTGACGGTCGTTGGGCCGTGGTCAAATGCGATTGTGGGGTACCACTCAGTCGCGGACTCTCCGGTGTCGTCACTCGCGGTAGGTGCCATGGTGGGAGCTGTCAGCGTGCGAAGCCGTGTCACACGCCGTAGATCGTACCTGCGGGCGGACCCTAGTCCCGCAATCTGTCGGCGCACTGTCAGAGTCTCGCTGTTGACTTCGATGCTCTCGTGACCGAACACCAGCCACGCCAAGAACATCGCCACAGCGGCCGTAGGGATTCCCCAGAAGGCGAGCCAGACAATGGCGAGTGGCTCACCAGTGGTCTGTAATTGCTGCAGGCCAAGATTTGCGCCGAAGAGCAAGAAGCCCAGCAATGCAACCACGAACAGGATGAGGAGCCAATTGTGTCTGAACGGCCACGAGATCCTGAGGGAGTCTTGGTCCTCCTGACAACGCGCGAATCCGTCGAGAAGCTCAAAAGCGGCCATCTAGCTGACATCATCTGATCAAGAGCATGACCGCCACGAGAAACGCCGCCTGGACCAGCCACCCAATCAGGCAGACACCAACGGCGCGTAGCGTGCTGCGGTAGTCGAGCGCTTGCCGGACCGCGATGATCATTGCGACGAGCATCCAAACACCCGCCACCAAGAACACCACTGACCTGAGCCCTGGGATGATTCCAAAGACACGCAGCACGCCGGGCGTACTGGAAAAGCCAATCGTGCGGAGCAGCTCGCGATGATCTGCCCGCGTCTGGGGTTCGGGTAGCAGCCTGGTTCCGATGAAATACGTGAGAAACGCCCACACGTACCACCCAACAAGTGCCGCGATCGTGCCAAAGACAATGGCCAAGAGGCCTGCGCTTCCACTGCCCACCCCAGCCGCAACTGCGGACAGAACGACGACGGTCGTCGCTTGACCCATTGCGCCCTGATCTGCCTCCACCTCCTCGTACAGGTGAACGTCCAGCTTGGCAGCGCGAATCATCCGATCTTGAAGCCTCGCCACCGTACACCTCCTGGCGGATGGAACTGCATATCATCCGATGCTCTGATCGGACTATCGAGGCATGCCGTTCGCTCGAGAGGCGATAATACGGCTCCTCAGCGGGGCCAGCTAGGTCCTCGGATGAGGCCGAGCGCTCGGACTCGTCAGCCAGCGCCTCATCCGCCTCCGCTGCCTACCGTGCGCGGTCCTCTGCTGCCCACTTCTTCATCGCCTCGCTGAGCGCCTCGACGTAGATGATGACCATCGCTCGATCCTCCATCGGTCCTCCCGAGAAGGTGATGCGGGAGGCTAGGAGGCTGGGATCGACGGCGCGTCAACAGACGAGCGCCCTGGCGCCCCCACCCAGCTCGCCGCATCTTGAACTGATCTCCCGGCAGGAGCGCGCCCTCGATGGCCGACCTGCTCGACCGCCTCAAGACAGCATTGGATGACCGCTACGCCGTCGAGCGTGAGCTTGGCGCGGGCGGGATGGCGTCCTACGCCGTCAATTCGCTGTGCGAGCGGATCGGGTTCAAGAGTAGCGGGCGGAGCTCGTTTGCAGGCGTGTTGCATGCGCGACGTGCGGCTTAGGAGAGTTGTTGCATGCCCCAGCGTGATGTGAAGCAGTCCGAACGTGCCATCTACAATCGCGGATACGGCACGAGCGACATCTTGCCCGACCGGGAGTTGATGGCGCGCCATGCTGTCGCGGCGCGACCGTTGGTTGGATCAGCGGCTTGCCAAGCTTCCGCGTGGTGCCCGCGTTCTTGACGTTGGTTGTGGAGCAGGTACGACCTCGGTGAACCTCGCTCGGATGGGCCTCAAGGTTACTGCCATCGACTTGTCGGAAGTCAGGATTGCAGAGGCGCAGAACCGAGCACGCGATCTGGGCTTGGAGATCGAGTTCCTTGTCGGCGATGCAGAGCAACTGGACATTCCCTCCGAGACCTTTGATGCTGTGCATTGCGCGGCGATCCTCCACCACCGGCCTCACGTCGACCGCGACCTCGTCCAACTCAGGGATCTGCTGCGCCCTGGCGGTAGCTTCCTCGCCATGGAGCCTGGACTCCTCAACCCGTTTGCGTTCTTGCGTCGCAGATTCTTTCCAACCTCGGTGCACACGCCCGACGAGCGTCCGTTCATACCAGCCAAGTTCTTTGCCATGTTTCGGCAACGGTTCCGGATCGTGGAGTGCAGACACTTCTACATTCTGAGCCTGGTTGCCCCGATCGTCGCGAAGATCGCTGGCCGTCGCGCTGGATCTCTGGTCCTTGGCCCAACCGCCGCAGTGGACGAGCTACTCTGCAGGCTGCCAATAGTGCGCGAGTTGGCCTGGTATCTTGACGTGCACGCGATCAAGTAGCCCTTTCCTACCCTCTCAGCTTCCAACATCTCAAGCCATTTGAACGGTCGCGCCCTGGCCTAGCTGCGCGCCACGCCGCATCTTAGGAGCGTAGCGCACCGAGGCATGGCCCATGCCAGACCTCTTCGCTCGTCTTACAACAGCACTTGCTGACCGGTACGCCGTCGAGCGCGAGCTGGGCGCGGGTGTCTCTCCCGGCGTCGCGTGCGTCCAGCCCGTGTGACGAGGGCGCTTTGTGATGGCCGCTCGTGACATTGTGGATCCCGACCGGCGCCGTAGCTTGAACAACGTGGGCAGAATCCGGAAGCCACTCTGGAGGCTCACATGGCGTTCCCGAACCGCGCCCAAGGAGGAGCACTGATCGGCGTGCTCCTGCTGGCCTGCGGTGACGCAACGAGTCCTCCTCTCGGTCCACTCGACGCATCCGTCGCCATCACGCCCGACAGCACCGCCGCCTGGGTGCGTGACAGCATCTTGCTCGGACTGCAGTTCTCCGGGACCGACCGCGACAGCCTCATGCAACTGCCCGTGGTCTGGAGCTCGAGCGACTCTTCGGTCGTGGAACTGCGACACGGGGCGAGCATTTCGTTACTGGCGGTGCCACAGCGAGCCGGGCTCGCGTCGATCGTGGCCCAGGTTGGAGACCTTGCTGACACGGCGCGGGTTGTTGGCTGGGAGGAGGGCGAGACGCTGCTCCTCGAGCAGTGGGCCACCACTACCTACACGCAGAGCC
>JBDHCY010000385.1:0-3315 GCA_039591795.1 Gemmatimonadota bacterium | reverse complement strand
CACCGACACAAGCTGCCTAAGCTGGGTGGGTGGTCCCAACCGCACCGGATGGACATGGTGGATCGCCGCGGCGATGCCCGACGGGACTCGATTGGTCAGTGCGCATCGGCACTACGATTTCACGGCGCGA
This sequence comes from Gemmatimonadota bacterium, assembly GCA_039591795.1. Taxonomy (GTDB): domain Bacteria; phylum Gemmatimonadota; class Gemmatimonadetes; order Gemmatimonadales; family GWC2-71-9; genus JBDHCY01. The sequence continues at coordinate 3,185 of JBDHCY010000385.1, read as the reverse complement.
TCTCAGCCGCAGCCGGCTTCTCGCGGGACTCAGCTAGATTGGCTTGGCGACGACATGGCTTCCAAGCGATCAACTCTCCGAGAAAGGAGGCCGTCCGCCTCGCCTGCCGAGTAGACGCGCAAGATGTGCGGGTGCGTCAGTTTCGAACCGTGATCGTCACCTCACGCAGGAAGCGCTCGGCACCGAGGACCGCAGCGATTTCCGGCTTGAGGACCTTCACTGCGACGTTGCGCTTGAGTTTCAGATCCTTCGCGAGATAGACGGTCGCCATCCCACCGCGACCGAGTTCGCCTTGGATGGCGTAGCGGTCGGCGAGGGCCGTGGTGAGGCGGGCGAGGAGGTCGGTCACGCTAGTTCCCCACCTTCGCCCTTAGCTCCTCGAAGAAGTTCTGCACGATGGCTAGAGCTACGGAACCCGGAACGCCTCTGATCATCACGAACTGGTTGCCGTCCGGGTGGACGTCGTAGGCGGCGTGGTTGAGATTCTCACTGTACTCCCCTCCGAACAGCACCGTCGGGGGGCTCACCGCGAAGGACTCGCCAGCCGCGACAGCCACACGCAGAAGTTTTGACCCACGCCGGTAGTAGATCACCCTTCCACGCGGTCCCCAGCGCGGTTCGGTACCACCGTTGGCGGACACCTGCCAAGGCCCTCTCGGGTCCGGGAGCGCCTGCACGTAAACTTCGGTCTGGCCGGTTTCGTCGGACGTGTACGCTATCCAGCGACCGTCGGGCGAGATGCTCGCCGTTTGTTCATCTGCTGGGGTGCGCAGGAAGGGCTGGCGTTCACCGTCACCACTGAGATTCACTGTCCACAAGTCCCGCGACGTCTCGGGATGGGTCTCCCGATAGACCAGGCGGTCCTCTGCGGACCATACCAGCTCCCACTGATCCAGCTTCGCCGACAAAAGCAGTTCTGCCTGCGCAGTCCCGTCGGCGCGCTTCTGATAGAGATCGCGCCCATCAGAACCCTCCCGCACAGAGGAAAACCCAATCCACCGTCCGTCCGGTGACCACTCGGGATATGTGTTGTTTCCTTCAAACGTGAAGCGCCGGATGGCACTGCGCGCCACATCGTACACCCATACGTCAGAATCGCCTCGCTCATCGACTGTCAGGGCAATCTGGCTCCCGTCCGGCGAAAAGCGCGGTGCGTCCGGCCATCGCAAGCGGCCTTCGAGTTGACGTTCGTTTCCCTGGCGATCGACGAGGACCAGCATTTCCTCATTGAGTCCACGCAGATAGACAAGCACGCCAGTGGGCGCAATTGAGAATTCGGCCGCCGACGTCCCGAGCTTGACCAACACATCTTCAGCGAGCGAAACTGTCGAACCCGTGATCTCGAGTTTTCCAAGGTTGAACGGAGCGGCCAACATTGTACCTGCGGCGTCGACGTAGACGAGATGTCCAGTCCGGACGTAGAGACCTCTCGCCGCGCCGCGCACGAGATACTGGACCTCACCGCCTTCGAGCAAGAGGGCAGCGAGAGTGGCCGTGGTGGTACTGCCATTCCAGATCGTGAACAGCACGGCCTTCCCGCCGGGGAGTACGTGAGGCCAGCGATGGCTGAGCTCAGCGCTGTCAGCGTTTGGTTGGCTGATCGATTCGAGCGTGCCCCCGGACGCCGATACCCTGCTGAGCCCGTGCGTCGTGTTGTGCGCGAACACGATCATCTCATCGTTTGTCCAACTACCACCGCGACCGTCTGGTGCGGCTGCAAGTTCAATCGGTGGACCGCCATCCACTGCGACCTTCTTGAGTTGCGCGTCCGAGAAGAAGCCGATCCATTGCCCATCAGGTGAGAAGAACGGATCGCGAGCCCGCTCTGTTCCGGGGATGGCCCTGGCTTCGAGCTCGCTCATTTCGCGGACGTAGAGTTGCCGCTCACCATCCCCAGCACCGACGTAGGAGAGCCTGCTGCCGTCCGGAGAGATCGCAATCGAGAGGTTGTCGTGGTTCGTAACGAGGTGCTGTTCGGCAGGTAGCGCAACCACAAACTTTGCGACTCGGCGCCCGCTCGTGGGGCGTTGCCAACCCCACACAGCGACGGCCGCGACAACGGCCATCGCCACGGCGAGCCCGACGCTCAAGCGATTCCACGGACCTCGTGTTCGTGCACCCGCTACCGTCGTTGTCTCCGCTGTCCGAAGCGTGAACGCCGGATTCGAGAGCGCGTCAGCAAACTGTGCCGCACTCGCGAACCGATCCGCCGCCAGCTTCTCCAGCGACTTCGCGGTCGCGGCTGCAACGTGCGGCGGCACGGCCTTGCGCAATTCGGTAACCGGGCGCGCCTCGTCGGTTACGATCTTCATGATGATCTGCTGCGCCGAGTTCCCCAGGTGCGGCGGCTCACCCGTCAACATCTCGTAGAGCACCGTCGCCAGCGAGTAGATGTCCGACCGGTTCGTCAGGTCTTTCTCCGCCGTCGCTTGCTCGGGCGACATGTAATGCGGGGTGCCGAGACTCAATCCGGTTTCCGTCATCCGCCCGTCCGCTGCCGCGCTCACCGCCAACGCGATCCCGAAATCGGCCACGAGAGGCCGCCCCGCGTGGAGCAGAATGTTCTCGGGCTTGATGTCGCGGTGGATCACCCCCTGCTGGTGCGCGTATTCCAACGCCTCCGCCACCTCCACAGTGATCTTGACCGCCTCGTCGATCCCGAGCTGGGTCTCCCGGTTCAGCTTGTCCCGCACCGTCTCGCCTTCGACGTAGGGCATGACGTAATACAGGAAGCCGTCGGCCTCGCCCGAATCGAACAACGGGAGGATGTTGGGGTGCTGCAGGTGGGCGGTGGTCTTGATCTCCTGGACGAACCGCTCGGCGCCGAGCACGGCGGCAAGTTCAGGTCGTAAGACCTTGACCGCCACCGGGCGCTCATGCTTCAGGTCGGTGGCGAGGTAGACGGTCGCCATCCCGCCCGCGCCAAGCTCGCGCTCGACGGCGTAGCGGTCAGCTAGTGCGGTTTTGAGGCGCTCGAAGAGGTCGGCCATGGGCCATGCCTCGGTGCGCTAGGCTGCTAAGATGCGCTGTCAGGCGCAGGTAGGCCAGGCTGCGACCGTTGACCAAGCACGACCTGCTCTGTCCCCCAATTCATGAGACACTTATGCCTCAAGCATGAGTGTTCCTTTCGGGGTCCGTTCGCGCCGGTACTGCCGTGGCGCGCGGTACCGCAGCGCCGAGTGCGG
>JBDHCY010000384.1:0-3321 GCA_039591795.1 Gemmatimonadota bacterium | reverse complement strand
CGGCGCACGCGTTCCGATCGCGCCTCGAGTTCCGCCCCACCGACCAAGCCCTTCGGATCGGCGTGGCCGCACTCTATTCGAACGTGGGGCTGACCGACTCCGCCGTGAGCGTGCTCGACCATGGGCTCATCTACAACCCGACGGATCTGGCCGTGCTCGAAGTCAAAGAGCGGATCTGTACCGAGGCGGGACGTTGGGGCTGTATCCTCGAGACGCTCGGACAGGTCGCCTCGATCGACACGTCGCGGCTCGACACGACGTTCTTCGCAAAAGTGATTGGTGCCGCGCAACAGTCCGACGACACTCTTCAGCAGGCGAGATGGGCAGTCCTCGCGACGCAGCGCTACCCCGACAAGGCGCAATACTGGAAGGCCCAGGGCGACGCCTTTCAGAAGCTAGGCAAAGCCGACTCGGCCCTCATGGCGTTCGAGGCGGCGCATCGCCTCGACCCCACGGACGTGAACGCGGCGCTCGCCGTGGCCAACGCGCTGATCGATGACGAGCAGGTGGATTCGGTGACGTGGGACAAGCTCGTGATGGCGAGCGAGCGCGGCACCGAGGGTGAACGCCGACTCACAGCGCTCCTCATGGTCAAGTTCGGCAGCGTCATGGTCCAGCGCGCAGATTGGGACGGCGCGATCGAGACCCTCGAGCGCGCACTCGGCGTCGACCCCGAAACACAGGTGCGAGCAACTGCGACGTTCCAGCTGGGGATCGCCTACTTCCAGAAGCTCAACGCCGGCTACACGGCGGCGAGCGAGTCCAAGGAGTTTTCGTGCGACGATGCCGCTGAGTGGTCGGGATGGCTGACCCGCGGCAAGGACTATCTGATCGAAGGCGCCAGTGTCAACCCGAACCTCGCCGATCAGTTCGCCGGCTACTATCAGCAGTATGAAGGACTGATCCCGCAGGTACGCGAAATCTTGAAGTGTAGCTGAGCCAAGGCTATATTCCCCAGCTCGCATCGGGGGCTGTAGCTCAGTTGGTTAGAGTGCCGGTCTGTCACACCGGAGGCCGCGGGTTCAAGTCCCGTCAGCCCCGTTCGGAGGCTTCGTTGTGTGGCCCCGTCGGCGTCCGCTGGCGGGGCGGCTTCGTTCCAGGTGGCTCCTCGTCCTATCACACGCCCGTCCTCGCTGATGCCGTCCTCCGGTTTGCCGTTGGGGCCGTGCGCGCGGTCGACGCCACGGTCGGCGGCGGAGGGCATGCGGAGATCCTCCGCCACGCAGGCGCCGAGGTGCTCGCGATCGACCGCGATCCAGAGGCGCTGGAGGCAGCGCGAGCCCGACTCGGATCCGACGGCCTCCGCTATCTCGGGGGAGCCTTCGGCGACGAGGCGATCTTGGAGGCGGTGCAGGGCTTTCAGCCCGACCTCGTCCTGCTCGACCTCGGAGTGTCGGGTCGTCAACTCACCGCCCTCGAGCGAGGGTTCACCTTCCGAGTCGGCGCGCCACTCGACATGCGCATGACACCAGGGGCTGGGCCGACGGCGGCCGACCTGCTCAACTCGACACCTCCAGAGCAGCTGGGCGCGTGGTTTCGTGACTACGCCGACGAGCCCCGGGCGGCGAAGCTCGCCCGGTGCATCGCACGGAGGCGAGCCCGACGTCCCCTGACGGTGAGCGACGATCTCGTTTCCGCGATTCGTGAAGTACATGGGCCACGCGCCGGGCCGGCGACCTTCGCCAGAATCTTCCAAGCCGTGCGGATTGCCGTGAACGACGAGGTTGGCGAGCTCGAGCGCTCGCTCCCGGCCTTCCGCGACGCGCTCGTCCCCGGCGGCCGGCTGCTCGTCATCTCCTATCACTCGGGTGAAGATCGGATCGTCAAGCACGCATTCGCCGAGTGGGTTCGCTCGTGCGTGTGCCCTCCGGGTCAGCCCATCTGTACGTGTCGCGGGCGTCCGCTCGGCTCCCTGCCCGCTCGGCGGGGGATCCAACCCACACCGGAAGAGGTCGAGGCGAATCCCCGATCCCGCAGTGCGAGACTTCGTGTCTTCGTGAGCGCCGATGCAGCTTAGAGGGCGTCATTGGCTCGTGGTCTGGCTGGCGGGGTTTCTCGTCGTTGCCGGATCGGTCGCACTGCGGCAGCAGGCGGCTCTAGGGACCGCGCGCGCGCTCGACGACGCGCGCACTCGCCGTGCGTCACTCGAAAGCCAGCGCGCCGAGCTGGAGCGAGCGGTCCGCGAAGCTTCGAGCCGAGAAGCGCTGGCGCCCCGTGCGGCGAGGCAGCTCGGATTGCGGTTCGCGGCCGACAGCGAGATCGTGATGCTCCGAGTCCCCCTGCCGGACGGTCGCTGAGAATGACCCGGTCCACCATGCGATTGCGGCTGCTCGGCCTCGCGTTCGGCCTCGCGTGGGTGATCATCTTGGGGCGGGCGGCACAGCTCCAGCTCCTTCAGGGCGCTCACTGGCGCGCCAAAGCGGAGGCCCAGCGGACCGAGCACGTGGTCCTCGCCGCGCGTCGCGGCACGATCACTGAGCGCAACGGCACGCCGCTCGCCGTGACCCTCGAGCACTATCACGTTGGGCTCGCCCCCAACGAAATCGGCGACCGCCGGCGCACGCAGCGGCTTCTCCAGCGGCACCTCGGCATCACCGCAGCGGAGTTCGCGCGGGCGATGCGCAAGCGTTGGTCGTACTTCCACGGCCCGTACACATCGGCGCAGGTGGACTCCATTCGGAACGTCGGGGGCGTGCACCTCGATCGCGAGCTTCGCCGGTTCTACCCGGAGCCGGGATTCGCCCGCGGCGTGGTAGGTCGCGCGCCCGCTGACGGTGCGCCGGCATCGGGCTTGGAGCGCGTGCTCGATACCCTGTTGCGCGGCGTTGCCGGCGAGGCCGTCGTGCTGAAGGATCGCGGGGGAAGGGCGTACGAGTCCCCGGCGCGCGTGCGCGCGAGGCCGACCCCCGGTGCAGACGTCGTGCTCACGCTCGACCGGGCACTGCAGGACATCGCGCAACGCGGGCTCGCGGAGGCTCGGCGCGAGACGGGTGCCGCCAGCGGCGAAGTCGTCATTCTCGATCCGCGCACAGGTGAGCTCCTCGCCGTGGCGGCTTCGGGTGGTGGCGGGGCGGGAGGCGCGTCGGCCCTCACGGGCACCTTCGAGCCGGGGTCGACGGCGAAGGTATTCGCTGCCGCAGCGCTCCTCGAGGCTGGGCTCGTGGGTGAAGACGAGTGGGTGGACGGCGAACGAGGGAATTGGTCGCTCGGCTACCGTGTCATCAGGGATGTGCATCCGATTCCGCGAGTGACCCTGGCGGATGCGATCCGGCACTCGAGCAACATCGGCATCGCGAAGTTCATTGAGCGCCTCACACCCGA
>JBDHCY010000383.1:0-4018 GCA_039591795.1 Gemmatimonadota bacterium | reverse complement strand
GGCCCCGCGGCGACCAGGCGGAGCGTCTGCGACGTCGAAGGGTCGAGGGTAGGCCTGGTGGCGATGCGGCTCGTGCTGGCTCTGTCGAGTGACCTCGTCACGCTCCTGGCCTTCGAGATCGCGCTCCGAATGGCCGGCTACCAGCCCTGGCGTGCGACACCGATGGTGGTCGGTATGCCTCGGATGTCGGACCCGGACCCCGAGCTCGGATGGGTGAGCCGGCCAGGGGTCTACCGCTACCAGCACTCGAAGCGCGAGATCCAGGTCACCATCCAGGCGGATGGCTCCCGGGGACCTCCTGTCCGACCGGGCGAGCGCGGGGAGATCTGGTTCACCGGAGGCTCGTTCATCCAGGGCTGGGGCCTCGATGACGCGAACACGTTACCGAGCCTGATCGCGGCGAGGTTCCCAGAACATGCGGTGCGGAACCTCGCGGTGCCCGGCTACGGAACCCTCCAGTCGGAGCTCCTATACCGACGGTTGACGGAATCGCAGGAAGGCGGGCCGCGCCTGGTCGTCTACGGCTACGTCTCGTTCCACGAGATGCGGAACACCGCTGCACCCGCCTGGCTACGGCGCTTGCGGGTCATCGCCGACGAGAACGAGTGGATCGAGCTTCCCTATGCCCGCTGGGACCCGAAGAACGGACTCCGCTCGTTTCCACCTCGGGGCTACGTGAAGTGGCCACTCAGCGAGCACAGTGCGCTGATCGCGCTGGTTCAGGGCAGGGCCTCGGCCCTTCACGGCAGGAGCTCCGCGGGTGAGCAACGCGCCGTGACACTCCGGCTCCTGGAGCGCTGGCAGCAGCGCGTGGAGCGCGACGGTGGTGAGTTCCTGGTCATGGTGCTGGCGGTTCCGGACCCCGAGCTCCGGACCACGCTGGCGGGATTCGATGCGCGAGGCCTTACCCACTTGACGTGTCCCCGCGCCCCCTTCCCGAAGCCCGGCACTCTCCTGCCCGACATGCACCCCAACGAACTGGCAAACCGTGGCTGGGCCGAATGCCTCGCAGGTTGGCTCACCACCCGAGCCGCGCGGCTGGCGTATGACTGATCGCAAAGGTCTCGGAGAAGCGACGAGGAAGCAGCACGGCAGTCGAGCCCGCGAGCAACCGCGACTCCAAGCGGTTTGATCCCCGATCGAGTCAGGGCCATCGCCAAAGACTGATGATCAGTCCCTGATGTTGTCGATCAGCTGCGGAATCAGGCCGCACACTGCATTGGTGCTCACCGCCTGGGAGGCAGACGTGAAGTCGATCTCCCCGCCAGATTCCACCAGGATCAGGAGCCTCAGATCCTCGAAGACGTCCTCGTCCAGGATCGCCGAGGAAACGAGATCACCCAGGTTGTTGAACTGGATGCCCGCCATGTCGAGGATGTCATTCACCGAGTCGTTGGTAGCTTCCAGAAGGTCGCAGTCGACTTCCAGCGGCTGATCGGCACGGGCGGTCGAAACGCTGATGAGCAGGCCGGCCGTAACGGTCAGAGCAATCGCGATGTATCTCAAAGTCACAATGCACTCCCTGATCTCTCGCTGGGGAGCCAGAAACGCCCTCGAATAGAGAAGTTTTCACCAGCGGAAGCACCAGTCGCCAGGCCACACCCGCTGCCGACTTCGCCCGCTGGCCGAGCCCCGCCAAGATCGCGCAGAGCATTGCCTTCCTCTGCTCGCCCGCGACACCCTCACCTGCGGGTCCCTGCTCCCCATCTACGGCCGCGCCTGATCACTCGCGCCTGGGGACCCCACTGGCAGCGACCGCAATCCCCGCAGACGGCCCCCGCGCAGACCGGCGCCGGCGCAGCACCGCCAACAGGCCGAGCCCGCAGGCCAGCGAGATCCCCTGCCCCGGCTCCGGAAGCTCCATGCGCACGAAGTCGGTGCGGTCGGTCACCCAGCTGCGCATGTTGTCGAAGAAGCCGGACCCGGCCGGACTGTGGGGATCGGCGTCGAGGGCACCGCCCAGCAGCGCCTGCAAGGCGTCCAGGTCGTCGAGCAAGCCCTGCTCGGCGAGAGGCCCGTGCAGCAGGGCGTGCATCGTGCTTGTGTAGCGCTCGCGCAGCACGGGGTTGCCGAGGATAGCCGCCTCGTACTCGCCGTTGCGCTTCCCGGCCTGACCATAGATGCTGCGATCCGTCTTGAGCGCGGCCATGGCCGAGTCGAGGTCCCACTGCAGGTACTCGCGCCGCCCGATGGACGCATCCGAGTAGTCCACGTGGTAGTAGTTCTTGTTCTTCGAGAACAGGTCGTCGCCGCTCACCAGGAAGCCGCTGACCGCACCCAGCGCGATCATCCCCTGCACGTTCAGCGTCGCGTCCAGGGCCGTCACGAAGGCTTCGGCCCCCGGCAGCGGGTCGCAGGGGCCGGCCGGCAGCAGCAGGGGCAGATCGCAGGGCTGGAAGGGCTCGTGGTAGAGAGCGTCCAGGAAGAAGGGACTGTGGACGGGCTGGCCCTGCGCGTCCACGGGCGCCTCCTTAAGTTCGGGCGCCCAGCGATCGCCGTACTTGTAGAGCCAGGTGTCGTCGCCTCCGGCCCACAGACCGTGGTTCTTCAGAAACTGCTTGTCCCGCTGCTCCACGTTGACGAACACCCCGTTGTAGAAGCTGTCCACGATCGACCCGTCGGCGCGGGTGGTCGTGATGAAGAGCTCGATCCAGGCCGCCAGGCCCGGCGTGTAGTCGATGGCCGGATCCTCCGCCGCGAGGCGGTGCAGGTACCAGGCAAAGCCTTCGGTCACGACGTTCATGTCGTCGCCGTTCTCGAGGCTCAGCTTCTTCAACCCGTGCCACGTCTCGACGCAGGGCGCCTCGAAGCCGTAGTCGCCATCGCAAATCGGATTCCCGGCCGGGTCCTCGGTCGTGAACTCATTCAGATCGATCTTCAGCGAGACCTTCTGGGGGTCCGACTCGTTCGGAAAGGCCGAAGCCGACTTGCGGCGCACCGACACGAGCACCGGCGCCTCGTTCTCGGCCGAGAGCAGGGCCGGGACCTCGATGTCGTAGGTCTGGTCGTGCCGAATCGTGTTCCAGTCGCTCTCTTTGAGCGTCAGCTGATAGCGAAGCAGGGTGAACGGGTCGTAGTGTGCGGGCCAATCGGGGACGGTCTGGGCGAGCGCGCCGAGGGGAATGCACGAAAGGGCAAGCAGGAGCATCGAGCTGGCACAACGGTTCACGGCGGATCCATGGCTTGCTGTCGCGATCGACGCGATCGCCAGCAGCCCATTCTCTCACTCTTTGTGCGGCCTCAATGCCCCGTTCGCTCTCGGAATCAGACTCGTACTGGCCCGAGAATTTCCGCAGGATCCCGACGTGATCCGAGTCCTGCTCACCTACGTGCTGCTCGTCCGTCGAGTCCTCCCGGCCCTCTTTCGCAGCCAGAGCGAGCAGGCGATCGTCGACCTGGTCCTGCGCCAGCAGCTCGCCACCTACGCCAACAGTCGTTCTCGACCGAGGCTCACGCCAGTCGACCGCGCCTTCTGGGTTGCCCTATCTCGGATGTGGTCGCGGTGGAAGGCCTGTCTCGTCATCGTACAGCCCGAGACCGTGGTGCGGTGGCACCGCCGCGGCTTCCGCCTCTATTGGGCGATCCATATCAAAGCGGGGTCCAGGCCGCCCTCCGATCTCGCCCGAGCTACAGGCGGTCATCCGACGGGTCGCCGCCGAGAACGGATGGCGGGCACGGAAGATCCAGGCCGAACTCGAAAGGCTCGGCTTCGGCGTCAGCCTCGCAACCGTCTCGTGCTACCTACGGAAGAGCGCGCCCGGCCTCGATCGGCGGCAACGCTGGACCAAGTTTCTCCAAAATCACAGAGATGCGATCGCCGCGATGGATTTCCTCGTCGTCCCGACCGCTCGCTTCAGGCTGCTCTACGTGTGGTTCGTCATCGAGCACGGGCGACGGCGAGTTCCGCATGTCAACGTCACGAGCCATCCGACGGCCTCGTGGACGATCCAACAGCTACGGGAGGCCTTCCCGGGCGAGACTGCAGTCCGATTCCTGATCCACGACAACGACTGCATCT
>JBDHCY010000382.1:0-3324 GCA_039591795.1 Gemmatimonadota bacterium | reverse complement strand
CCATGGCGAGCCCGGTCGGCCGGTGCTCCGCCTCCCGCGGCGATTTCGGCGCGTCCCCCTCGAACGCATGGGCGAAGAGCTTCGGCTCAGCCGATGGTATTCCGTCAGCGAACGGTTGGAAGGTGACGTTGTACCCACCTTGCTCCTGTGGAGCGCGATTCCACGAGCCGTGAAACGCGATGAACGCTCCCCCACGATATTCTTCTGGGAACTGATCGCCCGTATAGAAGAGAAGCCCGTTCGGAGCCCAATGTGCCGGGTACGCAGCGATCGGCGACTCGGCGGTCCCGCAGCGGCCCACGGCCTTCCCATCCCCTCCGTATTCGGGCGACAAGACCTTCTCGTTGAGCTCGGAATCGTAGTAGCAGTAGGGCCAGCCGTAGTCCCCACCTTCGTTGAGCTCGAAGAGCTCTTCCGCCGGCTTTTCCGCGTTCACCGAGATGTCAAAGCCGCCCTCGACCGACGTGTCGGGGAACACGTCGGGCCACAGTCGCGCCAAGTCGTCGCGACCGTGCTGTGCACCGAAGAGCTTCCCACTGGCCGGGTCGAGCGCGAGCGCGACCACATTGCGGAGACCCGTCGCGAAGCGCTTGCCATCGCCCTGCGTCTGCCCGAGGTCATTGGCTCGGAACCGCCAGATCCCGCCAGCCGCCTCGAGCAGGGGACAGGGATCTTGGCCGGGTGACTCTTGCGTCCGAGGATCCTGTTGGCAGGAGTTCGCCGGGGCCCCGATGTTCACGTAGAGCGAACCGTCACTGCCAACCGCGATCGACTTCGCCGCATGCTGGCGACGGTTGGTGAGGCCCCAGACGACGGTGTCGGGCGGCCCGGAGGGCTCGAGCTGCCCTGGCACGTAGCGCCAACGGAGGACGCCATCGTCGGGACCGAAGTACAAGTGGTCGCCAAACAGCGCGATCCCAGTCCCGCCTACCGACCCAAACCTGACGCGCACATCGGCCACGCCGTCTCCGGTGGTGTCTCGCAAGGCAAGCACCCCGCCGGCCGCACCTTCGCCCTCTCCGCGAGACCGAGCCAGCGCGATCAAGACGTCCCCGTTCGGGGCGACGACGAGATGTCGTGCACGCCCGACGCTGTCGGCAACGATGAGTGCGCAGAACCCGTCGGGGAGGACGATCCCCGCGTTGTCTTGCCGGCACTGAGGCTCGGGAACCTGACCGAGAGCCGGTGCCGCGGCCACCCCGGTCAGTGCAACGGCGGCGAGAGCCGCGGGGAGTGAGCGAGCGTACCGCATGGGAAACTCCGAATCGGCGAGAGCGACTTCCAAGGTAATCCGCGTCGCGAGCGTCAGTCTACCCGGACCACGACCTTGCCGAACGTGACGTTCGACTCGAGCGCGGCGTGGGCATCCCGTGCCTCGAGCAGTCCGAAGACGCGGTCGATGACGGGGTGCAGCGTACCCGAGCCGATCAGTGGGAGGACCTCGGTCGCGAAGTCGGAAACGAGAGCTGCCTTTTCGTCGGGTGCGCGCGAGCGCAGCACCGTGCCCTCGACGGTGAGCCGCCGAGAAAGAATCGCCCCCAGGTCGAGCTCGGCGCGCCGCCCGGCGGTGAGCCCCACGAGGACGAGACGCCCCTTCGGTGTGAGCGCCTCGAGCGACCGAGGGAGCGCGTCGCCACCGATCAGGTCGAGCACCCCCTGCACGCCGGAACCGCCTGTCACCCGCCGAGCAACCTCTACGAAGTCCTCTTGGGTGGCGTTGACACCTACGTCCAGCCCGAGTGCTGCGCTCAGCTCGAGCTTCTCTGCGGTGCGGCTCGTGCCGATCGTGCGCACGCCCCACGCTCGCGCGAGCTGGAGAGCAGCCGTGCCGACGCCGCTGCCGACCGCATGGATCAGAACCCAGTCACCGCGATCGACTTGGAGCCGGCGCAACGCATCCAAGGACGTGACGAAGGCCTCCATCGTGCCCGCCGCTTCGTGGTCGCTCAATGATGCGGGCACTTCCACGGCCTCGGCCTCGCGCACCACGGCCCGCTCCGCGTAGGCGCCCCCGGCCACGAGACCCATCACACGAGTGCCCAGCGCGAACCGTCCCGAGCCCTCCCCACAGGCAACCACGTCTCCAGTGAGCTCGAGCCCAGGAATGTCGGCCGCGACGCCCGCGGGAGCAGGGTACAGCCCTCGTCGCTGCAACAGATCGGCTCGATTCACCCCAAACGCTGAGACCCGGACGAGCACCTCCCCGCGCGCCGGCACCGGCTCCGCTCGCTCGGCGACCTCCAACACATCCGGCCCTCCGGGCCGAGTGATGACTACCGCTCGCACTCGCTCGCCACCCCTTCCCAACGTCCCCTACAGTTCCGCTCACCGTCCTTGACCGTCTTACACCGTCTTCGACCGTCCCTTCACCGCGTCTCCCCACCTCTCTCCAAATACCTCTTCGGGAACTTCGCCACCACCGTATAGGCCGGATCGACAATATTCGCGACGCTCGATTCCGCGAGCTGGCCCATGATGGCGTAGGCGTCCCATTTCCCGAAGCCGTACTCCTCGACGAGCCACTCGATGAGCTCCACGTGCGCGAGCCGAAACGCGTCGATGAGCGGTCGGGCGCTTCCGGCGACCATGAGGTAGTCGTCGTCTTCGAGCCGCGGCCAGTCGATTGTCTTCCCCTTGATGACGTCGAGGTGGAGCATCACGTCCATCGAGGTCTCGAGGCCGGTGCCCGCAACCTCGCCATCGCCCTGCTGCGCGTGGCCGTCACCGAAGTAGAAGTAGGCGCCGTCGTGAAAGACGGGCAGGTAGACGGTGGTTCCCTCACGCACTTCCTGTGCGTCCAGGTTGCCACCGAAATCACCGGGCCAGAGTCCGCCAAACGCTTCCTCTCCCCGCGGCGCCACCGCGACACGGCCGAGCATCGGTTCGAGCTCGATGGTGATCTGACCCATCCGACTCTCCGTAAGCTCCGTCGTCCCGGTCATCGCTTCGTGATCGAGGCGCCAGACGTAGCGCCTGGCCGGGATCGGATCGTTGAGCAGGCGCATGCGCACGTCGGTGGCGAGGCCACCGAAGTTGGGATTCACGCGCGATGCAGCCGTCTCGTAGTTCGGTCGCACGCGGACGATCTTGACCACGAGCATGTCGTTGGTCGTCGCTCCTTCGATGTAGATCGGCCCCACCTCACCCGGGAAGGCGCCGCCTTGCTCCGTGTAGTACGCTCCGAAATTGGTATTCGAGATGAGCACCGTGTTCGGTCGGACATGCAAGACCGGCTCGCGTACGGCGAACGTGGGGTAGCCGACCGTCGGGGTGAACCTGACCGTGTCTTGGGCAACGGCTGGAACCGCGGTGAGCGAATACGTT
>JBDHCY010000381.1:0-3336 GCA_039591795.1 Gemmatimonadota bacterium | reverse complement strand
ACTCTCGATGAGCATCATCGACCAGTGTGTCGCCCAAGGCGTGCCATTCGCCCGGGAGTATGGCGGACTGCTCGCCAATCGGTCGTTTGGCGGCGCGCAGGTGTCGCGCACCTTCTACGCCCGCGGCCAGACGGGACAGCAGCTTCTCCTCGGTGCCTACTCTGCGCTCGCGAGACAGATCGGAGCAGGTGCCGTCGAGATGCACCCGTACACCGAGATGCTCGACGTCGTCGTCGCAGATGGGCGGGCCTCGGGGATCGTAGTGCGGAACCTGGTGACCGGGGAGGTCTCATCGCACGCGGGGCACGCCGTCGTGCTCGCCACCGGCGGGTACAGTAACGCCTTCTTTCTTTCGACCAATGCGAAGGGCTGCAACGTCACGGCGATTTGGCGGGCGCATCGCCGCGGAGCCGGGTTCGCAAACCCATGCTTCACACAGATCCACCCCACCTGCATCCCCGTGGCGGGCGAGCACCAATCCAAGCTCACGCTGATGAGCGAATCGCTGCGGAATGACGGTCGGGTGTGGGTCCCGAAGCAACAGGCAGACCGGCGGCGGGCCCGCGACATCCCCAACGCCGAGCGGGACTACTACCTCGAACGGATCTACCCGAGCTTCGGCAACCTGGCGCCGCGCGACATCGCCTCGCGACGGGCGAAGGAGGTCTGCGACGAGGGACGTGGCGTGGGGGCGGCTGGAAACGGTGTCTTCCTCGACTTCGCCGACGCCATCGCGCGCCACGGCGCCGACGTGATCCGCGACCGCTACGGCAACCTCTTCGACATGTATCGGCAGATCACGGGCGAGGACCCCTACGAGGTGCCGATGCGGATCTACCCAGCCCCACACTACACGATGGGTGGCCTCTGGGTCGACTACAACCTGATGAGCACCGTGCCCGGTCTGCACGTGATCGGCGAGGCCAACTTCTCCGATCATGGTGCCAACCGGCTCGGCGCGAGTGCGTTGATGCAGGGGCTCGCCGACGGCTACTTCATTCTGCCCTACACGATCGCCCACTACTTGGCGAGCACCAAGCCCGACGTGCTAGATGAGTCCCACGCCGCGTTCCGAGCGGTCGAGCAGGAAGTCCACGAGCGCACGAAGAAGCTCCTCACCACGCAAGGGCGTCGCACCGTCGACGAATTCCACCGCGAGCTGGGTCGGTTGATGTGGGACAAGTGCGGGATGTCGCGCTCCGCCGGCGCTCTCGAGGAGGCGATGGAGCAGATCCCGGCCCTGCGCGAGGCATTCTGGGAAGACGTCAACGTCCCGGGGAGCGGAGGGGACCTCAACCAAGCCTTGGAGAAGGCAGGCCGCGTAGCCGACTTCTTCGAGCTCGCCGAGCTCATGTGCCACGACGCGTTGGCACGAGAGGAATCGTGTGGGGGCCATTTCCGCGAGGAGCACCAAACTCCAGAGGGCGAGGCGAAACGGAACGATGACGAGTTTGCCCATGTAGCCGTGTGGGAGTCCCACACAGGCGCCCTCCCGAAGCGCCACGTCGAACCGCTTGCATTCGAGTACGTTCCCCTCTCGCAGCGGAGCTACAAGTGATGCAACTCACCCTCCGGGTATGGCGGCAAGCGAATGCTGCCGCCTCGGGGCGTTTTGTCACCTACGAAGCGAAAGACGTGAGTCCGGACTCGTCGTTCCTCGAGATGCTCGATCAGGTGAACGAGGCGCTCGAGCGCAGGGGAGAGGAGCCGATCGCCTTCGGGCACGATTGCCGGGAAGGGATCTGCGGTTCCTGCGGGATCGTGATCAACGGCCGACCCCATGGACCGCAGCGCGGTGTGGCGACCTGTCAGCTTCACATGAGGAGCTTCGCCGACGGGGCCGAGATCACGATCGAGCCGTGGCGGGCGAACGCGTTTCCCATCATCAAGGATCTCTTGGTCGATCGCCAGGCGCTCGATCGTGTCATGAACGCGGGTGGCTACGTCTCGATCCGCACGGGCAGCGCGCCAGATGCGAACGCCATTCCCATCGCCAAGGAGCATGCCGACCTCGCGTTCGACGCGGCGGCGTGCATCGGCTGCGGCGCGTGCGTCGCTGCGTGTCCCAATGCGTCCGCCATGCTCTTCACGGCAGCCAAGGTGTCGCACCTCGCCCTCTTGCCCCAGGGGCAACCCGAGCGCGCTCCGCGCGTGCTCAATATGGTGACGGCCATGGACCGGGAAGGGTTTGGCAGCTGCACCAACCACGCCGAGTGCGAGGCCGCCTGCCCCAAACAGATCAGCATCGACTTCATCGCACGGATGAACAGGGACTACCTCAGGGCAGCGCTGACTTCCCCCTGAGGACGCTGCCGGCTCAGTGGGCGGCAGCCCTCCGAGCCGCTTCCCACCGGTCCACCGGATCGAGCATACCCGGACAATAGTGCTCTTTGGTCGTACGGCCCGTGAGCACACTCCAAAGGTGCGGGAGCGCCCGCATCTCGCATCCCGGCGTCCCGATCACGCTCGCCACGAAGAACGAGAGCGCGAGGTGGCCGAACGTATACGCCAGCCAGACGACGTAGATCGTCCCGACGGCGGGCGACCACCAGCGGCCCGTCAGGGCGAGACTCACCGCCGGGGCGCCCACGAGCACCGCTGCCGCGACGGCCCGAGGCCGCCAACGCCAGCTTCTCGTGAATCCAATGTTCACGACATAGGGGAAGAGCCAGAGGCTCAACGCTACCGCGAGCCACCACGAGAAATGGGTGGGCGCGGTCCAGTCCGCGACAAACTGCGCGCGCGGTACGATCGAGATGACGGGCCACAGAACAAGGGCGCCCAGCAGGAGGCGCACCACCCGGCCGACGGGCCCAGGACGCTCGAGGGAACCCGGCTCTTCGAACTTGGTCTCGAGACGAGATGCGGCGCGTCCCGTCATGCCCTCCTAGGAAATCGTGTGCAGCACGGCACGACGTGTGTGGTAGGTGCTGAGGGCGATTGCGGCGAGCAGCATCAAGAGACCAAGAGCGGCCGCCGGTTGCCAGATGAGGAACCCGAGCAGCATGACGGCGCCACCGACCGTCCCCAACGCCATTGGCTCGGGGCGTCGGTGGCTGCCGAACGCGAGCCAGAGACCGAACACACTGATGGCCGTCGCGACGAGCGCAAGCAGCAGGAGTGTTGGGCCTGCGGCCGCGAGGCTGAGACCAACCCAGTGCAATCCGGCAACGAGGACGGGTACGCCCACATAGATGAGCGCAGCCACGCAGATGAAGCCCCCTCCGACGCCACAGCACAGATTGCTACATGTTGAGCGGTGCATCGTACACTCCCCTTGCAGCTACTCGAACGTGAAGCGACTCAATACACTACGTGCCGCCACCAGGCTGGGTT
>JBDHCY010000380.1:0-3342 GCA_039591795.1 Gemmatimonadota bacterium | reverse complement strand
GCGCTCCGGGCCAAGGGTCTCATTCAGGGCGCGACCGCCGCCAACGCGATCGTGCTGACCGACGACGGGCTCGCCGAGGGGAGTCTGCGTTGGCCCGACGAGTTCGTGCGGCACAAGGCGGGCGACCTCCTCGGTGACCTTGCGCTGACGGGGGCTCGGGTCGAGGCGCTCGTCGTTGCACGACGGCCTTCGCACGCGGGCAACGTCGCGCTTGCGCGGGCGATCAAGCGTGCGGCCCAGCGCAGCGGGCCACCCGCCGTCGACATCGGGGCCATTCTGAGCGTCATTCCGCACCGCTATCCGATGCTGCTCGTCGATCGCATCGTCGAGGTGGACGGGCGGGACCGCATCGTCGGCGTCAAGAACGTCACGATCAATGAGCCCTTCTTTCAGGGCCACTTTCCGGGGCACCCGATCATGCCCGGTGTCTTGATCATCGAGGCCATGGCGCAGGTGGGCGGCATGCTCCTGATGGGTCAGTTCCCGGATGCCGAAGACAAGGTCGTCTACTTCATGTCCCTCGATAACGTGAAATTCCGCCGGCCGGTCATTCCCGGCGATCAGATTCGGTTCGAGCTGGAAATGGTTCAGTTTCGGGGGCGCACCTGCAGAATGCGGGGGGTGGGTTACGTCGACGGCAGCGCGGTGGCCGAAGCGGACATGATGGCGCGAGTGATGGATCGGTGAGCTGTCAGATTCATCCCACGGCCGACGTCGATGCTTCGGCCCAGCTCGGCGACGGCGTGACCGTGGGGCCTGGCGTGATCATCGGTGCGCAGGTCACGGTGGGGAACGACACGAGAATCGAGGCTCGTGCCATCCTCGAACGCAACGTGCGCATCGGCGAACGCTGCCGGGTCGGGGTCGGGTCGGTGCTGGGGGGAGATCCGCAAGACGTGAAGTACGGCGGCGAAGAGACCTGGGTGGAGATTGGGCCCGACACGACGATCCGTGAGTACTCGACGATCAATCGTGGCACGAGCTACTCGGGACGCACCACCGTCGGCGCGCGATGCTTCGTCATGTCGTACGTCCACGTCGCGCACGATTGTCACATCGCCGACGATGTGGTGCTCGCCAACGGCGTGCAGATGGCTGGCCACGTCGAGGTCGAGGAGCGGGCGATGGTGAGCGGACTCGTCCCGATTCACCAATTTGTGCGTTTGGGGACACTCAGCATGGTCGGGGGCGGGTCGCGGGTGAACCAAGACATCCCACCGTACACGCGCGCCGTGGGCAACCCGACGCGGCTCGTTGGCGTCAATTCGATAGGATTGGAGCGCGCGGGGGTGTCAACGGATGCTCGTGCCGCGATCAAGCGAGCCTACCGTCTCTTGTTCAATGCCGGACTGCCGCGGTCGGAGGGAATCGCACGCGTTCGCGCAGACCTCGTGACGGTGCCGGAGGTGGAGAGGCTGCTGGCATTCCTCGAGAAGTCCAGCCGGGGAGTCGAGGCGTAGCGTGTCGAAGCCGGTCGCCGTGGGCGTCGTCGGTGTGGGGGCGCTCGGGAGCCATCACGCGCGGATTCTGTCTGGTCTCGAGGGAGCGAGCCTGATCGGTGTCTACGACCGTGCGGCGGCGGTTGGGCGCGCGGTCGCTGAACGATTGCAGACGCGGGCGTTCCCAAGCCGAGAGGAGCTCCTCGAGGCAGTGGAGGCGGTCACGATCGCCGTTCCGACGCCGGCGCACCACGACGTCGGCCTCGCGGCGCTCCGAGCCGGTCGCCACGTTCTGATGGAGAAGCCGCTCGCGGCCACGCTCGAGGCTGCCGACGAACTGGTCGAGGCGGCGAGGTCGCGCGACCTCGTGCTGCAGGTGGGCCACGTCGAGCGGTTCAACCGCGCGCTGCGAGCAGCCCGGCCGTATCTCGACCAGCCCCGTTTCATCGAGTCGCACCGACTCGCCCCGTTTCAGCCACGCGGATCGGACGTCGCCGTGATCCTCGATCTCATGATCCACGATCTCGATCTCGTGCTCGACTTGGTTGGGCAGCCACCCATCGAAGTGCGCGCGGCCGGCGTGCCAGTCGTGACACCGCACATCGACATCGCCAACGCGCGCCTCGAATTCTCTTCAGGGGCGGTGGCGAACATCACGGCGAGCCGGGTTTCGTTGCAGCGCGTCCGAAAGCTCCGTCTGTTCCAGACCACCGGGTATCTGTCCCTCGACCTGGCTCAGGGCTCGGGCGAGTTCGTCCGCCTCCGTGAGGGCTGGCAGGGAGCGGGGTCGGTGACGAGCCTAGACGACGTCGTCGAGGTGCTCCCCCTCGACGCCCCGGAGGCCGAACCGCTCGCGCTGGAGTTGGCGAGCTTCCTCGCCGAGGTGCGCGGCGAGTCTGGTGGTGGGGTCTCGGGCGCGGCGGGCCGCGCCGCGCTGGCACTGGCCCTCGAGGTCGCCGACGTCGTGGGCCGCTCTCGGGTCGCGGCCACACGGTGGTGAGGGACGAACGACCGCTTCTCGTCTCGACCGGCGAGCCCTCGGGAGACGCCCACGCAGCAGGGGTGGTGGCCGAGCTGCTCCGACGGCACCCCGCGCTCCAGGTCGACTCCATCGGCGGGCCGCGTCTCGCCGCAGCTGGCGCCACGCTCCGGGCCTCGATCGCCGACCTCAGCGTCATCGGATTCGTCGAGGTGGCGCGCAAGCTCCCGGCGCACATGCAGCTCCTCCGCACGTTGACCCGCGATTTCGCGGCGGGCCGGTATCGCGCCGCCGTGCTGGTCGACTACCCCGGTTTTCATCTGCGTGTGGCAGAAGCAGCCCGCCACGCCGGCGTGCCGGTCATCTACTACATTGCACCGCAGCTGTGGGCGTGGGGAGAGTGGCGGGTGCCGAGATTCGCGCGAGCGGTGAGCCGCCTCGCGGTCATCCTCCCGTTCGAGGAGGAGTACTTTCGCAGGCACGGCATGGAAGCTCACTACGTCGGGCACCCGCTTCTCGATCGCGGTGCGCCGCTCCCCCGCGAGGAAGCTCGACGGCAGCTCGGCATCGCCCCAGACGCGCCAGTCCTCGGACTGTTTCCGGGAAGTCGCCCGCAGGAGGTCGCGAGACATTGGGGGGTTTTTCGCGATGCAGCGCGCCTCGTGCTCGAGCGGCGGCCGGATGTCGTCGTCATCGCTGCAGGGACGCCCGGGGTGGAGTATCCAGCGGCGGGCCCGGTCCGCGTGGTCGTGGGCGACCCGGCGCCGGTATTCGCCGCGGCAGAGGTGGCGCTTGCCAAGTCGGGAACCACGACGCTGGAGCTGGCACTCGCAGATGCACCGATGGTCATCGCCTATCGCATGCACCCGATCTCCTACGCGATCGCAAGCGGGCTTGCCCGCGTGCCCTGGGCCGGCTTGGTGA
>JBDHCY010000379.1:0-3827 GCA_039591795.1 Gemmatimonadota bacterium | reverse complement strand
CGACGTTGCCGTCGCGATCCGCGTGCTCCAGGCGGAGGGCGCGATCGCGCGGGCGTTGGTCGTCGACCTCGACGTCCATCACGGCAACGGGACGGCAGCCATCTTCGCCGACGAGCCAGACGTGTTCACCTTTTCGATGCATCAAGAGGCCAACTACCCGGCGGTGAAACCGCCGAGCGATCTCGACGTGGGGCTTGAGGACGGCACCGACGACGAGTCGTATCTCGCTCTACTCGCCGAACACCTGCCCGAGATCGTCGAGCGACATCGACCCGACTTAGCTTGCTACTTGGCCGGTGCCGATCCGTACGTGCACGACCAGCTCGGCGGTCTGGCGCTGACGCTCGGGGGTCTGGCGCAACGTGACGCGTTCGTGTTGACGACGCTCGTCGACGGGGGGGTGCCGGTTGCGGTCTCGCTCGCGGGTGGATACGCGGTGAACGTGGCCGAGACCGTGGAGATTCACTGCGGAACAGTGCGAAGCGCTCGCGCGGCGGGATGTGCCGGGCTGACTACGAATCCGCAGCCGACCCTTGAGCCTCGGACGCTGAGACAAACGCGCGGGCCAGCTCCGGCTACCGGAATGCCGTCTCGAACGGCGACCGTTGCCCGAGACCGCTCCGCCATCGCTCCGCCTCAACGTCGTCTCCTAGTTCCGTGAGGACGAATGCGCGCAGTGCCCGCTCGCGCGCGCTGGCGAAAAGCGGTGAGAGTCCGGCGCGCCAGACACCTTGCCCCCACCGGCGCTGGGCTAGGTGCTCGAGTGCCGCACGCGGGTCGCCGCGCCGCCACGCCAGTTCGGCACTAATCCCCGAGCCGAGGTTGACCGTCAATTCCGGTGCGCGAGCTGGCGGGTCGAGCGCTGCGCATCGCTCAGCAAGCGCTCCGGCTTGGTCCGCCGCTCCTGAAGCGGCCGCCCGCAGTCCGCGAACGTAGAGCCAACAGCACTCCCAGACGTCGGCGTGCAGCCCCACCGCAGTCGGCGCTTTCTCGAGAGCGCTTGCGAGCGCCTCGAGTGCCGCCGCGTCGTCCACTCGACCTTCGCGCTCGGGCGTGAGAAGCAGAAGGGTCTCGTGCAACGCGGTCTCGTTCGGCTCAAGACGGCCCGCGTGGCGGAACGCCTCTGCTTCATCTGCATGCTGCCCGAGACGTCGTGCCAGATGCGCGTGCAAGAGGTGCGGCAGGGCTCCCAGCCCTGCGGCCGTCGGCAGGCGGGCAACCTCGACCACGAGGGCGTCCACCTCTGCGAGGTCCCGACCTGCGATGACGACTTCTCGTAAAACGGCAGCCAGGAGGCGCGGTGCGGCAAATCCCAGCTCTCGGCGCACGGCCACGCGTTCCGTTCGATCATCTGCAGCCCATCCTCGCAGCGCTCTCACGATCAGGGCTTCCTCTGCGGAGGGACTCTGAGCCAGGAGTCGTTCGACCAACGCACCGACACGGTCTGCGTTGCCCTCCAGACTGTCGAGGCGCGTCAGGAGGCCGAGCGCCGCGACGTGTTTCGGGTCGAGCGTCAACGTGCGTTCGAGCGGAGCACGAGCCTCTTCGGCCAACCGACCACGGATCGGGTTGAACTCAAAGAGCAGATGGCCGAGGTGATACCAAGACTCGATCTCCTCCGGTCGCTCGTCGAGCCCCCGCAAGTAGATCGCTTCCGCGTCATCGACGTCTCCTGCGAGCCACGCGACTTGCCCCGAGAGGAGCCTCCGCTGATGATCGCCCAGCCTGGACCGCCCCTCCCAGGCTCGCGTCGTGGATGCCCTTGCGTCGTCTAACTGGTTGGTCGCGGCGTGTGCTGCGGCGAGTCGGTAGTGTGCGAGGGCAAAGAGCGCATCGTGTTTGGTCGCTTCGAGAAAGCCTCCGACGGCCTCACTGTACTGCCCCGCCCGGAACGCGCGTTCACCACGCAGGTAGGCTTTGAGGGCTGCCAGAGAGGCGGTGGTCTGTGCCGCGAGACGCGCCATGGCACCACCGACCGACGATGAGAGTCTCCCGAGCAGTTGTCGGACGAGGGCATCCACCATCTCGAACAGCTGCTGTTCACCCTCCCCCACTGCCTCGGCACGCGCCTCGCGCCCGCTCGTCACTTGGCGCATTACCGCCCGCAAATGCACACGCGGGCCGGCGGCCGTCACACTCCCCTGCACGATCACCCCAGCTCCGAGTTGCCGTGCGGCTGCCTCCAGACTGGCAGCATCTGTCCCGCCGGCCTCTCGGAACAACACGCGTGAGTCCAGCGTGCGGAGCTCTCCGGCCAAATCGAGTTTTGCGCTCACCAGGTCGACGAGACCCTCGCCCAGGTAGGCGAGCTCGGCAGGACCGTGCACCACGAACGGCAAGACGGCGACCACATTCGGGTTCGAGTCTGGCAGCTCACTCGGTGCGGCGGCCCGCTCACGTCGACTCCGAACCTCGAGGGCGAGCGCCCGGGTTTCGGGAGAGGGGTCGAGCCCGAACTCCTCCTCGAGTCGCCGCACGAACCCTTCATATGTCTCGAGTGCGCCAGCACGATCTCCGTGCCGGTCGAGGAGGCTCATGAGCCGCCGAACTGTCGTCTCGTCATCGGGGTCCAGCGCCACGGCACGTCGCGCCCACGCCACGGCCCCCGCCGTGTCGTCTTGCCCGTCGGCCTTCGCTGTCAGATCTCGCGCCATGACGGCGGCTGTGCTTCGACAGCGCCTTCGCTCTTCGTCGACCCAGCGCTCGAAGTCCGGCGCGGATGACACGAAGAATCCCGGCAAGAGATCGCCTCGATAAAGCGCGAGGGCTTCCTCCGCCATACCGGCGGCGCACGCGGAACGGAACCCTGTCACATCACACCACAACACGTCCGTACCGATCCCGACCTCGTCGCCACGGCTGACGATCGCCTCGGTTCCGAGGGCCCTTCGCAAGAGATGCAACGACCGGCGGAGCGCGGCACGAGCGTGCACATCGTCCTTTTCCGGCCAAAACAGCGCAAGGAGTGCGTCTCGACGGTGGAATCCGGTGGGCTCGGCGACGGCGAGGTAGGCAAGCAGCCCCAACCGCTTCGGTTGGACGAGGATCGACCGCAACTCCGCACCCTCGGCATCGCTGAGCTCGAGCGAACCGAATAGGTGGAGCCTGATCAGACCGGTTGGAACGCTGAAGTCACGCACGAGGACACAGGCAGGCGACGGAGTTTGGGCACCGTGGGAGAGGATAGCGCTGCAGCCCGAGAGCCACCAGGGTGCGGCATCACCCAACTCCGCGAGGTGAGACGTGATGACCCACGGTCAAGCAACGCGCGGGACGAGCCGATCGGGAGCACGTGTTCGAGCTGGGTCCGCGACCCGGGTGACCCTCTTCATCGTCGACGGTGCTCGACCCGATGTCTTTCAGCACTTGGTGGACGTCGGCGACCTGCCGAACGTCAGCCGCCACGTCCTGTCCCAGGGTGGGACCACGCGGGCGTGCACGGTCTTTCCCTCGACGACCGGTGTCGCCTACCTGCCGTTCTTGGCAGGCTGTTATCCCGGAACGTGTGATGTACCCGGAATCCGCTGGCTGGATACCGCTCACTATGCTGGCAGGTGGTGGCGCGATCGGGCCCACGTGCGCAGCTACTGCGGTCCGCAAGGCTCCTTCCTCAACAGCGACCTGCGCTCCGGGATCGCGACCCTGTTCGATCTCGTACCCGATAGTCTTGCCCTCTGCACGCCCTTCACCCGGGGGCTCGATCGTGGGCACCAACGAGTCGCGATCGCCCGGACGGTCCTCGGTGGACTGGCTCACTACACGGGCGCCTATCTCCCGCTGGAGCGCGCCGTCGGCCGGGCACTCGTCAAGGTTGCGCGGGAGCGCCA
>JBDHCY010000378.1:0-3359 GCA_039591795.1 Gemmatimonadota bacterium | reverse complement strand
CCCCGAGGCGCAGTCTCTCGAAGCCCATCGGGAGCTAGACCTCGGTCAGAGTCATCGGGTCACCGCCCGACACTCAGCTGATACCGGCCCGCCGCCCGAGACTCGAACGAGCTGCTCGCTCCCTCCACGGCGAATGCGGTGTACGACTGCGGTACCGGATTCGACACGCGAACCCGCGCCAGCGGCCCGATCGACACGGTTCCCGTGATCATGACGCGCACCTCGACATCGCTCACGCGACGCGAGAAGAGACGGCAATCGGAGCAGGCCGGTAGGACCGTGTCGATTCTCTCCTGGCCGCCGGCCAGCACCTTGAAGATGAGTGCTCCATCATCGCCGGGGGCACCCGTCAGTTGCACGAGCACCGTGTTGTCGGTCGGTCCGGTGCTGTCGCCGCAGGCCGCGCCCAGGGCCAAGGCGGTGAGGGCCACGCTCAGCGCCCTTCGTCGTCGGGTCACCGCCGGTCCCTCCGGTGCGTGGATGTGTCCGTAGAGTTGGGCGCGGCTCCGATCGCGTCACGGAGTGCCCCGCGTGCAACGGCTGAAGTGACCTGGCCGGACGCTTCGAGCCAGGCGAGAAAATCGCCGACGTCGAAACGGTTGTTGCGATTGCCACTGAGATCGAGAAACCGCTTGTCGTCTGCCGAGAGGACGTTGGCCACGCCAAGCAGTTGGTCGACCATTCCATCGAGCGCCACGGCTGGCGGGCCAAGGAACCGTGCTTCGAGCTCGAAGGAACGAGCGAGGTTGTCCAGCTGGAGCGTGTCGGACAGCGCGGTGAGATCGCCCTGCCAGCGATCGAAGACGGAATTCGGCGCGGGCACGGCGACGAGGGTGAGGTCGGTCCCGGCATCGAAATACACGCCCGCTCCCACGTCCGATCCGTCCAGGGCGACCACGCTTCCGCTTCCCGCGGTGGCCACACGGACGCGATAGGTGGGGAGGACCGTTGCGACGAGCGAGTCGCCCGTGACGGTGGCCGTGAAGTCGTGCGTCCGCGCGCCGCCGTCGGACCAACTGAGGAATCGATACGCCGTGCGTTCGTCCGAGGAGACGGTCAGCGAATCGACGTCGACCGTGTGGACGGTCCCGGCCTCGAGCACTTCGTCGAAGACGGTATGGGTGATGCCGTCCACGCGCACCGGCACGGCTGGGTTGGACGCTCGCACGACGGTGACCCCACCCAATCGCAGTTGAAACGAGATGTGCTCACCAGCCTCCGAGATCGAGTCGAGCTCGAACCCCATGTACTCACCGGTATTGAGCCGGGCCGGCGGCATGCCGTTGCGCGCGAAGCGTGTCCGTCCGGTCGCACCAGGCCACAGGTCGCCGGCGTCACCGCGGTTGTAGGGCTCCTGACGGAGGTTGTTCAGCCCGTCGGCCTGGACGACGGCCACGCCGTGGATCAGACCCCGATTGACTCCGCCGCCCGACGCGAGTCGCAGCGAGTCGATGTGCCACACCGCGAGACCGCCACCGCAGTTCGTCGGAAACGTGAGTCCGCTACGACCGCAGTGCACCCGGGTCATGGCGCTGTCGGACTCGAGTGGCTGCCGGTTCTCGAGGAGCAGGTACTCGCCGCGCGAATTGGCGCCAGTGGGCCGGATGAGGAACGCCGTGTCGTTCGTGGCGGGCGATAGCGAATACGTGCCCCCAATGCTGATCTCCTGAATCGCGACCCAGCCCAATCGGTCGAGCGACCACGCGCCCATGCGGCTGGGCGACGACTGCACCGACCAGTTGCCGCTTCCCATGAGGTCCCACTCGCCCACGCCTTCGGTTTCCTGCGACGTGTCGTACAGGTCTGGGAGGCCGAGCCCGTGCCCCGTCTCGTGCGCGGTTGTCCCGATCGCCATGATCTGGCTTTCGGTGCACCCGCCCGAGCCGCCGACGCCCGACTGGATCGTGTAGTCTCGGAACCGAATGACGCCGCCGCCCGCCGCCGGGTCGTCGCTCGGGAACCCGCTGAGAGCGGACGAGCGGTGAGCCCAGATGTGGTTGTTGGACGAGGAGACGCACGCGCCGTCTTCCTCGGAGTGCACGAACAGGACGAGATCCACGATGCCGTCGTCGTCGCCGGAGTTGGGAACCCCGTCTGGCCCGTCGCTGTCGAAGGTGCCGAAGTCGACGAGTGAGTCGAGCTTCGAGATGGCCTCGCGCAACCCGATCTGCAGCCGTGAGAATCCAGTGCCGAAGAGGCCATTACAGTTGTTGGTTCCGTGCGGATTCGACTCGCAGGTTCCTGCTTGACCGGTGTAGGTCTCCTCGACGCTGTCGAGCGCGACCCATCCCAGGATCCGGCCATCCAGCTCGAACAGTCCGTTCGAGAGCTCCCGGTAGAACGTCGCGATGGAATAGGGCCGGCCGGCGGCGGGTGGGGTGCCGTAGAGCACGGATCGGTACTCGGACGAGTCGTATGCCGCTCCGGTACCGACGTCTTGGAATCGGAACAGTATGGTCGGCACCCGCAGGGTCCCCGTGACGGCCGCCTGTGCACCCTGGACGGGGGCTGCCGCCGCGCCGAGGATCGCGGGCGCATTGAGCGCGGGGTAGTCGCGTGCCGAGAGCAAGCGCCTGCGCTGCTCGGCGACGCGGCGCGCCTTCACTCGCCAGACGCCGTCGGGATGAAAATCGAGCACGACGCCTTCGGGGGTGCGGAGGAGCTCGCGGCGGGCGGGTTGTTGCGCGGCGGCAGCCACGGCACCGATTGCTAGTAGGAGAGATGCGGCCGCCAATGTCCGGCGACTGCGAGCGCGTCGGAATCGGTTGGCCGACCTCATGGACGGCGAATGATCCCGTACGCTTCGACGATGAGGGTGCCGTCTCCTTCCGTGCCGACGATCCATACTCTGGCACCAACGGCTCCGCGCAGCTCGTCGGGCACCCCAGCCAACACGATTCCGTTCACCTTCAATGCATCGCCGTCCCGGACGAGTGTTCCGACCGTGGGCAGTCGGCCGGCGACGGACAGGATCTCATACGTCGCGACGTCGACCGTCCGTGCCGGAGGCGGCGGGCGAGAGTCCGAGGGACGCCCCCGAACTCGAACTTCGACCCCCGATAGCGCGCCCAGCTCCTCCGCCAGCACACCGATC
This sequence comes from Gemmatimonadota bacterium, assembly GCA_039591795.1. Classification (GTDB taxonomy): domain Bacteria; phylum Gemmatimonadota; class Gemmatimonadetes; order Gemmatimonadales; family GWC2-71-9; genus JBDHCY01. The sequence continues at coordinate 265 of JBDHCY010000378.1, read as the reverse complement.
AAACCGATCGAGGTCCCGCCCGACTCGAGCACGAGCCGCCCGAACGGATCGGCACCCACCGCGCGCACGATTCCCTGAACCGTCGTGTCGTCTGACTCCCTGGGCGAAGGTGGCATCGGCTCGACGTCGGTCGGTGTCGCCGAATCGACGCGTATCACCGCTGCCGTGTCGGCTGCAGGCAGCGTGTCGACTCGAGCGGCCGGCGCGCGGCCTCGCTCACACGCGGACGCTACTCCCCAACAGAGAACCGCAGCCGTTGCCGTTC
>JBDHCY010000377.1:0-3359 GCA_039591795.1 Gemmatimonadota bacterium | reverse complement strand
TCCCCCTGCCCGCACCAGCACGACCCGCACGGGGCCCGCAACACAGGCCTCCGCCCTGACTCCATCGAAGTTCCCGGAGAAACTGCCGGGTCCGGTCGAGATGTAGCTTCGTCCGTCGCCGCACACGCCGGGGCGGGCGGCGAAGGAGAACTGCACCACGGCGGCGTCGCTGCTCGCAACCCGTTGCGCCAGTCGTTGTGCGGCCGCCACCGTCGGAGCCAAACTGGCGACGAAGATCACCGCCGTTCGCTGTAGTCGGTTCATTGATCGATCAGCTCCATGAGGAGGCGGGTCGTGCGTGGGTCCTTCTTGCGCGTGAGCGCGGAGATGGCATTCCGACGGAGCCGGGGGTCCGTACCGCCGCGAACGATCTCGAACAGTTTGTCGGTGGCCTGCGGTTCTTCCCGCCGGCCGTAGGTCGAGATGAGCTGCTCACGGAGCCGGCGCTCGGTCATGACATCGTAGAGCCGCACCAGCTCGTCGATGGCGACGCTTTCCCTTCGGCCTGCCGCAGAGATGGCCGCCGCCCGGAGGTCAACGGCCTCCGCAGTGCGCTGAGATACTTCGAGCAACCATTGTCCGTTCTCGGCGCCCTCGAGCCGACGGACCGTCACAATGATGCGGCCTTTGAGCCTCGGGCTGTCGAGCCTCGCGTATGCCGCGCGAAGCCACGCGGCATCTTGAGCGCTCGTTCCCTCCCGTGCGAACGCGGCGATGGCGTCGGCGCGTACGCGCTCGGGTGCATCGGGGTTCTCGATCACACCTCGCAGGGTTCCGCGAGCGCGTGGGTTCGGGTGGGTCGCCAGTGCGCGGACGGCGGCGCGCTGCACCGATTGGTCATCGCTCGCTCGGGCCAGATTCTCCAAGGTGGCCAGCGCCTCTTCGCCGGGAACGCGGGCCAGCCAGCGGGTCGCGTAGCTTCGCACATCGGAGTCGGGGTCGCTTTGCGCGGCATCGATCAGGAGACGGGCGGCGGCGGAGTCGGCACTCCGGGCCAAGAGGAACACCGCCCGCCGGCGGAGAGCGGCGCTGCACTCGTCGCGACGGGCGAGCACACGGCTGAAGAGCTCGCGGCTCGCGGTCGGGTCCATGGACGCCAACGCGTTCAGGGCCTCGACCCGCACCGCCATCTCCTCTTCGTCGCACGAACTGCCCCCTTGGGCGGCCTCTCGCTCGAGCTGAGCGGCGGCCTCCACGTCGCCGCGCGCCGCGAGCGCCCCTCGAATGCGCATGGCGAGTGTTGCCGCATCGGCACGCGTCGCCGCCTCGGCATAGCGCACGCGCTGCTGCTCGAGCACCTGGAGTGCTGTCCGCAACTCCGCGGTCGCACCCATTCGGTAGCGTGCGAATGCCTCCCAGTAGAGCGCGTCGGGCGCGTACGCGGACTGCGGATACCGCTCGGGAAGGGATCGGAACAGCTCAGCGGCACGCTGGTAGTTGCCACGACTCAGCGCCTGCCGCGCCGTCTTGTAGAGCGAGTCCGCCTGATCGCCGGCCGCCCACGGTGCCGGAGCCTCCGAGGGCAGCGACCGCATCGCAAGATCCGACAGGAAGATCTCGGGGCCGTGCCATCCAACGTCGGGCACGAACGGCATCGCAAGCTGGGCGCGCTCGAAGGCCTCCGTGGCCAACTCGACCTGCTCGCTCACACTCCACCGATCGGCGAGGGCGTGCTGGGTCACCTGCGCGTCGGTGAAGGCGTCCATCGCCAGCGCGACCTGATCTTCCACACGCCAGAGATCGACGGCATCCGCCTGCGCCAATGCGGCGTCCGCGAGCCGCCATTGGAGATCGTCCAGATTCGGGAAATCGAAGTCGGCAATACGCGGGAAGTCAAAGTCGAACCAGAAATCCGATACTGCGACGTCGGGGGGCCAGATCGAGGGCGGCACGGCCACGCGCGGCCTTTGGCTGTCGGGTGGTTCCTGCGCGGCCGCCGGCGCAAGAACGAAGGCGAACACCAGCGCGACGAGTGAGAGTCGAAGCATGAGTCGTTTCCTCAGCTGCTCGTGAGCGTGGACGTGACGGTGACCGAACGCAGCCGGGCGAGCACGTCGCGGAATTCCAGTGTTTCGGTAATGAGATCCACCTCTTCCTCGGCGCCGCTGGCGGCGGGGAGACGGGCAATCTGCGCCAGGACGAGCTCGAGGTCTTCGAGCAGGCCGGCGAGGTCTGGGTCCGTGAGCGCCGGCGAGTCGAGCAAGAGCCGCGTGGTCGACAGCAGCTCGCGAGCCTGTGCGAGAAACCGCTGATCGGGCCCAGCGACCTGACCCGGCAGGGCCGAGATCAGCGCCGCCGTCTCGCCCAAGTACTCGGTCGTCGCGGCATGGAGCGGATCGTTCGGCACCGAAGCCGACGCGCGCTGATCGGCAGGTGTCTCGCCAATCGGGGGAGCTGGTGCCGTGATGCGGCCGATCATGAGGCCCAACGCGGCGGCGGCGGCAAGCGAGGCCGCTCGCACCCCCCACGAAACCGGCGAGCCCCTGCGGGCCTTGGCGCGGTGACCGAACGCTTCACGCTCGATCGTCGCCCAGAGACCGTCGAGCGGCACGGGCGGCGGCGTGCGATAGTCCGCTGCCGTCTCACGCAACAGTTTTTCGAAATCAGCGTCGTTCATGCCTGCCACTCCATCTCGCCCAATGACGGTGCGATGTCTCTTGTTCAATCCGCCGCGAAATCCGCCAGCTCCTCCCGCAACCGAGCGCGGGCATGCATCAGTCTCGTCTTGCACGTGCCTTCCGGAGCGCCGAGCATCGCCGCGATCTCGCTGTGCGTGTAGCCCTCGACGTCGTGCAAAATGACCACCACCCTGAACTTCTCCGGCAGGTCGTCGATGGCACGCGCCAACCGGCTCTTGAGATCCGGATCGGCCTCCTGCCGCGCGGGCAACTCCTCTGCGCGGGCCAACGCCGTCTCACGTTCTCGCCACCGGCGCACTCGCCGCAGGTTCGTGAGCGTGGCGCGAACGGCGACCCGGTACAGCCAAGACGACAGGGCGGAGTCACCCCGAAACCGGTCCAGCTTGCGGAATGCCTGGATGAACGTCTCCTGGGTGCATTCCTCGGCCAGGTCCTGATCGCCCGTGAGCCGGTAGCACAGCCGGTGGACGCGGGGCGCGTGAGCCTCGTACAGCGCTCGCGCGGCACTCCGGTCCCCCGCCAGGACGCAGGCGATCAGCCTGGATTCGTCCACCCGGTCACTCGGCACGGGCGCAATGGCAGAGCTTGACACCGGTCTCACTAGGTAGGATGCAGACCCTCGCCAAATCGTTCACGGGACGGATGCCGCGGGGCTGGGCCCGTTGGGGGGTGGCGTGCTGGGAGACTCGCCGCGCCCCCGCAATGACTGGCTCGAGGCGT
>JBDHCY010000376.1:0-3375 GCA_039591795.1 Gemmatimonadota bacterium | reverse complement strand
AGCGGAATGCCATCGGCGCTCGACCACTCGACCAGCTCGGCGGACCCCCACGCATAGTCGGCTATCTGGGGGTTGGCGTCGGACAGCTTCTTCGGCTTCCCAATCGCGACCGTCGACGCCCAGAGGTCGGGGAACTCGTCGTAGCGCTGACGGGTGAACAGGATCCGGTCGGCGCTTTCGGCCTTGGCGATGAAATCGAGGCGGTGATTCCCCGTGCCGTAAAGCCGGCGCAGTTCTCCGCCGGCCGATCCGACCGAGTAGAACGCGTCGTGCTTCTCAAGGTCGTGATAGGCCTCGAGCAGCAACCGTTGGTCGATCGGCAGCACGTCCTCATCGGGGTCGATGTCGACCACCCGGTACACGGTCGTCGCCTTCCGGCCCTCACCGCCTGTGGTGTTGACCGGCGGACGGCCGTCGGCGAAGACCCGCCAGATGTCGTACTTGTCGTAGACGAAGACTGCGCTCGAGTCGGCCATCCACTCCGAGTGGCCGTAGCCGGGTGGATCGCTCGGATAATCGTGGTCCTCGTTGGCGAAGGGGACGCCGAGCTCCGCCGTCACGTTTGAGAGCGTTTCCTTCTCCACGTCGTAGAAATGCCAGTCTCCGTCGTTGTAAAAGACCACAAAGCGCCCATCGGGCGACAGCGATCCACTGCGCGATCGGCCGCTCGGCAGCCGCTGTGCCACCTGACGCCTCTCGCCGGTTCCCAGATCGACCACATAGAGGTCTGAGAATCGGCCGGCCCAGGTCACTTCCTTGAGGTAGGGCACGTCGGACCCAGCAACGGCGATGCGGGGGTTGTTCGTGGGAGCGACCTGGGGCATGTCGGGATCGGCCAACGCCACCACCCGGCCCGAACCGAGGTGGATGACCGCGCTGTAGACGCGGTCCTTCTCGTGCTCCTCCCACCGTTCCTTCTGGTTCGAATTGATGCGCGGATCGTTCCAATGCCAGACGTCGACCTCACGCCTATCCAACAGCGCGTCGAAATCGTAGGGATCGAAGGGCATCTCATCGACGTCGCCATTCCCCGTGTCCTTTTCGACCTCCTCCTCGTCGACCGGTCTGAAGCCGAAGAAGAGGCGTTCCCCGTCGCGGCTCCACACCAGCTCGTTCTTTGAGGGCACGGTCCAGCCGTCGGGTGCGTCGTCGCGAGAGGCCACAGCTTTCGCGTCACCGTCTCCCCGCCAGACCCAGACTTCGGCGTCACCGGGCTCGTCCTCGTCATCGAGAACTGCAGCCATGAAGGCGAGGTGGGTCGCTTCGCGGGCCCATTCGAGGTGGGTATAGCGACCGTTCTCCGCCTGATGGAGGGTGGACACGGGGGCTCCCTCCCGGTCGAGCCGCCGGGCGAAGACCCCATTCCCCTCGCCTTCAGGCGCCGACACGGCGTAGACTACAAACGGCGCCTGTTCGGCAAAGGCGAACCCGCTGACGTGCTCGATGGTGATGTCCTCGCCGATCATCAGATCGCGGAGCTTCACGGTTGTGCCGAGCTCCGGCTTCTTTTTCTCATTCTTCTCCTCGTCCTCCCCGCGCTCCGCCTCCTTCGGTTCTTCCTCTGAATCCTCGTCGGGCTTCTTCTTCTCTTCGTAATGCTTGAACGCCAGCCAACGGCCGTCATCGGAGAATGCAAAGGTCTCCACCTTTTCGATACGCTGCTCGGAACCGGTGCGGAGATCGAGCGACGACAGCCCCTTCTTCGGCTTGTCATCGTCGTTCTTCCCCGGACCCTTCTTCCCCTTCTGTTTCTGGGCCTTCTCCCGCTCCTCGAGGGTAGGTGTGATGGCCGCCGCCACCCACAGCCCGTCGGCCGAGATCACGGGGCTGGCGCCGCGCTCGATCCGGTACAGCGCCTCCGACGTGGTGGATCGCACCTCCGTCTCGCCGTCCCCGCGGTCGGGGACAAGGGCGTAAGCGACCCACGCACCGTCTTCGGAGATGGTGGGGTTTCGGATCTGGCGGAACTTCATCAGGTCTTCGAAGGTCAGCGAGCGATCGCCCGCCTCCAGCACGATGGTCCCGGCGAGTACTGCGACCAGAACCGCGATGAGGCGACGGGGTTGGAAATCGCGAATGCCGAACATGGTGGGCCCTCCCTGTTGGGAGCATAGCGCAGCCTTGCACCCATGGAATTCTCGCTGGAGAGAGCCGTTGCATGAGATATGCGTCGGGTCATCCGGGTCATGTTGTGGGTCGCACTCATCCTGGTCACAGGTCTGGCGATCTTCGTCCGCCTTCGCTACGGCGGTGGCGAACCCTACCCCGACGTCACCGGAGAGCCCATTCTAGCCGGGGAAAAGCTCGAGACGGTCCTCAGCTTTGCCGAACCCATCGGAAACGTGGCGGTGAGCGACGACGGTCGGGGTTTCTTCACCGTACACCCCGAGTCGCGGCCGGAGGGTGCCAAGCTCCTCGAGTTCCGCGCCGGGACGGCGTGGCCCTACCCGAGCGAAGAGCTCCAGGACGAGATCTTCCAGACCCCGCTCGGCGTTGTCGTCGACCGCCAGCAACGGTTGTGGATCATTGACCACGGCAAGCACGGCTTCGGCGTTCCGCGGCTCATGGCCATCGATCTGCTGACCGACGAGCTGGTGCACGACCACCGTTTCGACAACACCGCAGCGCCGGGTGGTTCCTTCCTCCAGGATCTGCAGGTGAGCCCCGACGGGCGCACCATCTTCATTGCCGATGTCAGTTTCTGGCGGAAGCGACCGGCGATCATCGTCCACGACGTGAGTACCTCGACCGACCGGAGGGTCCTCGAGGGCCACCCCTCGGTAACGGCCCAGGACTGGATCATCGCCACGTCCTCCAAACGGATGGTCTTCTTCGGTGGGCTGGCGGCGATGAAGCCGGGCATCGACGGCATCGCCATTTCGCCCGACGGCGGGTGGCTCGCCTACGGCGCAATGAGCCACGACACCCTCTATCGCGTACCGACCGCTGCTCTCCTGGACACCTCGCTCGGTGACCCGTCCGTCGCCTCGAGGGTCGAGGCGCTCGGCCGCAAACCTCTCTCCGACGGCCTCTCGGCGGATATCGAGGGCGGCGTCTGGATCACCGATGTGGAGCACGGAGCGGTGCTGCGAATGGCTCCCGACGGCACGCTCGAGACCTGGGTCGAGACCCCACGGATCCGCTGGGCGGATGCCCTCTCCTTCGGCCCCGACGGCTGGCTCTACGTAGCCGACTCTGCAATTCCCGACCAGGTGATGCGGTCGAAGAGCCACATCGCCTCTCAGGCGCCCTACTTCATCTTCCGCTTCCGCCCGGGCATCGCCGGCGTCCCGGGGCACTAACCCTCTTCGCCCTTCCCGGACGGTCCGGCCATCGCGACCGGGTTTGACGAGCCCCGCGAATAGCCCGCCAGAT
>JBDHCY010000375.1:0-3381 GCA_039591795.1 Gemmatimonadota bacterium | reverse complement strand
GATCAGGCCAATCGAAAGGCAGAGGAGGCAGAGCCAGCCAGCTGGTTTGGGCACACACATGGGACCGGAGTCTCCGAGAGCGATCGGAAGGGGGGCCGAGGTTGAGGAACGTATTGCGCCGTGCGCTGGAGAGGTAGCCCGGGTGGCGTGGTGGCAGCGGCTCCGGTTACTCGTGCTCCAGCCCTCGACTGATTCTGAAGACATGACCGTCTGGATGCCGCACGTGCCCATCTGGATGGCTTTGAAGTGATCGCGGTGCTTCGGGTTTCGCAGGATCTCCTCCACCGCCGTCCTCACCTCAGTATCGCGCATTGCCAGCGCCCACTCGCGAAACTCCGCCGGTGGCCGTCCTGACCGCTTTCGCCGCCCACCCCGGTTGCCTGGATTGCCGCCCGAGAGGCGCCCGCGTCGATCGCGGGTAGGAGTCTTTGATTTCGCCGAGTTTTTTGGCGCGCGATCTACCTTCTTGCTCTTCATCGAGCAAGACCCTCCTGCTTCGCGGCGAACGAGGCGGAGGCTCCATGACTTGGTTCCAACTAGTTAACGAATCCCGCGAACACTTGCTGAGCCGGCGATCGCGCAGACTCGCCCTGGGCGTGCGAATGGAGTGCACTGGTGCCCGTGCCTGGCCGGCCCCACCTTGATGTGATCCTCCCGGCAGGAGCGCCCCTCGATCGCCGACCTGCTTTTGACGCGCGAACCAATCACGCGCGCTCGGCAACCTTCAAGGCGTCTTTGTATTTGTCCACGGCGTCCCGAAAGTCGCCCAAATCCCTCAGGGCATCACCCTCGGCAAGCTCGGTCTGTGCTTCCGAGATCTTCTCAGCATGACCCGCGCGAGCGATGGCTTCGTCGATGACCGCCACCGCGATCCCTCGGGCGACCTCGGCGAGCCGAACCATCACTTCGGTGCCAAGTGCTTCGTCGAGCAGGCCACGGCTGACTGCTTCTTGGACATCCCCGATGCCACGCTCGATCCAACGGAGGGCGCCCAACCTGTCTGGCGGAGTCTCACCCAACGCGTCCAGTGCCCTCTGGAGCTTGCTGGCGGCATCGCCCAGGTCATCGGTCGCAGGATGGCTGGGCTCGTCTCCCAATACTTCGCTGATCTGGTCAATGACGTCCTCGATCGTGGCTGCTGGTGTCAACAGCAGGTCAGCGTAGACGAAGTCGTCGAAGCCGAATCCGCCAATCTGGTTGTTGCCGATCAGGACTCTTGCGATTCCGCTGGGCGAGCTGAACCCCACGAAGCGCGGTTCGCGCGGGGAGATCGGATCCAGTGTGGTGGTTCCCACCTCAGTCCCGGCTGCGTCGATAGCCGTAAAGAATTGCTGGCTCGGACTCGTGAGCCACGCCCCAACGGCCCCGACCGGTACGGCGAAGGTCGCTTCGATAATGGGCGGAGGCGCATTCGAACCCCCGGCCTGATTGAACCCGTCGCCTTTGAGGGCAAGGTGGGTCGGAGAGTGGGCCGGGAAGTTGCCGCTTGCCGGCTCCAGCTCGATGAGGAAGCTCCCGTTGTCGTCGTTGAACGTCCTGAACGTGACCAGCCCGATGGTCGTTCCCTCGAGCTGTGCGCCGAGACCCTCGAAGTCGATGAGCGTCGCATCGGACCCGAACTCCGTGAAGTTGATAGAAATCGCTTGGCGCACGGGGCTGCCTCGCCAGGGATCTTGGGAGACCGTCGGTGCATCAACGCAGCTCATGGCCCAAAGGGCACACACTCCGACGACGGGGAACACCACCTCACGCGCGTTCATGAGAATCTCCTGTGCCAATTATGAGTCATTGCAGGAAAACGTTGTCGGGAATGAGAGCGGACACCCTCATGCAACCGGTGGTCCGCTTGCTCCGTCTGCTCGAGCTCACTCATCGGGCAACCCCAGGCGGCTGGCCGCTCAATCGCCGTCGGTGGTCCTAGCGGTCTCGTCGTCGGGGTGGGCGTCCTGCGGGGCGTCTACAGCGGCGGCGGGGGCCATGGCTGGGCCACCGGCAAAATGTTGATCGACCCAAGCTATGAAGCGATTCCGTCAGGCTCAAGAGTCGATTGTACGCCACAACGAAAGGAGATAAGTCCCATTTGGAATGGCTCTTGACCGACTTGATCGCGAGAAGCCTGCCCATCGAGGACGCTATCGAGATTGCACGTAACGCCGCGGCAGCGTTGAGCCACACGCACACACACCTGCTCGACGAGGCGCGGGACGCGCTGCGCGAGGCGGAGCGAAGGGGCGGGTAACGGTCGGCTGCCGCAGTCACTCTGGCGTCCCAGCCCGGGCAGCTGCATCTTGAGCGGGTTCTCCAAGCAGGAGCGCGCCCCTTGATGGCCGACCTGCTCGATCGCCTCAGGACAGCTCTATGCTCGATGCTGTTGTCCGTGTGCGGTGTGGTCGTGGTGGGCGGCGTTGGCCGCGCGCAGGAACGAGCCAGCCAGTTGGTCACCCTCCGCGGTACGGTGATCGACTCCTCCTTCCGGCCCGCTTCCGGAGTGCTCGTGTACTTGTCGTCAGCAGGCATCTTCAGCCTGAGCGATGACAAGGGGGAGTTCGCGCTCGCCGACGTGGAGCGCGGCGTGGACACGCTGCAGTTCCGGGGAATGGGTTTCGCGCCCCGCGCCTTCCGCTTGTTCCTACCGGATTCCGCGCCCGGCACGATGGATCTTGGGACTGTCCGGCTCGTTCCCGGTCCGCCACCCACCCTGGCGCTCACCACCACCGTGCGTGACACGGTGCACGATCAGCCCGTGGTCGGTGCCCAGGTGATGGTGAACGACCGTGTGGTCGGTGTGACCGATACGACAGGCAGGCTGTTGGCAACGGAGATCCCCATCGACTGGGGGCTGAATGCGGTCCTGGTCAGACGTGTGGGGTACGCGCCGCTCTTTCGCAGCTTCTGGGTGGGGGAGTTGAACGCGCAAAGGTCGTTCACTGGCTTCATGTGGCAGCAGGCGGTCGATTTGCCCGCCGTCGTCGTGGAGGCCGACGGGATCCTCTTTACCTGGGGGCGCATGCGCGACTTCTGGCGACGCCGAGAGCGGGGGCTGGGGCGGTTCATAACCCGGGCCGACATCGAGCGGCGCCATCCGGCCTACATTAGCGACATGTTGCGGATGATCCCCGGTCTTTGGGTTTTCCGGGAAGGGGCGACGACCCAGATCCGGTCCACTCGGTCGGGGGGGCGATGCGCGCCGAGCATCTGGGTTGACGGCCTGCGGCTGACGGACGTGAGGGCTGGCGAGGGAATATCGAGGAGCAACACGAACCTCGACGCGTTCGTGCACCCCCAGGACGTCGAAGCGATCGAGGTGTACCGCGGAGTGGGCGAAACACCGGTGGAGTTCAGTGGATTCAACGCCTGTGGCGCCATCGTGATCTGGACCCG
>JBDHCY010000374.1:0-4645 GCA_039591795.1 Gemmatimonadota bacterium | reverse complement strand
CGACCTTCTGTCTGAGCCCCGTGAGCTTGTTGAAGAGTGTCGACTTGCCGGAGTTCGGGGGGCCGACGATCGCGACCGTGGCGGTTCGCCGTTCGCCGAGCGGGAGCGGCGCCAGGGCCACGGCGCCCGGCTCGTGACAGCTAGTCACCGCGTATTGCGGAGCACGAGACGCGACGCCGTCTCTCGGCGGATCGCGACATCGCTTCCATCGACTTCGAAGACGCGGGGGTCGCCGCCAGGCGCGGCTCGCCCCGCTCTGATCCGGGCACCGGGAAGGAACCCAAGCTCCATCAGGCGGGTGGCGATGTCGTCGGGCAGGTCGAGCGTCTCAAGGACGCCCTCCTCGCCCTCTCGCAGGGCAGCGAGCGATCGGGGAGTGTGATTGAGAATGAGTTTCAACTCGTTTGAGGCCTGCTGCAGTATCCCCACGGGCATCTGTGGTGTCAAGCGGCCCCGAAGATCTTCTCGCCGTCGAAGCGGCCGTTTTCGATGAAGATCTCCGAGGTCGCCCGGCCCGCCGTGATGCTCCCGGCCATATAGACGCCGGGGACGTTCGTTTCGAGCGTGGTGGGATCGACCGTGGGGCGGTCGGTGCCCGCTTCGAGCTCGATGCCGATCCGCCGGAAGAGGTCGAAGTCGGGGAGAAACCCGATCAGCACGTAGACGCGGTCGGCAGGGAGCTCTTCGGTGCTGCCGTCACGGCGTCTGATGGCGACGTGCCGTTCGTCGATCGCCGTGACCTCGGCGCCGAACCGCGCCTCGATCTCGCCCGCGGCGACCCGGTTCTCGAGATCGGGACGCAACCAGTACTTGACGCCGGGTGGGAGCTCGAGGCCACGATAGACGAGGGTGACGCGCGCCCCCGCGCGAAAGAGCTCGAGGGCCGCTTCCACCGCCGAGTTCTTGCCGCCGATCACGACGGCGTCGAGGCCGTAGCTCAAGTGCGCCTCATCGAAATGGGGACGCACATGCGGGAGGTCCTCGCCGGGGACACCGATGGAGTTGGGTTGGTCGAAGTACCCGGTGGCGAGGACCAGCCGCTGGCAGGCGACCTGCATGCGTTCCCGAGCCGCCTCGAGTGTCGCCCTGAGGCCGTCCCCGTCGGTCTGCACGTCCACGAGACGTGCAAACGTCTGGACTCGCAGGCCTTCGGCGCGGACGACGCCCCGGTAGTACATGAGCGCCTCCTCGCGCGTGGGTTTCTGCCCGGAGCACGCGAGTGGATGCCCGCCGATCTCGAGCTTGTCGGGGGTCGTGAAGAACGTCATACCGACCGGATAGCGAACGATCGAATGGGTGATGGCCCCGGCATCGACGACCAGGGGATCGATGCCCCGTCGCTTGGCCGACACGGCGCAGGCGAGGCCGATCGGGCCGGCCCCGACGATGAGGGTGTCTTCTCTTGGAAGCGCTAGCATGCCGCGCACAATGTAACCGGCCGGTCGGTGATTTGGGGGCCGTCCCGCCGCCGCTACTGCTTCGGGTAGGCTTCCTGTGCTTCCTTGACGACCTGCACGATCGTCTCGATGACCTTCTGCCGTGCGATGTCTACGTCCTGGCGGCGCGCGACCGAGCGCCCAAAGAGGCCTCGCTCACGCCGTACCGCAGCTTCGAACTCACCGAGCACCTCGTGGACCCGGTGGAGGAACTCTTTCCCTCGTGACATGCGTCTTGCCTCAGTCGGTTGGGTCGTAGTCGGGGAGCGTGCATCCTCGGGACGCACTCTGGCTCGGTGCGACGATAGCAACGACGCGCCGTGCCTGCAAGGCACGGCGCGCCGCGGCAAGGGCCGCCCGGGAGGGGACGGTTACGCGCTTTGGAGGAGCGGAGTGCTCCTGACAGCCGACTCTTCGAGGATGCGGTCGCGGTGATCGAGGTGTGACGGGTCGGCCATCGTGACGCGGCCGTTGACTCGTCCGCCCTCTTGCACCGCGACGCGCGGAGTGGTGAGGTCGCCCTCGATCAAGCCGCCGGCAAGAACCTCGACGCGCTCGAACGCTTGGACGTTACCTTTGACCTCCCCACCGATCACGACTTCCCGTCCGATCACGTCGCCCTCCACGACGCCTCCTGTCGTCACGAGCACCTGATCGGCCGCCCGGACGCTGCCCTCGAGGCGCCCCTCGATCTTGACCACACTCTCCGTCTCGAGGTGTCCCACGAGCTTGGCCCCAGGGGCCAGAATGGAGAGGTGGTGCGGGCCTGCGGGCGCAGCCGATCGCTCGCTGTCGCCGTTGCGCGTGGAGGAGAACACAGCCATCCCGACTACTCCCCTGTGGTGGTTGGTTGATGGAAAGGGGGCGCAGCTCGAAGATAGGGGGTGTGGTGCTCCTGCAACGTGACGGCCGTCACGCCGCAGCTCCGCAAAGCTCCAATCGAGCTCACTCCCACATGGCTCGCAGCCGCGCCCCAACGTCGATGGGTACCACCGGAGAGCCATCGGGCTCTTCATACTCCCGCACGCTGCCGTGCGCCTTCCGCTCGAACGCCGGGAGGATCTGTTCGGGGAGGAAGCGCGACCGCGGTGCGTAAACGTGCTGGTCGGCATAGCGGTGCGGCCGGGCGTGGAATCGGAGTGGCTGGACGAGGTGGAGGTGATCGCGCGCCCGAGTCATCGCCACGTAAAGGAGCCGCCGTTCCTCCTCGATCTCTTCGGGCGAGCCCGTCGCCATGTCAGACGGAATGCATCCGTCCACGACGTTCAACACGAAGACGACGTCCCATTCCTGGCCCTTGGCGGAGTGGATCGTGGACAGGATCAGATAATCCTCGTCGAGGAGCGGCGGGCCCGCCTGGTCACCGCTTGCCTCCGGCGGATCGAGCGTGATCTCGCTGAGAAAGCGCTCGCGGGACGGAAAGAGCCCGGCGATCTGCTCCAGTTGATCGAGATCGCCGGCCCGCACGTGGGCCGCGTCGTAGAGCCGCTCGAGATGGGGAGCGTACCAGCGACGTACCATGCCCAACTGCGCATGCCACTCAGTAGTCGCGTCGCGCAGGCGGATGAGCAGATCGCACAGCCCAGGCCACTCGGTGGCTGCGGCGGGCGGGACCGTGGAGCGGGAGAGTGCGGCAAAGTCACTCCGTGCGGCGTCGAAGTCCGCGAGCAGCGCGCGCGCGGTGGCAGGCCCGATGCCTGGGAGGAGCTGAAGGAAGCGAAACCACGTCCTTCACGTGGGCGGCCTCGAGGAACTTGAGGCCACCGAACTTGACGAACGGGATGTTCCGGCTCGCCAACTCGACCTCGAGCGCATCGCTGTGGTGCGCAGCGCGCATGAGAACTGCCTGCCGGCGGAGGGCGATCCCGGCTTCGCGGTGCTCCAGAATCCGCTCCACGACGTAGTGGACTTGGGCTACCTCGTCTTCGACCGCAGCGAGCACCGGTTTCTCACGCGACGGGCGCGCAGAGAACAGCCGCTTTGCGAAGCCCTCCGGTGCGAGCGCGATGACATCGTTTGCCGCGTCGAGGATCGGCTGCGTCGACCGGTAGTTCTGCTCGAGGGTCACCACGGCCGCTGTCGGCGTGAACCGGTGCGGGAAGTCGAGGATGTTCCGAACCGTGGCGGCGCGGAAGGCGTAGATCGCCTGTGCGTCGTCGCCCACCACCGTGACCCCCGTCCCGTCGGGCCGCAGCCGACGCAGGATGCCGGCCTGAAGTGCGTTCGTGTCTTGGTATTCGTCGACGAGCACGTGATCGAAGCGCCGACCCACGCTGCGAGCGAGTGCCGGCTCCGCCATGAGATGATGCCAATACAAGAGGAGGTCGTCGTAGTCGAGGAGGTGCTGGCGTTGTTTCGCCGCAACGTAGTCGCGGAAGAGCGTGCGGAGCTCGTCGACCCACGATGCGCACCAAGGGAACGCCGCCTCGAGCGTCGCCTCGAGCGGGTGCTGGGCATTGACGGTGTGCGAGTAGATCGCGAGACATGTCGCCTTTTTGGGGAACCGGGCCGCGCGCCCGGAGTGACCGAGCTCGTTCCGCACGACGTCGAGCAGGTCGGCGGCGTCGGATCGGTCGAGCACGGTGAAGGCAGGGTCGAGCCCGACGGGCCCGGCGTGGAGGCGCAGCAGACGGTTCCCGACGGCGTGGAAGGTGCCCGACCAGAGGATGCGTGCAGGGCTCGGGCGGGGGGCCGATCCCTCCGCCGCATGCAGTGCCCGAGCGACGATCCGCGCCGCCCGACGAGTCATCTCTTGGGCGGCACGACGGGTGAACGTGAGAAGCAGGATCCGGCGTGGATCCGCCCCGTGGAGGATCAGCTGCGCCACCCGATGGGCCAGCGTCTCGGTCTTCCCAGTACCGGCTCCGGCGATCACGAGGAGGGGGCCGGGCCGTGGGTTCGGCCCGTCGATGCCGTGCTCCACGGCGCGGCGCTGGGCCGGGTTCAGCGACTCGAGGTGCGGCGATTGGGCCGACGGATGTTCGGCGGAGATGTCGGGAGGCATTCGGGTCCGAATATAGCCCGAAACCGCTAACCGGAAAAGCTCTGGATGGAAGGGAGTGCTCCGACTCGGGGCGGTCCCGGGCGGTCAGAGGCGATCGGAGGCGGTCGAGCGGGCCTGCCAGGGGTAACATGGCGCCCCTGTCGAGCGTATTCCTTCAAGCGGGGCCTCAGTCGCCCCCCAAGGACACCGCGAGTCCATCACTCGA
>JBDHCY010000373.1:0-4506 GCA_039591795.1 Gemmatimonadota bacterium | reverse complement strand
ACCCCCCGGCGAGCGCCTCGAGGCTGGCGGTGGGCAGCTCGACCGCGACTGGCGGCGATGCGGCCGGCGCATCGTCCGACACGGTCTCGCCCAGATAGAGGTCTGCCACCCGGTGGGCCAGGAGACCTGGATTGGCGTTCGCCGCGTTGCACATGACCGCAACAGCGACTCCTTGATCCGGAAAACGTGTCAGGAAACCGCGATATCCCGCCGTGGCACCGCCGTGCCGGATCTCTCGCACGCCGTTGTACTCACCGATGGACAGTCCGCTCGCGTAGGCGATGGTGCGGCCGGAATTGAGGACACCCTGGGTGTGCATCTCCTTCAAGAACTCGGGTCCACCCAATGCTCCTGTCTCGAGGTTGTGCGTGAAGCGCAGCAGGTCTCCCACGGTGGTGAGGAGGCCTCCGTTTCCGTGCACGTTCTCGAACGGCATGTTCATGCGGAAACCGCCTCCACGTAGCGGGCTGTATGCGATCGCCCGATCCTCGACGACGCGTGTGAAATCGTCCCGCCACTCGGTGCGGGTCATGCCGAGCGGCTCGAAGATCCTCTTGCGGGAGAACTCGGCGAACGACATCCCGCTCACGCGCTCCACCAAGACAGCCTGCAGGTTGTAGCCCGTGTTCGTGTACGAGTAATACTCGCCCGGTTCGTAGTTGAGCGACCGCTGCCGGCTCGCGATGTCGAGCACGTGCATGTGGGTATGGACCCTCGTGGTGCGGGGCCAGCCTTCGATGCCAGCAATCGATCCCCAGTCCCTGAGCCCGCTCGTGTGATTGAGGAGGTGTCGGATGGTGATCGTCTCGCCGTAGTCGGGCAGCTCGGGGATGTACTTCCGCACGTCGTCATCGAGAGCAAGCTCGCCATCCAGGGCAAGCAGAATCGTGGCGGCGGCCGTGAACTGCTTGGCCACGGAACCGGGCTCGAAGACCGTTTCCGGAGTGTTGGCCACGTTGTGCTCGAGATCGGCCATGCCGTACGCGCGGCTGAGTACCTGCTGAAGATCCTGACTCGCGGCGACGGCACAGCCCGGGCCATCAGGGACGCGAAAGTCGGCGAAGACGCTGTCCACAGAGGCCACCGAGACTTGTGCGATCCCGCGACTCGGATGTGTGTCACCTCAGTGGGGGGCGGTCTGCTCAGCGCTAGTTCTCCCCATCACGGTCGCGCCAGCCGGCGATCCAATTCACGACTACGTTGAGCCGTGCTTCCTCGTCCTTGGGCTTCAGGAGGAGGAAGCGGTTGCCGTCGGGGTACACGTCATACTGCCGCTGCCAGCCGTAGCTGTAGTAAGGGCCCTCAATAACCGTCGTGGCCGGCCCCACGATCCGAAAGGACTCGCCGCTCTGTACACCCACTGCGAGCAGCCCGGTCCCGGAGCGGAAGAAGAGCTCTCGACCATTGGGATGCCATGCCGGCTCGATGCCCCCTTCCGTGGACACCTGGATCCGCCCACCGGGGCCGGGAAACGGACGCACGTAAACCTCGTCGCGCCCCGACTCATCGGAGGAGTAGGCGATCCAGCGTCCGTTCGGCGAGAAGGTGGGTGCTCGCTCCAGATAGTCGGTGGAGAGCCACGGTGTCGGAGCGTCGCCGCTGTCGCGATCCAAGACCCAGAGCTCGTACCGCGTGCCGAGGCTCTTGCGAAGTAGCATGTAGCGGCCGTCGGGGCTCAGATCCTGAGTCCGGTGCTGTCCCGGCTGATCCACCACCAGACTCTGTTCCTGAGAACGGTCCGCCGGTGCGGCATAGACGCGAACGTCCGCGCCTTCATTGCGGGAGTAGATGATCGTGCGGCTGTCGGGGGTCCACAGCGGGTAGAAACCATCGCCGTCGACGAGCGGGGCGTACGTGGCGACGCGCAGGTCGTAGACCCACAGACCCGGCTGGTCGCGAACGCTCTGGTCTCCCACGGCGAACGCTGCGCCGTTCGGCGCTAACCGAGGGCTGACTGGCGGGGCCAGCGGGGGAGTGGACACGAGCGATTCGCGTCCGTCACGATCGACGACGACCGGGACCAGCTGTCGGAAGAAGTTGTGATACGCGAGGGTCCCATTCCAGGAGACGGTGTACTCGACCGATCCATCGCTATCGATGAGGATCGAGTCGAGAACAGTGACTGGCGTGCTGTGCACGGTCCCCGACCGCAGGTCAAACCGCACGGCTCGCAGCACACCTTCGGCGCTGCCGTAGACTAAGTACCCGGGGCTGACGTATCGAGGAGAAACGCCCGGAACGAGTGATCGCACCGTGCCCGTTTCTATCGATGCCACGCCGACCTCCGCCCGCGACACCGCCCCCTTCCAGATTGTGAACACCACCCACTGGTTGCCTGGCAGCACCTGCGGCCACCGGTGGTCCACTTCGCCTGACGTGGTATCTAAGACGGTCAGCCGCGCGGGGCTTCCGCCCTCGGCGTCCACGATCTGCAAGCCCGAGCCTGGGCCTTCGTGATACACGACGCGGCCGTCACTTGTCCAGCCGGCACCTCGACCGCTGCCGGAAATCGAGGCGATCGTCCGAGAAGCGCCACCCGCCATCGGCACCATCCGGAGCTGTCGGTCTTGATAGAACCCCACGCGCTCAC
Source organism: Gemmatimonadota bacterium (assembly GCA_039591795.1). Classification (GTDB taxonomy): domain Bacteria; phylum Gemmatimonadota; class Gemmatimonadetes; order Gemmatimonadales; family GWC2-71-9; genus JBDHCY01. The sequence goes on along the minus strand of JBDHCY010000373.1, from coordinate 1,916 downwards.
CGCTAGGCTCCACGAAGGGGTAGCCGAGGTCGCCGCCACCCGAACCCGTGATCGGTACGGCGACCGGATCGCCCAATTCTCGCCGGAAGAGGACGCTCCCGCCGCCACTCGTCCGCCCGATGTAAACGAGGCGCTCGCCGTCGGCGGCGAGATCGATCGAATGTCCGAGGATGCTGGTGCCGGGCTGGGCGTCGATCTCGAACCACCCGACCGGGCTGCTCGGTGGTGGGGCACGTCTTGTGAGTGCCGCACCGATGCCGAAGCCGACGCCCAATACGACGAACAGGCCGACGAGGACGTGCCAGTTCGCCAGCGAACGCCGGGTCCAGGTCGAGGGCCCGGTGGCAGGTGCGGACGGGACATCGCGGGCTGATGTCGGAGGGAGTCGGCCCTCGAGCGCCTGCTCGAACTCGGCGGCGGTGGCGGGCCGGTCGGCCGGGAGCTTCTGGAGGGCGGCGTTCACCGAGGCCTCGACGTGCGGGGGCACCGTCTTGCGCAATGTCGTGATCGGCTCGGGCTCCGACGACATGACCTTCGCGACAATGGCCTGGGCGGTCGGGCCCGTGAACGGCGGTTCGCCCGTGAGCATTTCGTAAAGCACACACCCCAGGGCGTACACGTCCGTCTTCGCCGTAATGTCCCGTTCTCCCATGGCCTGTTCGGGACTCATGTAGTGGGGTGTGCCGAGCGACAGGCCGGTCTCGGTCATGCGGGTGCCACCCGCCTGGCTCACCGCCAAGGCGATGCCGAAGTCGGCGACCAGCGCCTGCCCGTCGTGAATCAGAACATTCTCTGGCTTGATGTCGCGATGGATGACATCGTGGCGGTGGGCGTAGTCGAGCGCGCTGGCCACCTCTCGGGCCAGCCGCACAGCATCCTCCACGGGCAGTTGTTTCTCGCGGTCCAGACGGACACGCAGCGATTCACCCTCGACGAATGGCATCACATAGAAGAGGAAGCCCTCGGCCTCGCCCGAGTCGTGCAGCGGTAGGATGTGTGGATGCTGGAGGTTCGCCGTGGTCTTGATTTCCGCGAGGAAGCGCTCGGCTCCGATCACCGCGGCCAGTTCGGGCCGCAGCAGCTTGACCGCGACCTTGCGCTCGTGCTTCAGGTCGGTGGCAAGGTAGACGGTGGCCATCCCGCCCGCACCAAGCTCGCGCTCGACGGCGTAGCGGTCAGATAGAGCTGTTTTGAGACGGTTGAGCAGGTCTGCCACGAGCCCCGCCTGGGTGGGTACCGCGGTTAAGATGGCTCGTCGTGCGTGAATGGGCCAGCGTTTCCTCCCCGCTCGCTTGCACCGCCTCGCGCGGAGGGACGGCGGGATTCGACGCAGCGTGAGCGAGCGCTAGTTCTCCATCGCCTTCAACTCCTCGAAGAAGTTCTCGACCACTAAGATTTCCCGTGCTGCTGCGGCGGGATTGCGAAGCATCAACAGAAATCTTTCCCCGTCGGGATGCACGTCGTAGCCCGACAGAGCGATCAGGTCGCCAAAAGCCTCTGGCCCACCGGGGATTGCCGCCTCCAGCCAAAGAGACTTGCTCCCTACCCGTCCCGCTCGGCCATCGAACTACGAAGACATCATCTTGCCCGTCATTCTCGTTGGTGACAGCAGAATGTTCTCAGGCTTGATGGCGCGGTGGATGACGTCGTGCCGGTGTGCGTAGTCCAGCGCGTCGGCGACCTCGGTTGTGACCGTCACCGTTTCGTCGATGCCCAGTTGCTTCTCGCGGAGCGTCTCGCCCTCGATGTAGGGCATGACGTGAGGCTAGTCCACTGAGGTCCCCTTGGCACCTGAGTCAGGCGCTCGCCCTAGCGCGAGCGCGGTGCCGATGGGTTCGGTGGTCTCGCCCATGCGCCCGCTAAGATAGAACGACCCGGCCGCGCGGCGAGCAGGGCTTCCCGCCAAACGCGTCTGT
>JBDHCY010000372.1:0-3395 GCA_039591795.1 Gemmatimonadota bacterium | reverse complement strand
GATGGAGTTCCTCGGCGGCCTGTCCGATTCGCTCTTGACCTGGAGGTCTGCCAATGAAAGCGATCACCGTAGAACCCAAGCAGCCCGGGACAGCCCGGCTCGAAGAAGTTCCCGAGGCCGATGTGCGTGACGGCGCGGTGCTGGTGGAGGCCGTCGCCGTCGGCGTTTGTGGTACGGACGTCGAGATCGCGGAGGGCAAGTACGGTTGGGCACCCCAGGGCAAGAAGCGCCTCGTGCTGGGCCACGAATCGCTCGGTCGCGTGGTGGACCCCGGGCCGACCCCGGCGCTCGAGAAGGGTGATCTCGTGGCCGGCATCGTCCGGCGCCCGGACCCCGTGCCCTGCCCCAACTGCGCGGTGGGGGAGTGGGACATGTGCCGGAACGGTCAGTACACCGAGCGCGGCATCAAGGAGATCGACGGCTTCATGTCAGAGCGCTGGCGCGTCGAGCCCGAGTACGCCATGAAGATCGACAGGTCGCTCGGCCTGCTGGGCGTACTGCTCGAGCCGACGACGGTCGTCACCAAGGCTTGGGAACAAGTCAGCGCGGTGGGCCAGCGCGCCTTCTGGGAGCCACGCACGGCGCTCGTGACGGGCGCCGGTCCGATCGGTCTTCTCGCGGCGCTGGCCGGAATGCAGCGTGGGCTCGAGATCCACGTGCTCGACCGGCTCGACTCCGGGCCCAAGCCCGAACTCGTTCGCGCGCTCGGAGCGACCTACCATACCGGCAGCGTGGCGGACGTGGGATTCGAGCCGGACGTCATCGTGGAATGCACCGGCGCCGGGCCAGTCATCGCCGAGTCGATTCGGACCGTCGGTGCCGGCGGCGTCGTCTGTCTCACCGGGGTCGGCAGCGGCGGCCCTTTGCCCACGCTCCCCACGGCCGATGTGGCGGCCGACATCGTGCTGCACAACAACGTCATCGTGGGCAGCGTCAACGCCAACAAGCGACACTGGTACAAGGCCGGAGAGGTGCTGGCCCGCGCAGACCGCGACTGGCTTGCCGGTCTCGTGACGCGGCGCGAGCGCCCGGAGGACTTCGTGCAGGCCCTCGAACGGAGGCCCGACGATATCAAGGTCGTCGTTCAGTTTGCCGAGGCCTGACCGCGTGCCGCTCGGGCCTACGGCTTCCTCGATGCGTCGCTGGACACGCGTCCTTTCTTGGCTTCCTCGAGGGTGAGAATCGAATGCAGCAGCCCGATGTGTGAGAACGCCTGCGGGAAGTTGCCCAGCTGCCGCCGGGCAGTGGGGTCGTATTCCTCGCTGAACAGGCCAACGTCATTCTGAAGTGCGCGTAGCTGCTCGAGGTTGCGCTCAGCCTCCTCAACACGTCCCGCGAGCGCCAACGCGGCGACCATCCAGAACGAGCAGATCAAGAACGCCCCCTCGCTCCCGGCCAACCCATCTACCCCCTCGTCGGTCGAGTAACGGTAGACGTGCGGGCCGGAGCAGATCTCCCGCTGGATTGCATCGATCGTGCCGAGTACACGAGGATCCTGCGGTGGAAGGAAACCGCTGATGGGGATGAGGAGCAGGCTCGCATCCAACCCGCTTCCCCCGTAATACTGCACAAACGTGTTGCGCTCCCTGTCGAAGCCGTTCGCGCAGACATCGGCGTGGATCTCATCGCGCACGCGGCCCCAGCGCTCGAATGGGACCGGGTGGTCCCTGGCCTCTGCCAGCTTGATCGCGCGGTCGAGGGCGGTCCAGGCAGAGACCTTGGAATAGGTGAAGTGTTGTGGGTCACCGCGAACCTCCCAGATACCCTCGTCCGGCTCACGCCAGCGACGCTCCACGACGTCGATCACGGCGGATAGGTCGATTCCCGGCAATCGAGAAGGATCGCGTTCCGGGAGACCGGCCTGCACGGCTCGATGGAGGACCGCCAGCACTTCGCCGAAGATGTCGAGTTGGAACTGCTCGCTGGCCGCGTTGCCGATGCGGACCGGCCTGGAGTCCTCGTAGCCCGACAGCCAGGGCAATTCCAACTCGGCCAACCTGTGCTCCCCCCCGATGCCATACATCAGCTGCAGCTGGCCAGGATCGCCGGCTACGGCGCGCAAGAGCCAGTCTCGCCAGGCCACGGCCTCATCGAGGTAGCCGGTTTCGACGAGCGGGACGAGCGTGAAGGCGCCGTCACGCAGCCAGCAGTAGCGGTAGTCCCAGTTCCGTTCCCCACCGATCTCCTCCGGCAGCGACGTCGTGAGCGCCGCGACGGTCGCGCCCGTCGGCGAATACGTGAGCGCCTTCAGAGTGATGAGCGACCGGACTACGTCGTCGCGGTACGGGCCCTCGTACTGGCAGCGCCCAGACCATTCCTTCCACCAGGCCTCAGCACGCGCCACGAGGTCAAGCGGGTCTGACGGCTCCGGGCACGGTAAGTGGGAAGGATACCAGACGAGGTGAAACGGCACACGCTCGCCTTCGGAGACATCGAACGTAGCCGAGGTTGTCGCGCCGTCGTAACTCAGATCGACGGGAGCGCGCAGGCACACCGCGTCCGGGCCCGCAAGAGCGAACACCCCTTGGTCGATGCGCCCAACGGACGGGATGAGCCGACCATAGTCGAACCGGGGCGCAAAGCGCATCTGCATCGCGACACGGCCACGCACACCCTCGACTGCTCGAACGAATGTGAGGTGCTCGTCGCGTGGCGGCATGCAATCCACCAGCCGTACCATTCCGTCATCGGTCTCGAAGTCGGTTTCGAGCACCGCGGTCCCTTGGCGGTAGCGACGCTCGACGCGGCGCACCTCACCAACCGGGGCCAGCTGCCAGTGGCCATTGGCTTCGGTGCCGAGGAGCGCGGCGAAGAGCGCGGGCGAGTCGAATCGTGGGGCGCAGCACCAGTCGATGGAGCCGTTCTTGCCCACGAGCGCCGCCGACTCCGTGTCGCCAACCATCGCATAGTCTTCGATGCGTAGGGCCATCGTGCGAAACTCCTCAGCTCTTGATGTATACTTCCTTCGCGAATCCTTGGCGAACGCGGCCGAACGCCTCGTCGGTGCTGTCGAGTGTTACGCCCTAGCCTGCAGCTCCTCCGTCGCATCCACACGTTCCCACGCAAACTCCTTGCGGCCGAAGTGCCCGTATGCCGCCGTCGCTCGGTACACCGGCTGCCTTAGCTTCAGATGGTCGATGATCCCACGCGGCGACAAGGGGAAGACCTGCCGTACGATCTTCGACAAGGCCTCGTCGGAGAGCTTCCCGGTCCCGTAGGTGTTCACCAGCACGGACACCGGATCTACCAGCCCGATGCAGTATCCCAGCTGCACCAGACACTCCTCTGCCAGTTCCGCCGCTACGATATTCTTCGCCACGTACCTCGCCATGTACCCGGCCGAGCGGTCCACCTTACTGGGGTCCTTCCCGCTGAACGCCCCGCCTCCGTGCACG
>JBDHCY010000371.1:0-3399 GCA_039591795.1 Gemmatimonadota bacterium | reverse complement strand
GCCCAATGCGCCGGTCACCGCCAGGGGCACGGCCAGGAGCACCGTGAAGGGGTGCACCAGCGACTCGTATTGCGCCGCCAGCACCATGAACACGAAGATCATCGCGAAGGTGAACGCGAAGTACAGCGCGTTGCTGCTTTCCCGCAGCTCGCGGGACTCACCAGCAAGGTCGACGGTACTTCCCGCCGGCAGCACCTCGGCCGCCGCCGCGTTCAACGAATCCAGCGCCTGGCCCAGGGTGAATCCTGGCATCATGCTCGCCGACAGCGTGAACGACCGAACCCGATCGTGGTGGTTCAGCTGGCGCGGGCCGACGCGCTCCTCTACTCGGGTCACGGCGTCGAGCTGCACCAGCGTGCCGTTCCGCCCGCGCACCTCGAGCCCGGTGATGTCCGACGGCGTTGCCCGCTCCGCGGGATCGAGCCGCAGGATCACGTCGTACAGTTTGTTGTCGGACGTGAACCGCGACACGTCGCGCCCGCCCAGCAGCGTTTGGAGGGTGATCGCGACGTCCCGCGCCGCCACACCTAAGTCCTCCGCCCGGTCGCGGTCGAGCGTCACGACGAGCTCCGGCTTGGTCACGCGCAAGTCGGTGTCGACGTTCACGAGCCCTGGGATCTGGCTCGCGCGCGCGACGAGCGCGTCCATGCCGTCCACCAGCGCCTCGAAGTCCCGGTTCTTCACGACGAACTGCACCGGCGGGGTGAAGCCGCCGAACGCCGGCGGGTTGGTCGCGAAGGCGAACACGCCGGGCACACCGAAGAAGAACTGGGGCTGCACCTCGCCGATGACGTCCTCAGCCGACCGGTCTCGCTGGTCCCAGTCCTCGAGAATGGGGCCCACCATCGCCGAGCTGGGCGGACCCATGAAGCCACCGATCATGACGAATGAGGAGCGCACGTCGTCGGTCTGGTGGACGATGCCCTCGAGTTGCCGCACGTATTCGTCAGTGTAGGCCACCGTCGCGCCCTCGGGCGCCACCACGAACGTGAAGAAGAAGCCGCGGTCATCCGGTGGCACGAACTCCCGCTCGAGGGCGAAGAACAGGGCTACGGCCGCAAGGGTGAGTCCGGCACCCCCCGCAATCACCAGGAACGGACGGCCGAGTGCCCGCTTCAGCGCACCACCGTACTGCGCGGCGACGCTGCCGAGCACGACACCCACCGCGTGGTGGAAGCGCGATTCACGTTGTGAGACGCGCAGGATCTTCGCCGACAGCATCGGCGTGAGCGTGAGCGCCACGACGCCGGAGATCAGCACCGCGCCCCCGACCGCCACACCGAACTCGGTGAACAGCCGGCCGGTGGCACCGGTGAGAAACAACAGCGGCGAGAACACGGCGAGCAACGAGAGCACCGTCGCGATCACGGCGGTCGTGATCTCGCGCGTCCCGTCGATCGCCGCCGTCCGGGGGTCCTTGCCCAACTCTTCCTGGTGGCGGTGCGCGTTCTCCATCACGATGATTGCGTCGTCCACCACGATGCCGATCGCCAAGATGAGGCCCAGCAGCGTGAGCGAGTTCACCGAGTAGCCGAAGGCCCCGAGCACCGCGAAGGTCCCGATGATCGACACGGGGATCGCGAGGGCCGGAATGATCGTCGCGCGCAGGCTGGCCAGGAACAGGAAGATGATGAGGATCACGAGCACCGCCGTGATCACGAGCGTCTCCTGGGCCTCTTTGATCGAGCGCTGAACGAACACCGACCCGTCGAACGCCATGGCCAGCTCGACGCCCGCCGGCAGCCCGCGCCGCACCGCGGGCAGCTCGGCGTGCACGGCGCTGGCGACTTCAAGCACGTTCGACTTCGATTGCCGCGCCACGCCGACGAAGATCGCAGGCTGCTGCGAATAGCGCGTCACCGACCGCTCGTCCTCGGGGCCGGGCTCGACCCGCGCCACGTCGCCGAGCTTGACGAGCTGCCCGTCTCCGCTCGACACGGTGAGGTCCGCGAACTCGTCCGCCGTGTGCATCTCGCCCAAATACCGCACCGAGAACTCACGCCGATCGGACTCGATCCGCCCGGCCGGGATCTCGACGCTGCGCGTCTGGATGGCCCGCTCGACGTCCAGCGCGGTGAGCCCGCGGGCGGCCAGCTCGCGCGGTGAGAGCCACACCCGCATCGCGAAGCGACGCTCGCCGAAGATCGGCGCACTCGACACGCCAGGAATGGTCTGCAACCGTGGCTTGAGCTGACGGTCGGCAATGTCCGACAGCTCCATCAGCCCGTAGCTCTGCGACGTCAGCGCCAGGAACATGATCGGGAAGGCGTCCGCGTCCTCCTTCGCCACCACCGGCTCCTCGACGTCTTCCGGCAAGAACCCGCGCACCCGCGCCACCTTGTCGCGCACGTCCTGCGCGGCCGCCTCGATCTCGCGGTCCAGCGTGAACTCCAGGGTGATCAGGCTCACCTGCTCCTGGCTCGCGCTGGTCATCGTGCGCAGCCCCTCGAGGCTCGACAGCTCCTCTTCGAGAACGTCAGTCACGGAGGACTCGACCACCTGCGGGCTCGCACCTGGCAGGAGCACCGTGACGGAGACGACGGGTGGGTCGGCGTCCGGGAACTCGCGCACTGGGAGGCGCGTGTACCCGATGACACCGACGAGCACGACGCCCAGGCTGAGCATGCTGGACAACACCGGTCTACGAATGAAGAGCTCGGCGAAATGCATCAGGTCCTCTCCCGTCAGCTACGTCGGAGGTGGTGCGACTCCGAACCGCGCAAGTTAGTCGGGTGGACGCGGCGCGTACCGACAACACATGGCATCGGTGGGACTCGGGTGCAGGGATACCGAACATATACCGAAGATCTCTCCCCGGCAAGCCCGGCTCCTCGCCCCCAGGCAGGGGTCCCGGTCTACGATGCTGGATGTGTGACTGTTGGCCGGTCGGCTGCGTCACCAGCGGGCTTTGAAAACCTGGCCGCCGAGCGGGGCGCGGCCTCCCCCCGTCAGACTCCGAACACCTCCGCGACCGAACAGGAGAAGGCCGGCACAACATCCTCTCCGTCGAGCGTGTCGCCCAGCGAGGCAACCCTGGTCGCACGGTGTGGGGCCCGAATCTCGATGCGCCGCCTCCGCGGCTCCACGATCCACACCAGGCGCGCTCCGGCCTCGAAGTAATCGGCCACCTTCCCCTCAAGGTCGGGCGAGCGGTCGTCGGGGGAGAGAATCTCCACGGCCAGATCCGGGGCGCCGGCAATGAACGCTTCCGGTACTTGGTCGGGAGCCATCCGCGTACTTGCCACGAACGAGATGTCCGGACCACGGACCGTGTCGGGACGCCGCCGGAGGATGTACCCGGCCTCCACCAACACGACCCCGAGGCCGCAACGCTCGACGTGCGCGTGGAGGAGATGCCCGAGCCGCATGGCGAGCCGTCCGTGCACGCCACCAGGCGGC
>JBDHCY010000370.1:0-3406 GCA_039591795.1 Gemmatimonadota bacterium | reverse complement strand
TTCATGAATGTGTATACAATGTTCAACTCAGTCCAACTGCTAGATGCCGGTTCCTGACCTCCGGAGTGCCGAGACGCCGACCCGCTCCTTCGAGGAGCTGCGGTCCGCCGAGTTTGCCCGCCTGGACGACTCGGGGCAGGTGTACTTGGACTACACGGGGAGCGCGCTCTACCCGGCTTCTCTGCTGCGGGGGCACGCCGAGTTGCTCGACGGGGCGATCCTCGGCAACCCGCATTCGGAGAGCCCCGCTTCGGTGCGGGCCACCGCCTTGATGGACGCGGCCCGAGAGGCCGTGCTCGGCTTCTTCGGTGCCGAGTCCGGCGACTACGACGTGGTGTTCACGGCCAACGCGAGCGCGGCCGCAAAGCTGGTTGGCGAGAGCTTCCCCTTCACCTCGCACTCGCGCCTCGTGCTCCCGGCCGACAATCACAACTCGGTGAACGGGATTCGCGAATTCGCCCGGGCCAGCGGTGCCTCCGTGCGCTATCTCCCGCTCGACGAGGAGCTCCGGCTCGCTGCATCGCCACTCGAGGCGCTGTTCGACGAGCCAGCGCGGCATGCCCAGAGCCTATTCGGCTATCCGGCGCAGTCGAACTTCTCGGGCGTCCGTCACCCGATGGCGTTGATCGCCCGGGCACAGGCCAGCGGTTACCGCGTGCTGTTGGACGCCGCGGCCTTCGCGCCGACCGTGCCGCTCAATCTGTCCGACGTGAAGCCGGATTTCGTCTGCATCTCGTTCTACAAGATGTTCGGCTGGCCCACCGGTCTCGGTGCGCTCGTTGCGCGGCGCGAGGCCCTCGCCGAGCTTCGCCGCCCGTGGTTTGCTGGAGGCACGGTGGAGTTCGCGTCGGTGCAGCACGCGCGGCATCGGCTCCTCGGCGGGGTCGAGGGGTTCGAAGACGGCACCCCGAACTTCCTTGCCGCGGCCGCCGTGCCGAACGGCCTGTCATTCCTTGCCGAGATCGGCATGGAGCGTTTCAGCCGCCGCATGACCGAGCTCACCGCGCGGCTGCTCGAGCGCCTCGGGCCGATGGCCCGAATCTACGGCCCGACCGGCGTGGAGTCTCGCGGTGCCACCGTGGCGTTCAACCTCGTCGATCGCGACGGGCAACTCGTGCCGTACTGGAGGGTGGAACGCGCGGCCGCCCGGGCGAGCATTTCCCTGCGCGGCGGCTGTTTCTGCAACCCCGGGGCATCCGAAGCGGCGTTCGGCATCGACGCCAGTGCATCGGCTCGCTGTATGGACGCGCTCGGCCCGGGAGTGTTCAACCCCGAGCGGTTCTCTGCCTGCTTGGGTGGGGCCCCGGTCGGCGCTGTCCGCGCGTCCCTCGGGCTCCCGACCATCGATGCCGATCTCACACGTCTCGTCTCTTTTCTCGATCACCTTCGTGAGGAGCCTGAACATGATGCGGGTCTTTTCGAGCCTCACCGCCCTGATCGCCGCCGCGACCCTGCTCGCGGTCTGGCGCCCACTTGACGCTCAGTCGCCGCGTCGCGGTCAAATCCTCATCGCGGCCGATTGGCTCGTCGAGCACTACGACGATCCTGGAGTCGTGCTCCTTCACGTGGGTCCGGAGGAGGAGTTCGCCAAGGAGCACATCCCCGGCGCGCGCTACGTGACGCACGGGCACCGGCAGGGGAAAGATGGCCTGGTGCTCGAGTTGCCGCCGGTCGACGAGTTCGAGGCGCAACTCGAGGCGCTGGGCGTGTCGGACGATTCCAAGATCGTCGTATACTGGGGCGGGGAATGGGTGACACCCACCACGCGCCTGGTGTTCGAGCTCGATTGGGCCGGCTTGGGAGCGCAGACGGTGCTGCTGGACGGCGGGATCGAGGCATGGAAGGAGGCTGGCGGGCAGGTGACGGGTGAATCACCCTCGGTGGCGACAGGCTCCCTCACCCTGCGCCCGCGTGCGGAGCTCGTGGTCGACGCCGACTTCGTCCAGTCGTTGGCGCATCGCGAGCACTCCGCGCTGGTCGATGGCCGCGCGCGTGCGTATTACGACGGCGTTCGGAAGGATCGCGAGCGAGAAGGACACATCCCCGGCGCCCTGAGCATCCCATGGACCGAGCTGGTCAACGAGTCGGTTCGCTTCAGAAGCGCCGAGGAGCTCGGAGCGATCTTCGCGAAGGCCGGAGTCAAGCCCGACGACACCGTCGTGGTCTACTGTCACATCGGCCAGTACGCGACGGCCGTCATCTTCGCCGCCCGCACGTTGGGGCACGACGTGATGCTCTACGACGGCGCGTTCCAGGATTGGGCGCGTCTCGATCTTCCGGTAGAGATGGAGTCCAAGTGATGAGCGGTCGCGCGCCGAAGCCCTACATGAACCCGTATCTCGCGGGTGTAGGCATCGGGTTGGCCCTCCTCGCCGCGTTCGTCATCATGGGGCGCGGCCTGGGCGCCTCCGGCGCCTTCTCGTCCATGGTTGCCGCCGGTGCGGCGACGGTGGCGCCGGAGCATGCAGCATCGAGCCTACCCTACGCCGGGTATCTTGGCGACGGCACGACGAGCCCGCTCAAAGACTGGCTCGTGATCGAGATCCTCGGCGTGACGCTTGGCGGGCTACTGTCGGCGCTGTTGGCTGGGCGGTTCAGGCTGAGTGTCGAGCGCGGGCCCGGCATCACCAGCCGCGGGCGCCTCATGTACGCGCTCGGCGGCGGGATGATCATGGGGCTCGGGGCCAAGCTCGCGCGGGGCTGCACCAGCGGACAGGCCCTCACCGGCGGTGCCCTGCTGAGTGTCGGGAGCTGGCTGTTCATCATCGGCGCGTTCGCGGCCGGGTACCTGGCGTCGCCGCTCTTCCGGAGGGCGTGGCGATGAACACGCCATTCTACGAGTACGGTCTCCTCAGTGAGAACGCGAGTCTCCTCGTGGCGCTCGGAATCGGCATCGTCTTCGGGTTCTTCCTCGAGCGGGGAGGGTTGGGTAACGCGCGAAAGCTGGCGGCCCAGTTCTACCTGACCGATCTGACCGTCCTCAAGGTTCTCTTCACGGCCATCGTCACCGCGGCTCTCGGTCTCTTCTGGCTGGGCCGGCTCGGCGTGCTCGACCTCGATCGGGTGTACGTCTTGCCCACATTCGTCGGCCCGCACCTCGTGGGCGGCCTCGTATTCGGCGTGGGCTTCGTCATGGGCGGGCTGTGTCCCGGCACTTCCTGTGTGGCACTCTCGAGCGGGCGGTTCGACGGCCTCGTCCTCCTGGGTGGGATGCTCCTCGGTATCGTGTTGTTCAACGAGTTGTATCCGCTGCTCGCGACGTTCTACGACAGCACGCCACTCGGTCAGGTCACCCTGAGTGACGTGTTTCATGTGCCGCACGGGGTCATGCTGCTCGCGCTCGTCCTCGCCGCGCTCGGGAGCTTCGTGCTCGCCGAGTGGATCGAAGCTCGGCACGCGGGCGGCG
>JBDHCY010000369.1:0-3409 GCA_039591795.1 Gemmatimonadota bacterium | reverse complement strand
TCGTCGGCGAAGATGGCTGCCGTCCCGTTGCCGTGATGGACGTCGAGGTCGACGACCAACGCCCGCGCGATCGCGCCCTCCGCCTGGAGCACGCGGATCGCGACGGCAACGTCGTTCAGCAAACAGAAACCCTCACCGTGATCGGCGAAGGCATGGTGGAAGCCACCGCCCAGGTGGACTGCGACGCCGCGCTCGAGTGCCAGGCGCGCACAGGCGACTGCACCGCCCAGCGTGAGATAGGACGCCTCTCGTCCCTCTAGCGAGAACGGCACCTCGAGAAGCATGCGCTCGCGGGGAGTCAGCGTGTCGGTATCGATCCTCTCGAGATAGCCGTCGCTATGCACGAGCGCGGCCCAGCTGCGGGGTGCCGGCTCGGGGCGCACCACCTCGCGTGCCGCGATCGCCCGCTCCGCAAGCAGGCGCTCGTGCGCTAGGCGGTACTTGACGGTCGGAAAGACGTGCGGGCCGAGGTCGACTTCGTACGCCTCGTGCCACACGACCGGCAGCGACGCGCCCGTGCCGGACTCTTCAGGCGGCTGTCGCGTCGCTTCGTACCACCATGTTGTACAGCCACGCGAAGATGGCTCCGCCGATCGCTCCGTCGAGCAGTCCGTACAGCGTGACCACGATTACCGAGCCAAAGCCCGCGGGCCCGCTGTACCCGGGGTAGACCGAGGCTGCGAGGTCGAGCAGCGCTCGCGCGTAGCTCTCCGACATCAGATTCACGATGCCGACGAGAAACAGCATGCCCCCGGCCAAGATCGCGCACGCGCCGGCAAGTCCCTTCACGCTGAGCTGCATGACTTCCTCCGTGTCGGGTGAACGGAGGGAAGGTGCTGCCGTGAGCCGATGCCGTCTAGGCCGGTCCCTCCGGCGCTCCGTGGACTGAAGCCCCGGCTCGGCCTGGTGAGCGTCCTGAAGGACGCGTGGAGAGACGAGGCACAAGGGTCCTTCAGGACCCAACACGCGCCGAGCCCGCCCTTTACGGGAGGGGGGCCACCGCGCAGTTGCCGTCGGGCGTCACGCCAGCCGGCCCACAGAGCTCGGGAAGGGTATGCGTACGCCCGCGGTTCTCCGCTTCCAACCACGCCTGGAGCGGGGCGAAGTAATCGAGCATCGCCTGGGCATCGAGATCGCGGCCGGTCGTTTCTCTGAGCACCTCACGCCAGGGACGCGTCGCACCCGGCGCCATGAGATCGCGCAAGAACCTCCCCACACGCTCGTTCCCATAGTAGTCGGTGTCGTGCGGGTCCTGATCGAGAATCTCGCGCGCGATGTGGTCGTGCAGCTGGAAGAGGAGCACGTTTGCGATCGCGTAATCGTAGTACTGCGCCGGGTCGTCGTTGACGTGGGTCTTCGTGAGCGCGTCGGCCCACCGGCCACTGCGCTCTCCGGGTGAGGTAATGCCCTGATAGCGCTCGGCCAGTCGCCACCACGCCGGGTTGAACTCCGGTCCCTCGAGACTACCGGCGTAGAGCCCATGCTCGAAGCGCGTCATCACACCCGCCGCAAACGGGATGAACGCCACGTATTGAAGCGCTTCCTTGAGGAGGAGTTGAATCGTATCGGCTCCTGCTCCGGCAGCGAGCAGCTCGCGCCCCGTCAAGCAGCGTCGCTGTCCGGCGGCGAAACCCATCAGGGTCCCAATGGCCTCGTGATACGCTCGGTTCGCCCCTCTGCGCAGCACGAGCGGTACGTCGCGGTTGCTGTAGCTCATGTAGTAGTACACGTGGCCTAACTCGTGATGCACCGTGCCGTACCAGTTGGCGTTGGGCTCCACGCTCATCAGCGATCGCACGTCGTCGGCTCGGTCCATGTGCCATGCCGACGCATGTGTGTTCTTCGCGTACCGTGCAGAGGGTGGCAGGGGATAGAGCGACGAGAGCTCCCAGAACGAAGAAGGCATCTCGGGGAAGCCGAGGCTCATGTAGAACGCCTCTCCCTGCTGCATGACCCATTCGGCATCGTGAAGTGCGAGCGCCGAGTCGATGTTCGCGCCGGGCACCTCGACCAGTCCACTCCAATCTTGCGCCCACAGGTTGGGCAGCCAATGCGTCGGGATCAGATCGAACACGGGCGCGTCGTTCCGCTGTGCGAGCTCGTGACGGGCCCAGGTGTGCAGCTCGCGGTACAGTGGCCGCAGTTGCTCGACGAGACGCTCCATCAGCGAGAGCATCTCGTCGGTGGTCATGTCGTATTCGGCGACCTGGTAGGTGAAGAAGTCGGGGTACCCCAGTGCCTGCACCGTGCGATTGCGCAGGTCGCGCAGGCGCAGGATCCCCTGTCGGAGGGAGGGGCCGACTTCTTTCGCCGAGATCCAAGCCGCGCGACGCACCGGGAGCCATTCCTCAGTGCGAATCATCTCGTTCAGCTCGCCGAAGGTGATCGGGCGTCCGCGCAGCGTGTAGCGGTAGCCATACAGCCGCTCGACTTGTTCCGTCTCCGCGGCCAAACGTGCCCGCACCAGCTCCGGCTCCGTCTGCGGCTGATCGGCGGCGATGTGCAGCATCACCTCGAGCTGGCGGACCTGCACGGGCCGCAACCGCTCTCGCTCGGCGAGGTAGCCCCTGATGCGCTCGATGTTCTCGACGCTGCCCACGAAGGCGGCGTAGGCTTGGCCCGCCGCGACTGCGCGGGCGGCGTTCGTCGTGTCTCCCCTGACGATTCGGGTGTTGGTCGCCCAATCGGCCTCCTGCATGGCCGTGTAGAGACGCTGAAACTCGCGTTCGTAGGACGAGAGGTACCCGTTTACTTCACGGTGAAACTCAGCGTTCGGGTCGCTACACGCGGCGAGAAGGACGGCGATGGTGGCGATCAGCGGGGAGCGAGTCATGAGATCCATCTCTTCAAGATGCCGAAAGGTGCACGAGTTGGTTTGGCCCGGGCAAGTTCCCTGGAAGGCGATTCTCGGATTCAACGGGCAGCCGGTGCGGCAGTCCTGCGGATGCTCACACCAAGTTGGTCAATCGAGCTCCCAGGCAGTGCAATCTGGACCTCCGCGTTAGCTTCTCCGGCGCGCCCACGCGCGAGCACGCCTCGCCGACTCCCGGTTGGGGGAAGGGCCGGAGCCGGGACGGGCTGCCGGCTCGACGCTCGGTTCGTAACGGGCCTGTCACGAGTGGAATCCACGTATTGCCAGAGCTTGCCCGGGTGGTGATCTTCATGGCGCTCACCGGGCCGGCCACCGCCAGACCGTAAAGAGGAAACGTCCATGATACGTTCATTGTGGTCTCCGGGCCGTACGCTGTGCACCCTTGGAGCGGCGTGCTTGCTGAGTTCGCCGGTCGCCGGCCAGCAGAGCCGTGAGTCGATGGCCAACGATGCCACGGCGGCTCAGTGGTCGTTCCAGTTCGCCTACCAGGGCGCCCTCAGCTACCACGAAGACATGCTTTCCGGCGGTGGCACTCGG
>JBDHCY010000368.1:0-3413 GCA_039591795.1 Gemmatimonadota bacterium | reverse complement strand
GGCTTGGCCGGCCGAGCCGGTCTGCCCGTCGCCCGATGTCTTGGCGAGTGCGGAGGGTTGGGGAGGCGGAGCGGTCCCACCGTCCGAGGAGCACGCGACACCCACGGTGCCCAGGATGAGCGCGGCCGCCGCGAGCCGAGAGCCCGGGAGCGGCCTGGCCAGCTCGAAGTTGCGCGACACGATGTCTCCTTTGTCCTGTCGGGACGGCCCTTGCCCTGCGTACTACAGCGCCTGTGATCCGTTTCGCCGTCGGCCTGACCGTTTGCCCGACTAATGTAATGTGCTCAGCGCCTCGGAGGGTTCCGTATCGACCTCTGGACGTGCACGACGGGCATCATATCGTTCGGCTGAGTCTCCCTCGGCAGGTAGCCACCGTGACCCTCACGCTGATGAGCCCGGCGTTCTCCCAAGGCGGGCCGATCCCGACCGCCCACACATGCGACGGCGCCAACGCGTCACCACCCCTCTCGTGGACCGGCACACCCGACGGCACGGCGGCCCTCGTGCTGATCGTCGACGACCCAGATGCGCCCATCGGCACCTGGCTGCACTGGGTCCTCTACGACCTCCCCGCGAACGCCACGGCGCTGCCGGCCGATGTCCCCGCGACCGAAGAGCAGCTCCCCACCCTTGGCGGCGCGCGTCAGGGGCCCAACGACTTCGGGCGCATGGGCTACGGAGGTCCCTGCCCGCCGCGCGGATCGGCGCACCGCTACTTTTTCAAGCTGTACGCGCTCGATCGGGCGACCGGGCTCCCCGCCGCTGCGGCGAAGGCCGTGGTCGAAAAAGCGATGGAAGGACACGTGCTCGCCAGCGCGGAGCTGATGGGGAGATACACGCGCCGGTGAATGAGGGCAGTCCGACCACCCTTGACCGCCACCGACCGCCCCTGACCGCCTCCGACCGCCCTACTCCCCAAACGCCAGCCGCGGAGTATCGAGCGTAGGCGGCGTGCGCGGCATTGCGTACCAGACCGCATCGAGCTCCTCGCGAAGTTCCTTGGGCAGATCGGCACCCGCTCCGTCGAGGTTCACCGCGACCTGATCCGGACGACTCGCTCCAACGATCACCGTCGAAACCGCAGAATGTGCGAGAGCCCAGGCCACGGACGCCGTCACGGGTGAGATGCCATGTTCGCGGCACAGGCGCGCGACCGTCTGGGCTGCCTCCAAATTCCCTTCCGACCAATACCTGGCTCTGTAGATCTCTCCGTAGGAACCCAGTCCGAACCGCGAGCCGGCCGCCGGCGCACTCCCTGGCGGGTACTTGCCCGTGAGCAGCCCCCCAGCCAGCGGGTTGTACACCATGACGCCCAACCCGAACTGGGCCGCGACCGGGAACAAGGACTCCTCTGCCTCCCGCAGGAGTATGCTGTAGCGATGCTGAAGACCCTCGAACCCCACGACATCGTGTCGCTGCGCGACGACGACCGCTTCGGCTAGCTCGTGCGCCCGAACGTTGCAAATGCCCGGATGGAGGATCTTTCCGGCTTGCTTCAGGTCCTCCAGAGCACGCAGCGTTTGCTCGATCGGCACGGACACGTCCCACCCGTGGCAGAGATAGACGTCCACGTGATCCGTCTCGAGCCGGCGGAGGGACGCTTCGCACGCCTCCGTCAGGTGGCGCCGGGAGTTGCCCCGCTCCGTGGGAAGCGAACCGGTCGGGAAGTAGCCCTTGGTGGCGAGAACCAGGTCGTCCCGATTCCCCCGCTCTCGCATCCAGCGCCCGAGCAAGTGCTCGGTATCGCCGACCGTCGCGAGCGTAGGGGGCGCAGGGTAGACGTCTGCCGTATCGACGAACCGGATGCCCCCTTCGTAGGCGGCATCGAGGATCGCAAAGCTGGCTGCCTCGTCCGCCTGTGCGCCGAACGTCATGGTGCCGAGGCACAGCTCCGTGACCTCCAGGCCGCTCTCGCCGAACCGGCGCCTACGCATCGCGTCTACTCCGAATAGGGTAGGCCGTGAAGATGCGATCCCGTATGTCGGGGCGAAACCCCGCGGTTGGGGGGGGCATCGCTGGCCCGCTGAGTACCTTGCGGCCACCCGGGAGGTCGAGCTAACTCGATCCCGTGCGCAGATCCTCATCATTGCGACTCGGAGGCGCCGCGAGCATCGCGATTCTCCTCGTGCCGGCCACAGCGTCGACCGTTCGGGCGCAGGCCGGAGGCCGTGCCGCCACGCTCACTCCCTTCGAGATGGAAAAGGCCGAAGCCCTGCTCGCCAAGCGGCTGCCGTGCTTGGGGTGTCACACGATCGATGGCACCGGCGGTCGCATCGGTCCCGATCTGTCCGACATTGGGGCGCGCCGCCGCCCGGCGTACATCGAGGCCATGATTCGGGACCCTCGTGGAAGTCGGCCGGGGACGCTCATGCCCGGCACGGCCATGCCGGAGAGCTGGCGCGACCTCATGACGCGCTACCTCATCGGGCGTGGCGGCCCGGTTGACGAAGCGCCGCCGGCGGCAGCGAGCACGGCGGGGATCGCTACCGACACGGCTGGGGTAGCGCTCTACGCGCGACATTGTGCCACCTGCCACGGGGCCGAGGGCGGCGGCGATGGCCCGAACGCTCCATACCTTGCCGATCCGCCCACCGTGCACGCCGACTCCGCCTACATGTCGACGCGTCCCGACGACACGATCTACGACGGTATCGCGGCGGGGGCCTATGTCCTGGGGAAGAGCAACCTCATGCCGGCATTCGGCGACACCTTCACCCGATCAGAGATTCGATCGCTCGTGCGACACATTCGCCGTCTGTGCCGTTGCGAGGGCCCAGCGTGGTCTCGCGACGGCCGGTGACGGCTCCCGTGCTTGGCATTTCATTAATAGCCTTGGGGCGTCTTCGAGCGGCACGGGCCGTCACGTTGGGGTGGGCGCGACTCTACTGAAACGGCCGCGACTTCGTCCACACCACGATGACGCCGCAGGCGGCGTCCGACCCAGCGTACACGCCGGGAACTTCGCCGGCGCCGCGGTAGATCTCGATCCCGTACACGTCCCGTATCGGGGTGTTCTCGTGAAAGGAACTCACCTGGACTCCGTCGACATACCAGGCCGGCTTGCAGTGGGGGGTGCGGGAAAGGACAGCATAACACTCGAACCTCTTCTGGTCACATTTGATGCGAATGCCGCGGACGGACCGAAGGGCATCCCCCACGGAGTAGTAGCCCCTTTCCTTGATCTCGTCCCATCTCAGGTACGCTCCCAATCCGCGCTCGCGCCGTCGTTCGAAGTCGAGGTAGCGGGACATGAGCTGTTCGGCGCGGGCCTGCACGACCACGTCGGGCAGCTCGTCACCGGTAAAGTCGAGCGGGAACACTCGATCCACCCCACCCCAAGAAGGAAGAGATACTTCGAAGACCCGGCTGCTGTAGCCGAATGCTTCAATCGTGACCCGTAGATCCTCGGTGGG
>JBDHCY010000367.1:0-3436 GCA_039591795.1 Gemmatimonadota bacterium | reverse complement strand
GGGGCGGGGCGAGCTGGTGTTCGGCGGGTTCGCCGACCTGAGCTTCAAGATCTACGCGGCCCGTCCGGAGCACGCCGCCGGCGAGCCCGCGGCGTTCACGCTCGCGGCCGATCGAGAGCCTGCCTCGAGCTGGGAATGGAGGGAACTGCGAGACAGTCGCTACGCGCGCGCCGATGCCTCGCCCTACGAGAAGAAGTTCGCTCTCGATTTCGCGGCTGGTGAAGCGATTGCAGTGCCGGGTGTGGGCTCCTCGCAGGGCGCCGCACTCCTGTTCTCTGACCTCCTGGGTGACCATCTCCTGTTCCTGGGGATCAGCGCCGTCCAGGGCGACGGTATCGGTGGCATCGTCGACAACCTGAATGGGAGCGTCGCCTACATCAACCAGTCGCGCCGGCTCAACTGGGGTTTGGGCGCCTACCGCATTCGCGGACTGTTCTACGAGGGGGACTTCGAGTCGGTGTTCGACGAGTCGGCGGTGGGTGGGTACGGCCTGTTGCGATACCCCTTTTCACGTTTCCGTCGCATGGAAGTGCGCTACGGATTGGAGCACTCCGATCGGATCGACGTGCGTGGCGAATTCGCGGGACAGCGCCGTCGCGCATGGCTAGCGCTCAATTCCGTCTCGTACGTGAAAGACAACACCCTCTGGCTCAACACCGGACCCATCGACGGTGAGCGATTCAACATCTCGCTGGGCGCAGTGAGCGACATTACGAATGGGCGCTTCGATAGCTTCCTCGGCGGGATCGACTACCGCCGGTACTTCCGGATCAAGATGCGCACCACCTACGCGGTGCGGGGCTTCGCCTACTACGGCGGCGGTCAGCGGCCGCGCCGCGTGAACTTGGGCGGCTCGTGGGGGCTTCGCGGGTATCCCCGCTTCGGTGTCGTCGCGGGCAGTCGAGCCATCCTCCTCTCGCAAGAACTTCGCTTCCCCCTGATGAACTTCGTTTCGCTCGGACTCCCGATCGGAGAGCTGCGGTTCCCCGGCGTGCAGGGCTCGCTCTTCGTCGACGTGGCTCGTGCGTGGACCAAGGAGACGTCCGATCTCCGCGGGGTGCTCGGCAGCTATGGCTTCGGAATTCGCATGCCCCTCTTCCCCCCGCTGGTCCTGCGACTAGACTTTGGGTGGCGCTTCCTCGCGCTTGGTCGGTCGGAGGGCTACTCGCCCGCTAGGGACTTCCCGAACAAGCATTACGTCGATTTCTTCTTCGGGTTCAACTATTGACGGTGCAACAACTTGTGATTGACCGAACTGGCTGGTGGGTCTACATTGGCGCGGCGGCGGGAGTTCTGGCCGGGTGTGCCCGCCCTCCGGCGGCGCTCGCCCCGAGCGATCTGGATGCCCTGGCTCCCGAGCGCGTCGCAGAGTTGGTGGTGGCGACGCGGCCCGCTGCTCCCGTGCGGTACGACGTGAAGTGGCGTTTCCACCAAGACGGCAGCTCGGTCGGTGGACGGGGGGCGGTGCGGATGGCGCCGCCCGATTCGGTTCGGCTCGACTTGGAGGGGCCCCTCGGGCTCGGCGCGAGCGCCGCAGTCGTCATTGGCCAAGAGGTGAGGTGGGCAGAACCCGAGCGCAATTTCCGCGATCTGCTGCACGCGTTGCCGCTCCTCTGGGCGGCGATGGGCGTGGCGATCCCCCCCGATGCCGGTGCGTCCCTCACTGGGCGGGACGGGCCCGGGGGCATGCTCTGGCGCTACGTGACCGGTGCCGACACCCTGGCCTATCTGTCTCAACCGGCGTCCGACACCGCCGGGCCTCGCTTCGTGAGCGAGCTGAGGGCAGCCGGCCGCCTCGTCGGGCGAGCGACCGTTCTGCGAGACCCGACGAGCGGCTTCGCACGCACCGCAGACCTCACCCTCCCGCCGCTCCACGCGCGGCTCGAGCTGGAGTTCGTCGATGCCGTCCATGAGGCATTCCCTCCGGGCATCTGGGCTGGCCGCTAGCGCCGCGTGCTTCGCGGTCGGATGCGTCTACGGCTTCGCGGGTGGCGGGCTCCCGGGGCACATCGAGACCGTCGCGATCGTCCCATTCGAAAACCTCACGCCGGAGCCGGCCCTCGCTCAGGAAGTCGGCGAGGCAGTCCGCGACGCCATGGAGCGCCGTCTGGGTCTCCGGATTGCCAGTGAGGGTGACGCGGACGCCATCGTGCGCGGTCGCATCCTGCGGTACGCGCCCGACATCCCGCTTGCGATCCAGGGCGGGGAACGGGTCGCGGTGACGCGGCGTCGTGTGCAGTTGACGCTCGATATCGAGATCTACGACCAACAAGAAGACCGCGCTCTGTGGGAGCGGAACGGGCTCATCGTGGATGGGGAGTACGACCCACCGCAGGAGGAAGCCGGACGCGTCCGCGCGCTCGAGAAACTCGTCACCGATCTCGTCGACGGAGCGCAGTCGCAGTGGTAGCCAGCGATCGCCGACGCGTCGGCGCGAGCCGGGTCGGTTGCGTGTTCTCCCTCGCCCTGTTCGCCGTCGCCGTCTACGTGGCCGTGAACGTCGGTGAGGTATGGCTCCGCTATTATCAGCTCCTCGACGAGATGCGCGTGCAGGTCCGGCTCGCGCCGAACCTCCCGGACGCGACGATCCGGGATCGCCTGCTCAGGCGAGTGGAGCAGCTCGGGCTCCCGGACGAAGCCCGCCGTTTCTCGATCCGACGTACATCGCGGCCTCGCGAGATTGTCATTTCGACCGAGTATCGGGAGACGGTCACGCTCCCGTTCTTCACCCACACCTTCACGTTCAGGCCGCGTGCGTCCGCGCCGTTATAGCGCGTGGGGCATCCTCGCCCTCGCCCCCCTTCTCATGGGGGCGGGGGCGGAGGGCGACGCCGTCCGCTTCCTCGCCATTCTCGGCGTCATGCTCGTCGCCGGGAAGTTCTCGGGCGAGCTCTTCGAGCGGCTCGGGCAGCCCGCGGTCCTCGGCGAGCTGATCGCGGGCGTGCTGCTCGGCGGCAGCGTCCTGGGGATCATTCCCGTGGGTCCCGACGACGCGCTCACCGAAGTGTTCACCGTGCTGGCGGAAGTCGGCGTCGTCATCCTCCTGTTTGAGATCGGTCTGGAGACCGATCTCAAAGCGATGTTTCGCGTGGGAGGGACGGCGACGGCGGTAGCCGTCGTTGGGGTCGCGCTTCCGTTCGCTCTCGGTTTTCTGTATTGGGTGTCGCCCCTGCACCCGTTCGATAACTCGACGGTCGATCGGGTGACGACCGCAATCTTCGTGGGCGCGACGCTCACCGCGACGTCGGTCGGAATCACGGCACGCGTGCTCACCGATCTCCGGGCGATGCACTCGCTCGAGGCACGGCTCATCATCGGTGCGGCAGTCATCGATGATATCCTCGGGCTCGTCATTCTCGCGGTCGTTTCCGGGCTCGCGGCCGGTGTGGCTCTGAGCGTACTCGGCGTCGTGAAAGTCTTCGCTCTGGCAGTCGGT
>JBDHCY010000366.1:0-4572 GCA_039591795.1 Gemmatimonadota bacterium | reverse complement strand
GGCAGGGTTCCACCAGGGGTTGCTCGAGCTGGACGCGGCGGTGGGTCGGTGGCTTCCGTCGCTTCGGGCCGACGACTGGTTGGTTCTCACGGCCGATCACGGCAACGACCCGACGACTCCGTCAACCGATCACTCGCGGGAGGCGGTCCCCGTGCTCGTCGTCGGGCCCCACGTCCAGCCGGTGGCGCTGGGGGAGCGCTCGAGCTTTGCGGACGTCGGCGCAACGGTGGCCGAGCGGCTCGGGGTCGCGGCGCTGCCAGCCGGCACGTCGTTTCTCGGTTCTGTCATCGGCTAGCGAGACGGCCTGGCCCCGGCCGCGGCCGGCCTTGTAGCTTGCGTGCACCGCGCACCTGGCGTGGCATTGTGAAGGGGAGGGAATGACCGAACGCGATCGAGCTCCATCGCGAGACGAGGGCCTAGCCGCGCTCATCGAGGCCGCGCGCGCCGCGCAGCGTGCGGCCTACGCTCCCTACTCCGGGTTTCACGTCGGCGCAGCGCTCGAAGCCACCGACGGTCGCGTGTTCGTGGGCTGCAACGTGGAGAACGCTTCGTACGGTCTCACCGTGTGTGCTGAGCCCACGGCGGTGGCGACCGCGGTGGCTCAGGGCGCTCGCCACTTTCGGCGCATTGTGGTCGCGACCGACGCCGAGCCGCCCGCGTCACCGTGTGGTGCGTGCCGGCAGGTGCTGCTCGAGTTCGCGCCGTCGATCGAAGTGATCGCCGTCGGTCCCTCGAGCCAGCGGCATTGGTCGCTCGATACCCTCCTCCCGCACGCGTTCACCAAGAGCACCGCGCGCTCGTGAATCGTCGACACCTCGTGCTCGCCGGGGCCTTGGGCGTTGTCGGTCCTTCCTGCACCGAGCAGCTGACGGGCCCGGGCTCATGCCCGGACTATTGCCCGGTCACGGCGCCGCTGTTCGCCGACACGTTGATCTTCCCAGTGACGGTCGGACTGGACAGCTCGTATCGCGGTTACGTACGCGCGGAAGAGACCACCCGACTGCAGATCGTGGAGCAGGGTGCCACGGTGTCGAGCCGGGCACTCTTCGAGTTCGCGCCGCTGCCCGACTCCGTGCGCCTGGGCGGCGACACCACGCTGCGGCCCGTGATCAGGATCGACAGCGCGCGTCTCCCCAACGATCTCGCCCTCGGCGTCTATCAGCTACCGCCCGGCCTCGACAGCACGACAACCTACGACGACGTGGCACCGTCGTTCGAGCTTGGGAGACTCGTTACGACGATGATCGTCGACTCGATCATTCCCCCCGACAGCACGACCGGCGAGCGGCCCGCAAGCGGCACGCTCGAGATCATCGTGCCCGGGTCGGCCTTCACCATCGCGCCGGAGGACAGCGGCATCGTCGCGCTCGGCATCGACGCAGCGGCCAGCTCGGGTGTCCCGTTCGCGGTCTTGGGTGCCGCGGAAGCACTCACTCCTGCCATCGCCTCGTACTTCGTTGCCGTGGACTCGGCGGGTGATACCACGAGCACCGCAGTCGCTCCCGCGCTCCAGTTCGACACGTTCGTCTTCACGCCGGCCTTCGGCGCCCCGGTCGGCCTCGAAGTAGGAGGCGTGCCATCTGCCCGGAGTA
Organism: Gemmatimonadota bacterium; assembly: GCA_039591795.1. GTDB lineage: Bacteria > Gemmatimonadota > Gemmatimonadetes > Gemmatimonadales > GWC2-71-9 > JBDHCY01. Next base: position 2,980 of record JBDHCY010000366.1, on the reverse strand, counting down.
TTCTGCGGTTCGACTTTCCCGAAGGCGTGGTGGACACCTCGCGGGTCTCCCGTGCGACGCTCCTGCTCGTGCCGCTCGAGCCGGTTGCCGGCGTGCCCGGCGAGTCCATGACAGTCGTCGCCAATGCCGTGGCCGCGGACTTCGGGGCCAAGTCACCGCTGGTGCCGGACTCGGCCTTCCGCGCGACCGTGAGTGTGGCGGCGGGTGACGTCGACACCATTCGCATCGACCTCACGACCGTGCTCCGAGCGTGGGGCGGCACTCCGGATCTGCCGCGCGCCGTCATGCTCCGCGCCACTCCGGAAGCTGGCGGTCTCACCACGGTGCGGTTTGGCACCACAGTGAGTCTGTCTTTCCAGCCGGCGATGCGCGTGGCCTTCTTCCGTCCCTATCCGTTCGGAGAGCGCTGATGGGGCGTTGGCTCGTTGGGCTGGCGATCGGGCTGGTGCTCCTGCCGCAGGTGGGGGCCGCCCAGGATTCGTATTACTCGATGCGGGGGCTCGGCCACCCGAGCAGACCCATCGGTGCGCGTTCTCGGGGGAGCGCCGGCGCGTTTGCGCCCTTCGACCCCGGCAGCGGGGTGAACCCGGCCACCGCCGCACGCATCGCTCGCCTCACCGCGTCCGCCAGTACCCTCGTCACGAACCGGACCGTTCAGGGCGAGGGCATCGACGCGTCGCTTCGTCAGACACGCTTCCCCGTGGCCAGCCTCACCGGACCGTTCTTCTTCCGGACGGTGTACTCGGTGCGTGTCGGTCCATACCTCGCGCGTTCGCACGAGGTGTCCACACAAGACACCGTACTCGCCCGAGATCAGCTGGTGGCGGTCAGAGACCGCTACCGAACTGATGGTGGCACCAGCGACATCTCCTTCCTGCTGGCGAAGCGGCTGCGTCCGAATCTCGACGTTGCGGGCAGCTTCCACGTGCTCCTCGGCTCCGCTCGGGTCAACACCGTGCGCACGTTCGAGGACACGACCTATCAGGAGTACGTCGAGAGCGCGGTGGAGAGCTTCGATGGGCTGGGTGTCTCAGTCGGTGTCATCTTCCTTCCCAGCCAGCTGCTCGGTCTGGCCGGGTACGCGCGCAGCGACGGAAACCTCAAGACCACGGTGAACGGGGTCACGACCAACACGACCGACCTACCACTCACGCTCGGCGGTGGGGTCGCAGGGCTCATCGCGAACGAGCTTCGACTCGCGGCATCGATCGAGTGGGCCAGTTGGTCGAAGGCCCAGGTCACGGCGCAGTCATTCGATACGTTCTCGTTCGCTGCGGGACTCGAACTGGGGCCGCTCGCCCGCTCGGCCCGGCTGGGTGTCCGCTATGCCACGCTCCCGTTCGGGCCGACGAAGCAACCCACTGAAACTGCGGTCGCCGGCGGGTTCGGCTTCGGGTTCGCCGGAGGGCGGGGCGCGTTGGATTTTGCGGTCGAGCGCGCATGGCGCAGCGACGATCAGCTCGAGGAGAAGCTCTGGGTCGTCTCGGCGGGTCTCACCGTCCGGCCGTGAACGTCTTCCTGCACACCCTGGGCTGCAAAGCCAACCAGGCCGACACCGAACGGGTACGCCAGGCACTCGAAGATGCGGGCGCCGTCGTTGTCGGCCATCCCGACGAAGCCGACGTCGCCGTGGTCAATAGCTGTACGGTGACGCACGTGGCCGAGGCGAAGCTCCGCACCCTCGTCCGGAGAGTGGCACGCCGGCGTCCTGAGGTCGAGACCGTGGTCATGGGGTGCGCCGCTGCGCTCGACGACGGGACGATTGCGGCGCTACCCTCCGTGCGCGCCGTCGTGGGCGGGGGCGATCCAGCCGCGGTGCTGCAGGCCGTCGGCCTCAGTGCGACCCGGCCCGATCCCGTTCTCCGTCGCTTTGACCGTGGCGCGCGCGCGTGGCTCAAGGTCCAGGACGGCTGCGACGAGCACTGTACGTTCTGCGCGACGACGCACGCGCGCGGCGCGAGCCGATCGCGGGCGCCGGCCGACGTCGTGGCGGAGGCGCGAGCACTCGCGGCGCATCATGCGGAGCTCGTGGTCACCGGGATACACATCGGGTCGTACGGACTCGATCTCGAGGGGGAGTGGTCGCTCTCGCGTCTCGTCGCATTGGTGCTCGAGGAGGTGCCGACGGTTCGGCTGCGGCTCTCTTCGCTGGAAGCGACCGAAGTGGACGAGCGGCTCGAGGCGCTGTTCGTCGAGTCGGCAGGCGCGCTGGCGCCGCACCTCCACGCGCCGCTTCAATCGGGGAGCGACTCGGTGCTCAGACGGATGGGGCGCCACTGGTACACGGCAGAGGCGTACGCGATCCGGGTCGAGCGACTCGCTGCACGGCTGCCCGCCTTCGCGCTCGGCGCCGATGTGATGGTGGGGTTCCCTGGCGAGCGCCGCGAGGATCACGGCGGAACGGTCGCACTGGTCGAGCGGCTGCCGTTCACCTATCTCCACGTCTTTCCGTACAGTCCGCGGCCGGACACGCCGGCTCAACGGCTCGGCGCAGCCGTCGAGTCAGGCGATCGAGCCTCGCGTGCAGCTGAGCTCAGGGCGCTCGGTGAGCGCAAAGCTGCGGACTACCGGTCGGCGCGCCAAGGCGAGCAGGCGGACGGTGTCGAGTCGGGACGCATTCGCGGGCGTGTCGCGTTCGTCACCGGGGACTACCTCACCGTGACCATTCCAGCCGAAGAGTGGGACGGGCGCGCGCGGCAGGCGGTCGTGGTGAACTGAGCGCGCCCGGTTTCCTCGTGTCTTCCCGGTCCTGAAGGCCGGGCTCGGCACGAAGAGCGGCGTCTGAAGCACGAGTCGGGGACGCGCCCTCGCCGATCAATTCGCCCTGGACGTTCCGCCGCCGTAGCTTTTGGCCCATGAATCCCGCACGCCTTCCGACACCTTGGCTATTCAGGCACTTCACACCGAGCACGATTCCCGGAGCACGAACGATGCTGCGATCTCTGTTTGTTGCCGCTCTTCTCGTGGGCCTATCAACGGC
>JBDHCY010000365.1:0-5215 GCA_039591795.1 Gemmatimonadota bacterium | reverse complement strand
ACGCTCCTCGTGCAGTCGGGCAAGCCGGTCGGCGTCTTCCCGACGCACGAGCTGGCGCCGCGAGTCCTCATCGCCAATGCGAACCTCGTGGGACGGTGGGCGAACTGGGAGACGTTCCGGGAGCTCGAACGCGTCGGACTCACGATGTACGGTCAAATGACCGCGGGGTCCTGGATCTACATCGGCACGCAGGGCATCCTCCAGGGAACGTACGAGACGTTCGGCGCCGTGGCCCGGCAGCACTTCGCCGGGTCGCTGCGAGGGCGCCTCGTCGTCTCGGGCGGCCTCGGAGGGATGGGCGGGGCGCAGCCGCTCGCCGTCACCATGAACGACGGCGTGTTTCTCGGGGTGGAGGTCGATCCCGCTCGGATTCGGCGACGGCTGGAGACTCGCTACCTCGACCGCGAGACCGCCTCGCTGGACGAAGCACTCGCCTGGTGCGATCACGCGCAAGTCCAGGGTGAGCCGCTCTCGGTGGGATTGCTTGGAAATACGGCAGACGTTCTCCCCGAGCTCGTCCGGCGCGGGGTCGTCCCGGACGCAGTCACCGACCAGACATCGGCGCACGACACGCTGCACGGCTACGTTCCCTCGGGGCTCGATGTGGCGGCGGCCGCCGAGCTACGAACCAAGGACCCCGCGGAGTACGTGCGGCGCGCGGTCGCCTCGATCGTCGTTCACGTCGAGGCAATGCTCGCGCTCATGCGGCGCGGCGCCGTGGCCTTCGACTACGGCAACAACATTCGCACGGAGGCCCTCGACGGCGGTGTGCGTGACGCTTTCGACTTCCCAGGCTTCGTTCCCGCGTATGTTCGACCCCTCTTCTGCGAGGGGCGCGGGCCCTTCCGATGGGTGACACTCTCGGGGGACCCAGGTGAGCTCCACCGAACCGACGAGCTCGCCCTCGAGCTCTTTCCAGACGACGAGCACCTGAGGCGCTGGATCGAGTTGGCACGGACCCGGGTGGCGTTCCAGGGACTCCCAGCGCGGATCTGCTGGCTCGGGCAGGGTGAGCGCGCCCGGTTCGGTCTCGCGCTCAACGAGCTCGTCGCCAGCGGCGAGCTCTCGGCACCGGTCGTGATCGGACGCGACCACCTCGACACGGGCTCGGTCGCGTCGCCGTTCCGAGAAACCGAGGCGATGCTCGACGGCAGCGACGCCATCGCCGACTGGCCCGTCCTCAATGCGTTGCTGAACACGGCGAGTGGGGCGGGCTGGGTGTCGTTCCACCACGGTGGGGGCGTCGGGATCGGCAACTCGCTGCACGCAGGCCAAGTCACGGTCGCCGAGGGCACGGCGCAGGCCGCCGATCGGCTCAGGCGTGTGCTGACGAACGATCCGGGGCTTGGTGTTGCTCGACACGTTGACGCCGGCTATCCCGAGGCCGCCGCCACCGCCGACCGAGAAGGGATTCGAATCCCGATGCGGGACGGCGTGTGAAGGAGCTCCTCGTCGGTGCCCGGCAGGTCGTCACGTGCCGGGGCCCGACGCGTGCTCGGCGCGGCCCTGAACAGGGCAGATTGGAGATCCTCACCGACGCCGCCGTTCTCATCGAGGGGGACCGGATCGCCGCCGTCGGACCCGAGCGCGAGCTCCGTTCCGCCGCGCACGATGCGACGGTCACCGACGTGCAGGGCGTGCTGTTCCCCGGACTCGTCGACGCGCACACCCACGGTGTCTTCGGTGCGGAACGCACGGGCGACCACGAGCGCCGAGCGCTCGGCCTGGGCTACAAAGAGATCGCGGCGGCAGGCGGTGGCATCCTCGAGAGCGTCCGCGATCTGCGCAGGAGATCGGAATCCGAGCTCGTCGCGTTCACCCGCCGACGCCTCCTCGCACTGCTCGCTCACGGCACGACGACGGTCGAGGTCAAGTCAGGTTACGGGCTCGCGGCCGACCACGAGCTCAAGCAGCTCCGGGTGATTCGCCAACTCGCCACCGAGCTCCCCCTTCAGCTGGTCCCGACGTTCCTGGGCGCCCATGAAGTGCCAGAGGAGCACCGCTCCCAACCAGAGCGGTACGTGGAGCTGGTGCTCAACGAGATGTTGCCCGCCGTCGTCGCCGACGGACTCGCTCGCTACTGCGACGTGTTCTGCGAGCCGGGCGTGTTCACGCCGGGCCAGAGCCGCGCGGTGCTCGACGCCGCCCGGGACCTGGGGCTCGGACTGCGGCTCCACGCCGATGAACTGGAGGCCTCGGGTGGTGCCGAGCTCGCTGCGGAGCTCGGCGCCGCCAGCGCGGACCACCTCGCGGCCGTCTCGCAGGCGGGCGTCTCGGCTCTGGCTGCCGCCCCAACGGTGGCCGTCCTCCTTCCCGCCACGCAGCTGTTCCTGGGGCGAACGGCACGCGCGCCGGCGAGACGCCTGATCGAGTCCGGTGTGCCTGTAGCGCTTGCCACGGACTTCAACCCGGGCAGTTCGCCCACGCCGGGGCTCCCTGTCGTCATGACGCTCGGCATGTCACAGCTGGGGCTCTCGGCGGCTGAAGTGGTGATCGGCGTCACAGTCAACGCGGCCGCATCGCTCGGCCTCGCTGAGCGTGCGGGGCAAATCGCCGCGGGATGTCGTGCCGACCTGGTGCTCTTCGACGCGGGAGATTGGCGCGAAGTGCCGTATTGGTGCGGCGCGAACCTGGTTCGACAGGTTTGGTGCGGTGGCTCGCCTTGTCTCGATCCCGCGCGACCTGTATCTTGTTCTGTCTCTAGCGGTTCCGTGATTCCGTAGGTTCACTCACACACGCCGGGCGCATGGCGAACATCGAGCAACTGAAGAGCAGGGCGAAACAGCTCGAAGCGAAACAGAATTGGAGGGCGGCCGTCGCGTGCTGGGCCGAGGTGCTGGCCATCCAGGAGTCGGGCCGCGATCCAGAAGCGCAAGACCTCGCTCTCTACAACCGACTCGGCGACCTGTATCTCAAGATCGGCGACCCCGCAACCGGCGCAGACTATTTTGAGCGCGCAATCGAGCGCTACGCCGATTCCGGATTCCAAAACAATGCGATTGCGCTCTGCAACAAGGTGCTCCGATACGCGCCGGGTCGAACCCACGTCTATCTGAAGCTCGCGAAGTTGATGGCGCAGAAGGGCTTCACGACCGAGGCCAAGCTCCACTTCCTGCAGTATGCCGAACGGATGCAGCGTGCGGGTCAGCAAGACCAAGCGTTCAGCGCCCTTCGTGAGCTCACGAGGATTGCGCCGAACGCGTCGGAGCTGACAGCACTCCTCGATCAATACGACCTCGAGCCGATTCGCCAATCGCGGAAGACGCAGCAGGCCGTGGAGCCCGAGTACGACGTTGAGGCGGACACGCCGGGATCGGACAGGCGCAAGACGCGATCACTCGTCTTTCTCGACGTCAATGAGGGTCCAACCGTCAGCGGTCTTCCGCTGCTCGACACGGAGCCACCCAAGCGGGAGGTGGAGAGGCCGCCGGACTTGGAGCACACGCCGGCCGCTGGCGCAGCAGTGGTGGAGCCACCGGAGCCTCCACCGGCCACCGAGCCCGCGGAAGACGAAGCAGCCGAGCCGGCTGCAGCGACTCCACCGCCGGGGTTCGAGAGTGGGGAGTTCGTCGACCAAGCACCCGAAATCGCTGCGGTCGACGTGGAGCCCACGATGCTCGCCGGCGAGACGACCGACGCGCCGGCCATTACTCCCCTCGAGGGGCTCCAGGCTCGAGAGGACGTCGAAGAAACCCGGCGCGAATCCGGCACGATTCCACTCATTCGCGGATTCGACGAGCTCGAGGCCGGGCCGCTACCGCCGTCGACGTTGGAGGGGCTCGAGCCGACGACGATCGAAGATGACACGGCGGACGATCAGGCTGCCGACCTGGCAACGGCCGGCGCGGTCCCCGAGGTGACTGAGCTGTCGGGTGGTGAGAGCGGCCTCGAAACGATCGACGCGGAGACCGAGGCGGCGGAGGTGGAGGAGGACGCCGCCGCGCACGTAGAGGACTACGAAATCGAGGTGGATCGTCCCGCGCTCGACGTCCCCGATGAAGAACCCGAGCCCGATCAGGTTGCTGAGGACGCGGAGGAATCGGAGCCGGCAGCGGGTATCGAAGCTCCCGAGATGCTCGGCGGAATGGACTTCGTCGAGACCTCGGGCGCGGAATCGCTCACGTCCGGCCCGACGAGCGACGTTGAGCTTGGTCTGGAAGGGGTGACGAACGCTTCGGAAACCGATCTTGCGCACACGCTTGACGCGGCCGCCGAGGAGGAGGTTGAGGGGGGCGACGGACCGGACGCCGGGTTGATCGACGTGGACCTCGAGCCGCTGGTGCACGAGGCCGCTCCGGACATCAGCGCGCTCGAGTCGGCTGTACTCGAGGATCCGGACGATCCGGATCCCCACCTCGCGCTCGGCGAAGCGTTAGTCGAGTCGGGTGAGAGAGAGCGGGGGTGGGAGGAGCTCAGCATCGCACTGGGGCTGTCCGAGGAGCTCGGCAATCTCGCAGGGGCGCGGGAGATCGCAGCCGAAATGGTGCGACTCGAGCCGAACGACGTCCGGATCCTTCAAAAGCTCGTCGAGTATGCGTACCGCTCGGGAGAGCGCAGCGAGCTTGTCAACGCCTACCTCGAGCTGGGCGACGCGCTATTTCGAACCGGCGCGGTCCATAAAGCACTGGCGGTGTACGAGCGCATCCTCGAGCACGACTCGCAGAACAAGCGCGCACTCGCCGCCCTTGGGATGCTTCGCTCGCCCGAAGAGCCGAAGGCCGACGCCCGCGACGCGCGGCTCAAAATCAGAGACGAGGCCCCGAGCGACGCCGCAGACTACGTGGACCTCGGCGCGCTCATCCTCGAGGACGAGCGCCGTCCGCGAGACACGCGGATGCGCATCGAGGACGAGGCGCCCACGGGCGACGAAGCGCGCGACTTTGCGGAGATGCTCGAGCAGTTCCGCAAGGGGATCGGTGAGAACCTCGGCGAAGAGGACTACCAGGCACACTACGATCTGGGTGTCGCGTTCAAAGAGATGGGATTGCTCGACGACGCGATCGCGGAGTTCCAGAAGGCGATGCGGGGTGCTGACGTGCGGCTCCAGACGCACGAGGCGCTCGGAATGTGCTTCTACGAGAAGCGGCAGTTTTCCGTGGCGGAGGCGATCCTCCGACGGGGGCTCGACCTCGGGGCTGCTGGCGACGAGGAGCGGGTCGGCATTCTCTACTGGCTCGCCCGAGCACTCGAGAAGCAAGAGGCTCTCGCGGAGGCG
>JBDHCY010000364.1:0-3490 GCA_039591795.1 Gemmatimonadota bacterium | reverse complement strand
AGACGGGGTTCCGGATCGCGACCGGCGGCGCGGCGGAGCGGTACGGGGTGATCCCAGACCTCGCCGTGGTGGGCAAGGCGCTCGCCAACGGCTACCCCCTCGCGGCGGTCGCAGGGCGGCGGGATGTCATGGAGCACGCCGCGCACACCTGGATCTCGTCGACGCTCGCGACGGAGACCGTGTCGCTGGCAGCTGCGAAGGCGACAATCGAGGTGTTCCGCCGTGACGAGGTCACGGCTCACCTCGGCCGGCTGGGCGGGCTGTTCGTTGCCGGGCTGCACGAGTTGGCCGCGCGACATCCGGCAATCGTCACCGGCGTGGCAGGGATCGCCGAGATGTCCGTGCTCGCCTATGCGGACGAAGCGCTGGGCAAGCGTGTCGTGTCACAGGCCGCGCGTCGCGGCGTGCTCTTCAAACGCACTGCATACAACTTCGTGTCGCTCGCGCACGACGAGGCCGACGTGGAGCGTACGCTCGCGGTGCTCGAGGAGGCGGTCGCCGCGTGTTGATAGACGTCCACGCGCACTTCCACCACGACCGCTCGCCACGCGCGGATTGGGCCGCGCTGAACGCACGACGCCTCGCCGTGGGGGAGCGGCTCGGCATTCGCTGGCAAGTCGGCTCGGTGCTTGGAACGTGGGGTCGGCGCTCGCCGACCTACTTCCCATCGCCGGACGACGTGAGCTACGGGAACGACCGCATGCTGGGTATCGCGGCGGAGCGCCCAAATCGGGTCCGCGCCTATGCCTGCGTCAATCCGAATCATCCCGCGCATGCCGTGGACGAGATCGAGCGGTGTCTGGCGCAGGGAGCGATCGGCGTCAAGCTCGCGGCGTCGCGGCGCGCCACCGACCCGCTGCTCGATCCGATCGCGGAGCTGGCCGGCGCCCACGGCGTACCGATCCTTCACCACGTGTGGCAGCATCGGCGGCGCGACTGGCCCGGGCAGGAGGCGTCCGACGGTGCGGAGCTGTGCGCACTCGCTGCGCGCCACCCGGCGACGCGATTCGTGTTGGCCCACCTCGCCGGTGGCGGTGACTGGCAGCACACGGCTCGCGCGGCGGCCACGACGCCGAACGTCTTCCTCGATCTCGCTGGGTCAGGCGCCGACCAGGGGATGGTGGAGGCAGCGCTCGCGGCGGTTGGGCCCGAACGCCTCGTCTGGGGTGCGGACCTCACCTTCTGCACGGCATTCGCGCGGCTGCGCGAGCTCGAGCGCCTCGGAGTGTCGGCCGAAGACCGCGACGCAATTCGCGGCGGCAACGCGCGGCGGATCTTCCCGAAGGGGGCGTTCGATGCGCGTTGACGTGCACGCGTGGATCGGGGAGTACCCCTGGCGCGCACTGCCCACGACTGGAGTGGGCGATCTGCTCTCCACGATGGACGCGGTGGGGATCGACCGGGCGTGGGTGGGCTCGCTCCCTGCGGCGTTCCGGCGCGATCCCCGGCCCGACAACGAGGTGTTGTACCGGGCACTCGCCGCGCACGCCGACCGACTCGCGCCGGCACCGACGGTGCATCCCGACCTTCCGGGATGGGAGCGCGACCTGAACGAGGCGGTGGCGATCGGCGCGCGCGCGATCCGGGTCTACCCCTGCCAGTCGGGGATCGATCCCGCGGGCGAGGCGATGCACGCGCTCGCCAACGCGACGGCTGCGGCCGGTCTCCCGCTCGTGCTCACGGTGCATTTCGAGGACGTCCGCCAGCGGCATCCGCTCGACGTGGCTCCCGAGCTCGAGGCGAGTGCCGTACGAGCACTCCTCCGCGCCGTCCCCAAGGTGCAGCTCGTCGTCGCGGCGGCACGTCGACCGCTGATCGAGGAAGTGCATTGGGGCTCGACCGCCGACGAGTCGGCCCGCGTCTCTTGGGAGCTGAGTCATCTCTGGGGGCCGCCGGAGGACGAGCTCGCTCGTCTCGTCGAGACGGTCGGCGCGGAGCGGTTTGTCTTCGGCACGCACTGGCCGTTGCGCGTCGCGGAAGCGGCCGCAGCCAAGCTCGAGCTGCTGGAGGTGGCGCCGGAGGTGCGGGCGCTCGTCGAAGGGGAGAACGCGCAGCGGCTCGAGGAGTGACGGCGCGGTTTCGGAGCGTCCCGCTTGCCCCACGGCGTCCCAGCCTGCAACCTATCCCTTCCTCCTCGACCGGAGCGACGGTCTGCGGCAACCCCCAGACGGGTATTGGGAGAGCACCCTCTATTCCGATCCGAGCTCGCGGCCCGCCGTGGTGGCCCCGCTCCGGCGCCTGCCGCACATGCCGGCCAGGCGGTTCCGACGCGCTCGGGCCGGCCTCCGCGCTCTGAAAGGGGTCACTGAGCAGGTCGTCTTCATGGGCGCGCCGTGGAAGTGGGTGTGGATGTACGAGGTCGGCGGGCGCAAAGTGGCCTACCTCCATCCGATGCGAAGCGGCGTCTCCGCCACCTTCGTCGTGACGAGGCACGAGGCGCCGCATTTCGAGGGAGCGGACCTCCCTGAGGACGCTCTCCGCGCCTACCGGGACGGTGTGAAGAGCGGGCCCAATCGGCTCTGCTGGATCGAGCTCGGGAACCTCACGGCGGTTGCGGCGCTGCTCGCCGCGGTCGCGCTCAAGTACCGGCTGCTCGCGACGGCGGGCTGAGCGCCCCCACGCGCTTGTCGCCCCACCGACCCACCGCTACATTGCGGCGGCTTTTCGGGCCAAGAGCGATCCTCATCACAGGTGGCTGATGACGCGATCCGGTATAGTCGGGGGCAGCCTACTCGGTCTTGCAATCGGCGCGGCGGTGTGGGCGGGACTGGCCGCCGCGCGCAGCAGCTCGTTGGCCCAGGACGCGCCGCAGGCGGCCTACACGGCGCCGGTGCAAGTCGACACTGCCTCGCTCGCCGGGCCCCGCCAGCCAGTCTTCTTCCGCCACGACGTCCACGCCGGCGAATACGAGATCCCCTGCCTCTATTGCCACAGCACCGCAGCCGAAGCGCCGAAGCCCGGCATTCCATCGATGCAGACGTGTATGGGCTGCCATCTCGTCGTGCGCGGCGCAGATTCGACGAACCAGGCGGAGATCGCCAAGCTGACCGACGCATGGGGTGAGGAGCGTGTGATCGAGTGGGTGCGGGTCCACGGCGTCCCGCAGTATGCGCACTTCCCCCACATGCGACACGTGAACGCCCTCGCCGAGGAAGCCGCGGAGCGGGGTGACGTGGCATGCACGACGTGTCACGGCGACGTGCGCGAGATGGCGCAGGTCTACCAGTTCTCCTCGCTCAAGATGGGCTGGTGTGTCGACTGCCACGTCGAGCGCGAGGTGAGCCGCGACTGCACGGGCTGCCACTACTAGGCGGAGAGGCTCGATGTCGAACGGGATGGACCGCAGGCGTTTTCTGAAGGTCATCGGCGTCACCGGCGGCGGGGCGGCGGTGACCGCGGGCTGCGGCACCGACCGGGTGGAGAAGCTGATCCCGCATCTCATCGCGCCCGAGCAAGAGGTGCCGAGCACGGCCATGTGGTATGCGAGCAC
>JBDHCY010000363.1:0-3511 GCA_039591795.1 Gemmatimonadota bacterium | reverse complement strand
CTTGATGTGGAGGTCACCGTGGTAGATCTCGACCCCGCCAAGTTGGAGCAGGCCAAGGAGGTCGGAGCCACCCACGTGATCGACGCGAGAGCTACCGACGTGGCCAAACAGATCAAACGTGCCACTCGCGGCGGTGCCGAGGCGGTCGTGGACTTCGTGGGATCGGAAGAGTCGGCAACGCTCGGCGTCCGCGCACTGGCGAAGCGCGGCGTGCTGGTCGTCGTCGGGCTGTTCGGCGGAGCCGTGACCGTGCCGCTCCCGCTGTTCTCGCTCAAGCACATCTCGATTCTCGGTTCCGCACTTGGGAGCCTGGAAGAGATGGGCGAACTGATGGACTTGGCCCGGTCCGGAGCAGTCGCCCCCATACCCGTTGCTGTGCGTCCGATGTCGACCGTGCAGCACGCACTCGAGGATCTCCAGCAGGGCCGCGTCATGGGGCGCGTGGTACTCACCCAGCAGATGGAGACGACGGCATGACCTGCGGCGGACGTCGGCTGACGAGGTGACCCATGCGCCGGTTTGGAGGAGATGCCTGCGAGCCGTTCGAGCGAATGGCGCGCGCCGTAGCACCTCACATGTCCATGACGGCGTCAACGCCCGGATCGAGTGGCCGTGGGGCGGTGAGCAGTGAGAGTCCGACGAACAGGATGAGCGACACGATGAGCGATAACGCCCCAACGTCCACTCCGTAGGGCAGCTGCACTCCGAAGAGCTTCACCCCGAAATTGATGGCGAGGCTGCTGACGACGGCCGCATTCGCAGCGAGCGGCGTTGCACGCTTCCAATTGAGTCCGATACCAATAACCGGAACGAGGGCTGCGGCAAACGTTCCCCATCCGAACGCGCCGAGCAGCGCGACGAGGTCACCGGTGTAGAGCGCGAAGAGTGCGGCCACGAACGCCAATCCAACCGTGGTCACGCGCGCCCAGAACAACTCGTTCGGAAGCGGTCGACCGCGGATTGCAGTCGGGATGTCGTGGATGACGGCCGCCGTCCCGATATTCAGGAACGCGTCGGCCGTGGACATGATCGCGGCCAGCAACGCCGCGAACACCACCGCGGCGAGGAGTGGGTGCGCGTACGTTTGCAGAAAGGTCGGTGCCGCGGCATCGGGTGTCGCAAGCGCTGGTTCCGCACCGCTCAACACCAACGCCCGCATTGCCAGGCCGATCCCGATCCATAGGAGCGCCGTGATCGAATAGGCGACCGCACTGAGCGGGAGGATGAGTCGAAGATCTCTCACCCGTCTCACCATCATCGCCTTGGTTATGACGTGGGGCTGCCCCGCCAGCCCGACACCGAACACGAAGAACCATGTGAGAGACCCGAACATCCCGATCGTGCCCCACGGACCCATCGCTTCGCGGTCGTCGGTCATGACGATCCGACTCATCTCGCTCATCCCGCCATCGAACACCGACAGCACCGTGGCAAACACCAGCAACGCCGCCACGATCATGACCGCGCCCTGCACGAGGTCGGTGTATACCGAGGCGATGATCCCGCCGGACACCGCGTAGAACACGAGGACCGAGCTCGACACCAGAACAGCCATCGCGAGGCTCATGGTCGGAAACACGTTTGCTTCGCGGAGAATGCCTTGCAGCACGATCGCCATGGCGAGGATCTGGGTTGCCAGGTATCCGAGGACCCCCAAGAGAATCGCGACGGATACCGACACGCTCACCGATGGACTCCCGTAGCGAACGGCAATGGCATCCGGGAGCGATACGCACTGCCGCAGCTCGGCCAGAAGACGCAGTCGCTTCGCGACGAGCGCAAACGCGATGACGTTGCCGACGACGGCAGATCCAATGATCCAGAACGAACTCGCTCCCATGCTGTAGACGAGACCGGGCCCACCAACAAAGCCGAACCCGCTCATGGTGCTGGAGAAGACCGCGAACGCGGTCAGGAATACACCGAGCTTCCGTCCGGCGACGAAGAAATCCTGTGTCGAGCCCGTGCGTTTGATCGCCCACGTTCCGATCCCGACGCAACTCGCCAAGTACATCGCGATGATTGCAACGACCAGTCCTGCCCGGAACGACTCCATCAGGTGTCGCTCTCAGGTGGGCGCTCACGACGGACCAATGCGTCGAATGCCTCTTGGTCGGTATCGGAGAACACCGAGCGATCGAACGTGATCACAAACAGCAGGACGAAGAACCAGGGAAACAGCCAAACGCCGTACACCAGCAGCGCGGTTGGCAACGGGAAACCACCCACCATCACCGTGGTCCCGCCGGCGTACGCGCGGTAGGCGCCCACCAACGCAACGAGAATGAGCCCATAGATGGCGAATCCTGCAATGATCCATCGCGTCACGGCATGGGGTTTCCCCGGTCTCCGCATCCCCAGGACGACCATCATGGTCATCACCGCCACCATGACGGCACTCGCGATCGCACCGAGGATGACGTGTCCGGTATGGCCCTCCAATCGTTGGCTCGACGTGAAGAGAGACGAGAACAGCGGGTGCGCCCCCGCGGCCGCCTCAGCGGATCCCGGACGAACCATCGCAATCAGGACGACGAGCAGCAGGGCGCTCGTGAGCGCCAGGATGAGCACGATGCTGAGTGCGCCGGCTGACGGATTGCTGGCGGGGCGGTTGCCGGGGGGGGAGATCATCGGTGGACAAAGATGCGGGCTGCCCGACGATCCCGCGAGCAGGTCCCGCTTGAAGCCCGAGGATCCACGCGTATCTTCGAGCATCTTCTCCGATTCAGAGGTCGTGAATGTTGCGTTCGGTGCGCCTGTGGGTGTTTGCTGCACAGCTCTGCGCCGTCCCCACAACCGCCTTCTGCCAGGCGCTCCCGCAAGCCCCTCCCGAACAGGTGGGCCTCTCGTCCGAGCGGCTCGCCCGCATCGGAGGGATCATGCAGGCCCACGTGGATAGCGGCCGCATTGCGGGGGCCGTGGGCCTCATTGCACGCCGCGGCAAAGTCGCTTTCCTCGAAAGCTGGGGCCTGCAGGACCTGGGACGCGGGGTCTCCATGGAAACGGACGCCATCTTCCGCATCTACTCCATGACCAAGCCGATCACGAGCGTCGCCGTCATGATGCTGTTCGAGGAGGGGCGCTTCTTACTGAACGATCCGGTGGGCCGCTACTTGCCCGAGCTGCGCGACCTCGAGGTCGCGGTGCCGCCCGAATCCGGTTCAGGGGAGTACCGGACTCGACCGACCCGGCCGATCACGATTCGCGACCTCTTGCGCCACACCTCCGGACTCAGTTACGGATTCTTCGGCAACACGTATGTCGACTCGCTGTACCGCGAGGCGGGCGTACCGTCCGGCGATTCCACGCTCGAGCAGATGGTAGGCAAACTCGCCAGCCTTCCGCTCCTCTACGAGCCGGGCACACGGTGGCACTACTCCGTTTCGACGGACGTCCTCGGGCGCCTGGTGGAGGTTCTGCGGCTCTGCCGCGCCAAATGTACAGGACCGGCCGGGACGTGGGTCTTCAGCGAATTGGTATGGAAGGTCTTGGCATGTGACACGGCGCCAGG
>JBDHCY010000362.1:0-3511 GCA_039591795.1 Gemmatimonadota bacterium | reverse complement strand
TGTCGGCCGGCCGGGCGTTACGGGCGAGCGCCTCACCCAGATCGCGGCCGTCACGACGAGCTCCCTGCCGGCGCTCAAGGCGTACCTCCGCGGCACGCGCGAGATGTGGAACGGCCAGTTCGCCCAGGCTGGTGAGAGCCTCCAAGAGGCGGTGCAGGAGGACTCGACATTCGCGTTGGCGTGGTACCAGTTGAGCGTCGCCGCCGACTGGATGCTCCGGGCCGACATCGCGCGAGAAGCCGCTGACCAGGCAGTCCGCTACGCCGACCGCCTGTCGGAACGCGACCGTCGCCTGCTCACGGCGCTCAGAACCGTCCGCACGGGCAATGCACTGGAGGCGGAGCGCCTATATCGTGCAATCATCAGCACTTATCCGCGTGATGTGGAAGCATGGTACCAGCTTGGCGAGGTGCTGTTTCACTTCGGCCCGAGGCTCGGACGCCCCTTGGCCGAGTCCAGAGAGCCGCTCCAACGCTTGATGACGCTGGAGCCGACACAGGCCACCGCGCGCGTCCATCTCGCTCGTCTCGCGGCGACCGAGCATGACTACGCCGAGTTGGACGCGTTGGTGGAACAGGTGGCCGGCCTCAGCGCGGAGAGCCGCGTGCCCGTCGAGATGCGGATGCTTCAGGTGTTGGGACGCGGTGATTCGGCGGCCCGCAGCCTCTTGATCGAGGAGCTCCGGCAGCAGGGTGAGGCAGATCTGGCAGAGCTGGCGTGGGCGTCGGGCTCTTTTGGAGCGTGGGCCGCGCGGCAGACCAGTTCCTCCGGGAGCTTGGACGGCACGCGACAGGTCGTGTCGCTCCTGGTCGAGCCCACTCGGTCCGCGGAGGCGCACGCGACGGGCCGGTTTCTGCTCGCTCACCTCGCCCTAGCCGAAGGACGTTGGGGTGACGCGCTGGAACAGCTGGACGCCGCCGCACGGGTGGATGCCGGTAGCGCGATCGAATACCGCGCACTCCTCCTCAACGCGCCGTTTCTTTCTCCGCCCGGCGACCAGCTCGAGGACACGCGGCAGCGGCTCGGCTCGCTACCGATTTCTCCTCCGGCGGCCTCGCCTCTCGTGTGGTACTCGGTGCACAACGACCTGCACGCGGCGCTGCGTGCCTATCTCGTGGGGCGGCTCAGTATCCGCTTGGAAGACGGGGAGGCGGCGACACGATACCTGAACGAGCTCGAATCACTCCCGCTGCCCGACGCGTCCAACACGCTGGGCCGGGATCTGGCCGTGGGGCTGCGCGCGGGGCTCAGCATGATGGCGGGTGACACGGGGCGTGCGGCGGCACTCTTGAACGACCTACGTCTCGAGACCTGGCACCAGCTCAACGTCGCATCCCCGTTCTACTCGCTCGGTCTCGAGCGCTTTCTCCGCGCACGGGCCCTGCAGTTGACCGGGAGTGACGATGAGGCGCTCCGGTGGTTCGGGACGTTCGAGTACACGACGCCGCTCGATCTCATCTACGTGGCTCCGTCTCATTTCTACCGCGGCGAGATCCTGGAGGGGCGAGGAGAGTGGGACGCTGCGCTCTCACACTACACTCGGTTCCTCGAGCTTTGGTCGGACCCCGACTCGATCTTCCGGGACATGGTGGACGAAGCGGAGAATCGAATCGCGCGACTCAGCGCTCATCCGTGACGGCGGTGGAAGATATGCTAGAATGGAGGTTGGTGCCGGAGAAGCCACAAGGCGGGTCGATCTGCAAAGAGTTGGAGGCCGAGCGATTGCCGACGAACGGTCAGAGGTCGCACATTTGGGGTCGTGCGGAGCCTGAGTGGAGTGCACCCTCGCCGCCGGGCACATCCGAGTACAACCATTCAACGAAGGAAGCTACAGCATGCCTCGGTATCTAATCGAGCTGCCCCATGGTGACGAGCGAGTTGCCTGCATCCGCTCTCTGCACGCGATCGACGAGTTCGGGTCGCACTTCGTCACGCACGCCGACTGGGGTTGCGACGATGGCGTCCACTGCGCCTGGCTCATCGCCGAGCTCGACAGCCGCGAAGACGCGATGCACCTCATCCCTCGAGACATGCGGCAGGACGCCCGCATCGTCCAGCTCAACAAGTTCACGCGCGAGGAGATCGCCACCTTGATCCTCGAGCTGGAGGCGTGACCGAACCCGCCTCGGGCGGGCTGTTTCCAACCCTGGGCCGTAGCGCCATCTTACGCCTGCCGATGCCGCCGGGGGGTGCGCAGTGCGGATAGATCCCAGGAAGTGCGTCGCGTGCGCCAACTGCATTCCGGTCTGTCCCATGGGCGCCATCTACGTCGACCCCTCCATCAATCGTGCGGTCATCCACGACGACGAGTGCGTGGAATGCGGAACTTGCTACCGCGGCATGAGCCAGGAGCACTTGCACCCCACCCTCGTGAGAGCCGTGCGCGGGGTCGCGAAGGTCCTGCGGTTCCGGTTCGAGCCCGAGCCCGATGTCTGCCCAACGGCCGCATTCGTCATGGACGAACTGTCGTGGCCGCGCCTCGTCCGTCGGGCGTTCAGCGATCCCTTGGTCGAGCACAGCTCCACCGGCATCCACGGCCGCGGTACGGAGGAGGTCAAGACCAACGACGTCACCCACCGCGTCGATGTGGGCGATGTGGGCTACGTGATCGAGTTCGGGCGGCCCGGCGTCGGCGTGCGGTTCCACCACATCCAGACGATGACGATGGCCCTCGCGGAGTCTGGCGTCGCCTTCGAGGCCAAGAATCCGATCACGCACCTCATGACCGATCGAGCCACAGGCACGATCAAAAGCGATATCCTCGGCGAGAAGATCCTCTCGGCGATCGTCGAGATCAAGACGAGCGCAGACGAAGTGCCGACGGTACTCGAGACGGTGTTCTCGGTATCAAAGCGGATCGACACCGTCGTGGCGGTTGGCGTCGCCACGCGCTGCGGACAAGATGGTGAAGACGACGTGCTCGCTCCGCTACTCGCGAATCTCGGCTACAGCTTCGAGCGTGCCAAGACCAACATGGGACTCGGCAGGGTGACCAACGTCCAACGTCGAGAGGACACACGTGACGAACACGTTGCACCGGTACGGTAGCGCGCAGAGCTTCGAAGACGACTACATCATCTTCGCGATTCCCTGCAAGGGGAAGAACGACGAGGGAGCCGTCGATAAGCTCAAGACCTTCCTCGAGATCTGTGCGAGGCACCGGCCCGTGAGCCTGGGAAACTCCGAGCTCGGTAGCCATCACCCCTCTCGAGGACTCAGACCGGCGGTCCACTGGGCCCGGTCGATCGACCCCGACCACGAGACCGTCATCGACAGCGTCCATTCACTGCGAACCGTCGCGGCGGTGTTCGACTCGCGCGAGCAGGCCGCCGCCTGCCTCCGGGACGTGATCGACGCCGATCTCGGGCTCTCGGTGAACGTGGCCACGTCGGTGGAAGGTGCCAAACAGGTCGCCGGCGACTGCGGTATCCAGCGACACAGCGTCGAGTACTCCTTGGGCTTCACGGATCCGCACGACCATCTCACCGATCAGCAGGTGCTTCATCTTTCG
>JBDHCY010000361.1:0-4402 GCA_039591795.1 Gemmatimonadota bacterium | reverse complement strand
CGTCGTCCTCTTCGTGATCGTGATTCCGCTGACGGCGTTCTTGGGGGTCGTTGCGGCGCAGGGCGTGCAGCTCAGCCGTACCGTCGAACCGTGGATCCAGCGGCAAGTGGCAGGGGGAGCCGAGCTGGAGCAACTCCTCGCGCGGATCCCGTTCGTCGGAGATCTCCTCGATCGGTTCGAGCCGTATCAAAACCAGATCGTCACCAAACTCGGCGAGCTGGTCGGCAACGTGGGGACGCTCGTGGTCCGCCTACTCGCGTCGGCGGCTCGGGGTACAGCGATCTTCTTTCTGATGCTGTTCATCATGCTCTATGCGATGTTCTTCTTCTTGATGGACGGCCGGGCGTTGCTGGATCGGTGGCTCTACTACATGCCGCTCGCGTCCGAGCAGGAAGAGCGGATGGTCGGGAAGTTCATTTCAGTCGCACGGGCGACGATCAAGGGCACCTTCATCATCGGCATCGTCCAAGGAGGCCTGGCGGGCGCAGCGTTTTTCCTCGCAGGGATCGGCGGATCGGCGTTTTGGACGGCGGTGATGATCGTGCTCTCGATCATCCCTGGGGTCGGCACGGCTCTCGTCTGGGTGCCAGCCGTGATCTATCTGTACGCCGTCGGGCATTCGCTGGCCGCCACGCTGCTGCTCATCTGGTGTGCCACGGTCGTCGGAATGGTCGACAACCTCATGCGCCCCTGGCTCGTCGGCCGGGACACGAAGATGCCCGATCTCCTCATTCTGCTCACGACGCTCGGGGGCCTCGTGCTGTTCGGCGCCACGGGCTTCATCATCGGGCCGATCGTCGGTGCCCTCTTCGTGACCGTGTGGGCCATCTACGGAGAGGTCTTCAAGGACATCCTGCCGCCGGTAGAGCCGAGCGGCCACCCGCTCGGCTCTTCGTCATGTTGCCGCCATGATTGCAAGACTCGAGTAGGGAAGCAGGTCGGACCAGACCCGACGTGGAGACGATGTTCGTGGAGGTCGGGACGAGCCGCAAGTGAGCGCGGAAACTCGGGAGCGTGTTGGGACGTTCACACCGTACCAATCCTATCACCACGGCCCGGACTCACGTGCCTAGCTCTACTCGCCGGCTGCCCGACCTCACAAAACTGGGACGCTTTGACCAGTCGTTTCTGTTCCGGATGGTCGCGTCGTTCGCGCTTTTCACACTTGGCGTCGCCGTCGTCGAGGTGGTTCTGAGGTTGGGCGTCGTGCTCTACGATTTTCGGACCGAGGCACGAGAAGAAACCGAACTGGCCGCGGAGCGGCTGGCTACCGACGTGCGGTCGATCATGCTGAACCGCGGCGGCCCGGTCGCGTCGCGCACGGTCTATCCCATTCTCCAGCGCAGCTTTCGGCGGTCCGGCCTCGAGATCGCGATCGAGCCGACTGACGTGACCACCACATCGATTGAGAGCCTGTTCGGTTTTACGCCGCGAGGGCTCCCGGCGGAATGGCCCTCGGGCCGACACGCCGAGTCGCGGGTCGAGTTGCGTGCAGGGGAGCTCTGTCTCCAGTGCCACAGCCAGGCACGCGTCGGGGACGTGCTGGGGACGGTGACCGTGCGGAACTACCTCGATACGCGGCTCAGCGACCTGTGGGCCGAGGCGCGGATCACGGGCGGCATCAACGTCGTGAAGGTGCTCCTCCATTCGGTGATTCTCTTCTTCCTGCTCCGTGCCCTGATGGAGCCGCTCCTGTCGTTGCGATCCGCGGTTGCCCGACTCGCGAAGGGCGAAGCCGGGATGTCGCTGCGGGCGCAGGTGCGATCCACCGACGAGTTCGGCGATCTCGCGCACGATCTCAACGTGTTCCTCGACCGGGTCGATCACATTCTCGCAGACCTCGAGCGGACGATCGCTCGGATGGTCGACGTGGGGACTCGGTTGGAGAACGTGACGGCAACGGCGAAAGAGCACATGGGTCGTCTCGAGCGGGAGGCGCTCGACGCTGGGCGGCCGGGGCTGGTGCATGAGATGCACGGCGTGCGGCACGTGCTCACCGAGATTGCGCATCTCGAAGACCAGCTCGCGGAGGTGGCCGCGGACGGCCGCCGCCTCCTCGAGCGGCTCGTACGGTCGGGTGCGCTCGATGAGGAGGGAGGGCAAACGGTCAGGACCTGATATTTCGGCGACCTACCCCCTCGCGAAGAGCGTCCCGAAACACCATCTTCGGGCGCCATGCGACATCTCGCACTGCTGTTCGCCATCGCAGCGACAGCGAGCGTTACCGGGTGCGCGGAGCGGGCGAATGTGTCTGCACGAGCCGACTACGCCGCCGTTGCCGACGCCCTCACGCCGTTCATCCAATGGCAGACGGAGACGAAGCACCTTCCCGCGCTCTCGATCGCGCTGGTCGACGACAACTCGATCGTGTGGGCTCACGGTTTCGGCTACGAGCGTCCGGCCGACAGCGTCCGAGCCACTGGCGCTACGGTGTACCGCGTGGGCTCGGTGTCCAAGCTCTTTACCGACATCGCGGTGATGCAGCTCGTCGAGCGGGGGGACCTCGACCTAGATGCTCCGATCGAGCGGTACCTGCCCGCGTTCAGGCCGGAAAACCCGTGGGATCGGCCGATCACGCTGCGACAACTCATGTCGCACCGTTCAGGTCTCGTTCGTGAACCGCCCGTCGGACACTACTTCGACGACACCGAGCCGACACTCGCGGCGACCGTGCAGAGCCTGACCGGAACGGCGCTCGTCTACGAGCCAGAGACTCGCGTCAAGTACTCCAACGCCGCGATCGCCACCGTTGGGTACGTCCTCGAAGTGACCCAGCGCACGCCGTTCGCCGACTACGTGAAGGCGGCGGTGCTGGATCCCCTTGGCATGGCGTCGAGTGCATTCACGCCTGAGCCAACGCTGACACGACATCTCGCTGCCGCGACGATGTGGGCGTTCGATGGTCGCGAGTACGAAGCGCCCCGCTTCGAGCTCGGCATGGCCCCAGCCGGCAGCATGTACTCGACCGTGCTCGACCTCGGACGATTCATGAGCGCGCTCTTCGCGGGTGGAGAACGGAACGGAACACGTATCCTGGAGACGACGACACTCGAGGAAATGTGGACGCCGCAGTTCGCCGAGCCGGGAACCACGCGCGGCTCTGGCTTGGGGTTTTCCATCGGTACGCTCGATGAGCACCGGCGCATCGGACACGGCGGTGCCATCTACGGCTTTGCGACGGAGCTTGCGTTTCTGCCCGAGGAGCGGCTCGGAGTCGTCGTCGTGACGAGCCGGGACGTGGCCAACGCCGTGACCGACCAGATCGCCGACGCGGCGTTGCGCGCGATGCTCGCGGCACGCCGCGGCGACGAGATCGAGGTTCCTCCCCTCACCGAACCAATCCCCCTTGAGCGTGTCCGGACGCTGGCGGGCCGGTACATGATCGGTGCGGCAGGGATCGACCTCTTCGACTGGGACGGCCGCCTCTTCGGTCTGCTCACCCGGGGCGGCTCGCCCTTCGAGCTGAAGACCCGAAACGACACGCTCTTCGTCGACGGTGTCAGCGATCAGGGCGGCTGGATCTATCCGGTCGGCGAAGATCGGCTCGTCATTGGCAGCGACACGGTGACGCGTCAGGTGGCCACCGATCCTCCACCGGACGTCCCGCCGGCATGGCGGGGCCTCATCGGCGAATACGGGTGGGACTACAATACCCTCTTCGTGTTCGAGCGAGGCGAGCGGCTCCACGCGCTGATCGAGTGGTTCTTCGACTATCCGCTCGAGGATATGGGCGGTGACGTGTTCGCGTTTCCGAGCTTCGGTCTTTACCACGGTGAGCGGCTCGTCTTCCAGCGCGACGCCAGCGGTCGCGCCACCGAAGTGGAAGCGGCGAGTGTCGTCTTCACACGCCGGGACATCGAGCCGGGGGAGGGGGAGGCGTTTCGGATCGTGCCGCAGCGGCCAGTCGACGTGCTCGAGGGGGAGGCGCTGGCCGCGTCACCGCCGGTAGAGAGCACGGAGAAGCGGGAGCCAGACCTCGTCGAGCTGGTGACGCTCGACTCGACGATTCGGTTGGACGTCCGCTATTCAGGCACGGACAACTTCATGGGCACGGTCTTCTACGATGAACCGCGTGCCTTCCTCCAGCGGCCGGCAGCGGAAGCGCTCGTCCGCGCCCATCGCGCGCTGGCGCGCTTCGGGTTGGGTCTCCTCGTCCATGACGCCTATCGCCCGTGGTACGTCACGAAGATGTTTTGGGACGCCACGCCGGACAGTCTGCGCCTTTTCGTCGCCGACCCGGCAAGTGGCTCACGCCACAACCGCGGCGCGGCGGTCGATCTCACCCTGTATGACCGCGGGACTGGGCGCCCGATCGAAATGGTCGGCACGTACGACGAATTCACACCTCGCTCATACGCGCACTACCTCGGCGGGACGTCTCGCCAGCGGTGGCATCGCGATC
>JBDHCY010000360.1:0-3580 GCA_039591795.1 Gemmatimonadota bacterium | reverse complement strand
GCGCTTCTGCCGGCCTGAGGATTCTCCGACTCAACACGAGCTGATGACCGGGCACGCCGAGGCCGTGCTGCGGGCGCTCGGGCTGCCATATCGCGTGGTCCTCCTTGCGGCAGGCGACCTGGGCTTCGCGAGCGCGAAAACCTACGATCTCGAGGTCTGGGCCCCGGCGATGGGAGCGTGGCTCGAGGTGTCGAGCAGCAGCACCTTCACCGACTTCCAGTCGCGGCGCGGCAGCGTGCGATACCGGCCGCGGCCCGATGCCAAGCCGGAGCTGGTGCATACCCTGAACGCGTCCGGGTTGGCCCTGCCACGGACGATGATCGCGTTGCTGGAGACCTACCAGGAGCCGGACGGCTCGATCCGCGTGCCCGAACCGCTCGCTGGGTACGTGGGTGCGGAGCGGGTCGATGCCCCGGCGGCGCACTAGCGAGCCGGTTCGCCGGCGCAGCCCGGCGCTCCTCGTCGTTCTCTTCGTTGCGCTGGCGACCATCAACGTCGCGTCGAGCTGGATGCTTTTCCGGCACCTCAGTCAGGACGCCGAACGGAGCTCCCGGCTTTTCGGTCAGATCTTGGCAGCGCTCAACGATCCGCGCCCGGGCGCCGAGACGGAGGCACTGTTCGATCTCGCCAGCCGCGTGCGCGAGTTCGGCATTCCCGTCGTCATCACTGATCCGGAGGGTCGGGTCACCGCAGCCGACAACTTGCCGTTCGAGGCGCCGCTCACCGACCCGCGTGTGCTCGAGTATTCCCGCCGACTCGATCGGGCGAAGCCGCCGTTCGTACAAGAGGGGATCGGGATCGTCCACTACGGCTCACTCCCCGTCTCCGGGCGGCTCAAGGTCGTCTTCGCCATGGAGATCGCGGCGCTGGTGCTGATCGTGGCGGTTGCAGCTCGTGCGGCGGGCGCCGTGCGGGCGTCGGGACGCGACCGCCTCTGGGTCGCGATGGCGCGCGAGACGGCCCACCAGATGGGCACACCGCTCATGAGTCTGGCTGGCTGGATCGAACATCTCCGTGAGATGCCCGCACCGGCACGCACCGTCGGCGAGCACCTCGAGGCCGACCTGGACTACTTGCAGCGGGTGGCGCAGCGCTTCGAACGCATGGGGCGCGCGACCCGGATCGAGCCCGTGGGGTTGGGGACGTTGGTCGAGCGCGTTGCGGCGTATAGCCGGACCCGGTTGCCGCGGCTCGCGCATCGGATCGACCTCTCGGTCGAGGCCGACGGCCCCGGTCCGGTGGTGCGCGGCGATCGGGTGCTGTTGGAATGGGCGCTGGAGGCGCTCGTCCGCAATGCCGTCGACGCGCTGAGCGGTCGAGGCGGTCGCGTCACCTTGCGTGTCGAGACCGATGGCAAGACCGGCCGGGTGCGCGTGATGGACGACGGTCCCGGTGTGCCAGTGGAGGTCCGGAGTGCCCTCTTCGAGCCTGGTGTGACGACCAAGACCGGAGGCTGGGGTATCGGTCTCGCGCTCGCCGACCGTATCGTGACCGATCAGCATGGCGGGGCGCTCTTGCTCGAGCCGAGCGAACACGGTGCCGTGTTCTGTCTCGAGCTTCCCGTCGAGTCCCAATGACCCTCGTGCTCAACGACGCGCAACAGCGCGCGGTGGCACACCCGTCTGGGCCACTCCTCGTCGTCGCGGGAGCGGGTACCGGCAAGACCCGGATGCTGACGGCGCGGATCGCGACCCTGATCGAGCGTGGCGCCGCCGCACCGCATCAGATCTTCGCCGTCACTTTCACGAACAAGGCCGCGCGCGAGATGCGCGAGCGCGTCGAGGCGCTGCTCGGGCTCGAGCCTCGGGGTCTGTGGATCGGCACCTTTCACGCATTGGCCGCGCGACTCCTCCGGATCGAGGCCACCCGGCTCGGGTTCGCACCGGGGTTCACCATCTACGACGAGGACGACCAGGTATCGCTGGTCCGCCGGCTCCTCGAGCGAATCGACTGCTCGCCGAAGGCCTATCCGCCACGTGCGATCCGTAGCATCATCTCGCACGCAAAGAATCGCATGATCCCGCCGGCCGAGCTCGAGCGAGAGGCGTTCGATCCGCTCACGCGGACGGCAGCACGCGTCTACGCGCTCATGGGCGAAGCGCTGCGCTCGGCCAACGCGATGGACTTCGACGATCTCCTCATCCATCCCCTCACGCTGTTTCGGGAAAACCCTGATCGGCTCGCCGTGTGGCAAGGGCGCTTCCGGCACGTGCTCGTGGACGAGTTTCAGGATACCAACCGCGCGCAATACGACCTGGTGCGACTCCTCGCCATGCGACACGGAAACCTGTGCGTGGTCGGTGACGACGATCAGGCGATCTACGGGTGGCGTGGGGCGGACGTACGCCACATGCTCGACTTCTCACGTGATTTCCCGGGCACGACCGTCATCAGGCTCGAGGAGAATTACCGTTCCACTCGACCCATTCTCGATGCGGCGAACACGGTGATCGCGGGGAACACCGGACGCCTCGGCAAGACGCTCAGCACGACGCGACCCGGCGGCGTGGCCGTCACGGTGTACGCGGCGGGCGACGAGCGAGACGAAGCGGAGTGGGTCGCGCGCGAGCTCGCGGAGGCGCATGCGCGCGGCGAATCGTATCGCGATACGGCCGTACTCTACCGCACCAATGCACAGTCGCGCGCGTTCGAAGAGGCGTTTCGGCGTCTCGGCATTCCGTATCGTGTCGTCGGCGCGGTCGGCTTCTACGAGCGTCGAGAAGTGAAGGATTTGCTCGCCTATCTGCGCGTGGTCGTCAACCCCCAAGACGATGCCGCGTTCCTCCGGGCGGTGCAGGTGCCTCGTCGCGGAGTCGGTGCGGCGACGCTCGAGCAGCTGTCCGGGCACGCGCGAGCCGCCGGTCTCTCCTTCGCCTCGGCCGCCGCCACCCCGGAAGCAGCCGCGGGTGTCCGCTCCCGCTCGGCGGCGGCGCTGCGCCGGTTCGCCGAGCTGCTCGATGGGCTCCGCACCCTGAGCCGCGAGGCGACTCCGGCAACCGTGCTCGCACACCTCGTCGAGGCCGTCCACTACGACGAGCACCTGGCGGAGCTCGAGGGGGACGGCATCGACCGTTGGGAGAACGTACGCGAGCTGATCGCGAGTGCGGCCGAGTGGTCGGAGGTGGGTGGAGAAACGGACGACGAAAACGGCACACCACTGGCGCGATTCCTCGAACAGGCTGCCCTGTTGACTTCGACAGATCGGGTGGAGGGCGACGACGAAGGGGTGACGCTGACGACGCTCCACAACGCGAAGGGGCTGGAGTGGGATGTCGTGATCGTCGCGGGTGCGGAAGACGGTCTCCTCCCCCTCTCGCGCAGTGCCGAGACCCCCGATGGCGAGGAAGAGGAGCGACGGCTCTGCTACGTGGGGCTCACGCGCGCGCGTGACCGGCTCTCGGTCACCTGGGCGGCGGCCCGCCGCCGGGGGGGCGAGTTCCGCCCCGGCTTCCCGTCACGGTTCCTGAGCGATCTCGGGCCCGAGGTGGACGAACGGATGGGGCGCGGCCGGTGGGGCGCCTGGCGCCGTCCCTCGAGACCCGAACGCGAGGTGGAGTTTCCCGCGTGGGAGGAGCCGGAG
>JBDHCY010000359.1:0-3581 GCA_039591795.1 Gemmatimonadota bacterium | reverse complement strand
AGCGTCCGGATCTCGGCTTCGACGGCCGCCTTATTTGCCACGGCGACATTCGGGAGCGCCTCGAGTAGAACGTTCGCCTGTGTGACACCGCGGAACGGCACGACCCATGCCCCGTTGATGTCGTCGAGCCCGGAGGCGCTGTTCGCGGTCCAGGTCTGACGGTGAATCTCCAGCCACCGGCCATTGTCGAACCAGTCCTGGCCGCGTGTGGGCACGATCATCTCGTCGGAGCTGATTTCACTCAGATTGAAGTAGCTCCAGAGCGCACCGCCATTGTCGGCCGTCGCCATATTGGCGTAAATCGCGGCCAGACTCCCCAGCACCTCCGCCTCGTTCTGGTTGAAGTTGCCCGGGGTGATGGAGCTGGTCGGATTCTCGTCCAGATTCGTGCACCCCTGCACCACGAGCAGCGCCAGGGCTGGCGTGGCAAGCAGGCGCGTGAGGCGCCTCGCCGCTCCGACCGCGCCGGAAAAACGTCGTGTGTTCATGAGATCCCGCCCGTCGCAAGAGTGACGAATGCTCTCCACATCGCGTAGGCCTCTCGGCTCGTAGCCGTCGGGGGCATGTGCCCGTCGCGGTGGGGCCCGCATCAGAACCCCAACCGAATGCCGGCGCTGAAGAGCCGCGCGCGCGGGTAGCTGAGATAGTCGATGCCGCGCGAGGCCAGACCAGACGCCGAGTGGGCCTCCGGATCGTAGCCGGAGTAGCCCGTGAGGAGCAACAGGTTGTCGGCCGAAACATACGCCCGTGCCGTGTTGCCCATGCCCGACATCAGGCCGGGCAGGTTGAAGGTGTAGCCCAGTGTGATGTTCTGAAGACGGAAGAAGGAGCGGCTCTCGAGCCAGCGCGACGAATAGATGGACGGCTCGTTGATGCCGGTCGGGTCGCTCAGGGCCGAGGCCAGGAAGTTCTTGTCCTGCAGCGCGTTGCCCTTCGTCGCATAGACGAGTGCGGTGTTGTTGAACACCAGGCCGCCCTGCTCCCAGCGGAACAGGATGTTGGCGTCGAACTGACCCCACCGCACCGTGCTGCGAATGCCCATCACGAAGTCGGGATTGGCATCTCCGAGCACGACGAAGTCGTCGCTGCCCACCGACGTGGTCTGGCCGACGAGGTTGCCGTCTGCGTCGTAGTCATTGAATACCTGCTTGCCCTGGTCGTCGACGCTTACGAACTCCGGGCCGAAGAACGTCCCGAGGGGCTGGCCCGGAAGGATGCGCTGGGAGACCTGCCCCGACTGCCCCTGACCGCTCACTCCGCCGGTCGTGATGAACTGGAAACTCTCGCCCAGATTCAGGACCTCGTTCGTCTCCGCTGCGAAGACGAGTCCGGCGTCGACGCTCAAGTTCGGCTTTGTTACGAGCAGAGCGTCGAGGGTGGCCTCGAGGCCGCGATACCGGATCTCGCCGATGTTCTCGAGTCGCGTGCTCGCGGCCGCAGGCTGCGGTACCGTGACGTCGAGCAGCAGGTCCGTCGTGTTCTTCACGTAGTACTCGAGGCTGCCCGCGATCCGGTTGCCCGAGAACCCATAGTCGACGCCGATGTTGAACATCGACGTCTGCTCCCACTTGAGATCCGGGTTGGCATTCGTGACCGGCGACACGCCGACGACCTTCTGATCTCCGATCGGGTAGCTCGCTTGATCACTCGGCTGCAACAGGACCAGGGAGGCATACGGGACGGCCGCGTCGTTGCCCTGCGCGCCGTAGCCCGCGCGGAGGCGCAGCTCGGAGAACGGCGAGTTGAGCATGAAGCGCTCTTGGCTGAGCCGCCACGACGCCGAGAGGGCCGGGAACGTCCCCCACTTGTTGTCGGCTCCGAACCGGGTCGATCCGTCGTAGCGGAGCACGCCGGTCAGGAAGTAGCGATCCCTGAAACCGTAGGTCGCTCTGCCGAAGAACCCGATCAGGCGCCATTCATTCCTGAAGGAAGATGGGGTCACGAGCTGAGCTCCGGCGCTCAGATTGTCGAAGCTGAACGCGTCGGTGAGGAAGTCGCGCGCTTCCGACCCGAATCCGGACTGGCTGTAGTCGTTGTACTCGTACCCACCAACCACCTCGAGCTCGTGCTCCTGGGCGATGCCGAAGCTCCGGTCGAAGGTGAGGAGCCCCTGCAACGTGATGGCCGTGAGATCACGCCCCTGTTGGAGCGCACGCCCGTTCCACTCCGCCCCGACCGGACTGGCGCCAGGGATGTACGTGCGCCGCACGCTTTCGGAGCGATCCACGCCCAGGACCAGCTGACCGCTGAGGCTCGGCGCGATGTCGACTTGCGCCCGGACGTTACCGAGCACCCGGGTCGTGCCAGCCAGGTCTGCGACCTGGTTCGCCATCGCCACCGGGTTGCGCACCGACTGCCGGCCGGTCCCGATCTCGAAGAACTCCTGCTGGCCGGTCGCCGTATCGGTCACCATGACAGGCCGTGTCGGGTTGAAGACGGTCATGTTCTGGAACACGCCACCTTCGAACCCGCCCGTGTTCTCGAACGGGAGATAGTCGTTCTCGATGTGGGAGGCCGTCAGGTTGAGCCGCATCTGCAGCCGGTCGTCCCACGTGTAGTGCGTCGCGTTGAGCCGCCCCTGGATGCGCTCGAGGCCGCTGCTCAGCGACACGCCCTCCTGGTTCATGTAATTGATGGACGCGCGATACTGCGTAGACGCCGTCCCGCCGGAGAAAGCGAAGTTGTGGTTATGTGTGACCGCCTGGCGGGTGACCTCATTCTCCCAGTTCGTGTTCGCGGACCCGAGCTCATCGAGACGGGACGCCGGCAAGGTGCCAGCGGAGACTTGGTCCTGAATGAACTGTCGGTACTGCGCTCCGTCGAGCACGTCGAGCGACTGCGCCGCGTTCGCCAACGACACGTAGCCGTCGTACTCGAAGGTCGTCCGATCCGCCTGGCCCTGTTTCGTCTCGATCAGGATGACGCCATTGGCACCGCGGGCACCGTAGATGGCACCTGCGGCGGCATCCTTGAGCACGGTGATGGTCTCGATGTCGGACGGGTTGATGAGGTTCAGGGGGTTGCGAGCCAGCGCAGGTGATCCCCCGATGCCGATCCCCTCTGCTTCGGTCGGCAGAGTCTGGACGACGACGCCGTCGACCACGTAGAGCGGCTCACTCGAACCGCTGATGGACGTCCCGCCGCGGATTCGGAGCTGCACACCGGCACCGGGCTCGCCGTGGTTCTGCGTGATCTGCATGCCGGCGACCCGTCCCTGCATCAGGTCGTTCGCGTTCGAGGTGACGCCAACGTTGGCCTCGTCGGCGTCCACGGTCGCGACCGATCCGGTGATGGCCGCGCGGCGCTGGGAGCCGTAGCCGGTCACCACGATCTCCTCCATCACGGCGGCCTGACGCGCCAGCGAGAAGGTCACGGTCGTCGTCTGCCCGGCGGTGACCGTGATCTCTAGCGTCTGGGGACCGTACCCGATGACACGCGCCGTGAGCCGATGAGCCCCCGCGGGAACGCCAGTGATCAGGAACGTACCGTCGCCGGACGTGGTCGTCCCGCGCTGCGTTCCCTCGATCACGACGCTGGCAAACGGCACCGGCGTCAGCGTCGTGGTGTCCGTGACCACCCCA
>JBDHCY010000358.1:0-3587 GCA_039591795.1 Gemmatimonadota bacterium | reverse complement strand
AGAAACCGCTGGTTTTCTTCGGTGCTGGTTATGCTCTGCATACAGATATTCCCGAGAAATCTGGGGTTCACCATTTCCGTACAGCCGCGAATTCTAGCTGGCCAGCCGACACCTGCCGTCCCGGGCTCCACCGCTGGCACCTGCTCGGCGAGAGCTGGCAGAGTGCGAGTGGGACTTCGGAGAGCTCCCCAGCTGCGACGACTGATCCGACTCCGGCCCCACGGGGCGTGAGCCAGCCGCCCCGGCGACCATCGGCGGGTCTCGCAGCGACCACGCGAGTCCAACCGCACGGCGCGGGCGCCGCCGGGCCCTTGAAATTGCCCCCGTTCGGGGGCTCTCGGGGTGCCGCTCGCGCTGTTGCGCAGCGCTCCCCGCATCGACTCCGCCGATCCCTACCCTCGATATCGGGCCCCTTCACTGCAGAGGAGGGTTCATTTCTCTATGCTCCGGCCCGCCGACGGGAGAGTAGAGCATGCTGACTTCCATCAAGGACGAATGTGCCATCGCAGGAATCGGGCAGACCGAGATCTCCAAGCTTTCGGGTCGGTCGGAGCTTCAGCTCGCCGCCGAGTGCGTGAAGGCGGCCATCGAAGACGCCGGGCTGAAGCCGACGGACATCGACGGTATGACGGGCTTCACGCTCGACCACGTCGACGAGATCGAAGTGGCGCGCACGGTGGGTATCCCCGAACTCAGACTGTTGAGCCGCATGCCGCACGGTGGCGGCGCCCCGATGAGCCTCGTCCACCAGGCCGTGATGGCGATCGCAAGCGGGATGTGCCAGGCCGTCGTGGGCTACCGGGCGATGAACGGACGCTCGGGGGCGCGTTACAGCTCGGGGGTTGCGGAAGGACCCGAGACGACCGACCGGATTTCGTGGGGCTGGTACATGCCGTACGGACTCCTGACCCCGGCGTGCTGGGTCGCCATGCACACCATGCGCTACCTGCACGAGTACGGCGCCACGGACGAAGGCCTCGCCGAGATCGCGGTGACGCAGCGCAAGTTCGCGGCCAACAATCCGATCGCGCTCTTCTACGGCAAACCCATCACGATGGAGGACTACTACGACGCGCCTTTCATCGTGGAACCGCTCCGACTCTACGACTGCTGTATAGAAACCGACGGAGGCGCCGCCTTCGTGGTCACCAGCGCCGAGCGCGCAAAGGACCTCCCGCATCCGCCCGCGGTCATCCGCGGCGCGGCGCAGGGATCGGCCTTCGACCAGGAGGTCATGACCAGCTTCTACCGAGAGAACATCACCTACCTGCCCGAGTACGATCTGGTTGCGGATCAGTGCTACGCGCAGAGCGGCCTGGGACCCGACGACCTCGACGCGGCGATCATCTACGACGCATTCACCTCGATCATCCTCTTCCAGCTCGAGTCGTTCCGCTTCTGCAAACGCGGGGAGGCACACGAGTGGGTCAAGGGCGGGACGCTGGACCTGGACGGACGGCTTCCCTGCAACACGCACGGCGGTCTTCTCAGCGAAGGATATGTTCACGGAATCAACGGTTTGGCCGAAGGCGTTCGCCTCATCCGCGGCACCTCGGTCAATCAGCCGACGAAGAAGACCGATCACGTGCTGGTCACGTCCGGCGCGAGCATGCCGACCAGCGCCATCATCATCGGCAAGTTGAACTGACGAAGATCGTGAACTGGCACTCGACCCGCGTGACCGAGCTCGAGGCGGGGCGTTGCCGACCGGAGCCACCCAGGAGACCCAGATGAGTGACTTGTCCAAGGAAGAGACCGAGAAGAACGCTGCCACCGGCGGGGATGCGCCGGCAGCGGTGCAACGAATGCGACCGGTCATCGGGCACGACAACCGATGGTGGTGGGACCGAATCAACGAAGGCGAGTTGCCCATCCAGCGATGCAAGGAGTGCGGCACGCTGCGCCACCCGCCGCGGCCAATGTGCTGGAAGTGCCAATCGCTCGAGTGGGATCACGTGATCGCGAGCGGCAGGGGAATCGTCTACAGCTTCGTGGTCGTACACCGCCCGCCGTTCCCGGGCTACGAGTACCCGTTGGTCGTCGCGGTGATCGAGCTCGAGGAGGGAACACGGATCGTCTCGAACCTCGTCGGGATCGAGCCCGGCGACGTGAAGATCGGGATCCCGGTGGAGGTGAGCATCGGAAACGTGGACGAAACGCTGAAGCTGCCACTCTTCCGTCCGGTGAACCAGGAGTAGAGCATGCCGACTTCCATCAAGGACGAATGTGCCATCGTGGGAATCGGACAGACCGAGTTCTCCGAGTGTTCGGGCCGGTCGGAGCTCCAGCTCACCGTCGAGTGCGTGAAAGCGGCCATCGACGAGGCTGGGCTGAAGCTCTCGGACATCGACGGCATGGTGACGTTCACGATCGACGGGAGCGACGAGATCGCAGTGGCGCGCGGGTTGGGCACCCGGGAACTCAAGTTCTTCTCCCGCGTCCCGCACGGTATCGGCGGCGCGATGAGCCTCGTCCATCAAGCCGTGATGGCGATCACGACCGGGATGTGCAAAGCCGTCGTGGGTTATCGGGCGCTGAACGGACGCTCGGGGATCCAGATGAGGCCCGGCGTCGCGGGCGGCCCCCTTTCGACCGATCAGGTTCACTGGGGCTGGTACACGCCGTACGGGCTCCTGACCCCGCCAAGCTGGGTGGGCATGTTCACACAGCGCTACATGTACGAGTACGGAGCCACGGACGAGTGCCTCGCCGAGATTGCGGTGACGACCCGCAAGCACGCGGTCAACAACCCCAACGCGATCTTCTACGAGCGGCCCCTCACGGCGGAGGACTACTACAACTCGCGTTGGATCGCGGAACCACTCCGGCTCTACGACTGCTGCATGGAAACCGATGGAGGCTGCGCCTTCGTGGTCACCAGCGCGGAGCGCGCACGAGACCTCCCAAACCCGCCCGCGCTCGTCCGCGGCGTGGCGCAGGGAGCGGCCTACGACCAGGAGGTCATGACCAGCTTCTATCGGAAGAACATCGCCTGCATGCCCGAGTACGACCTCGTCGCCGACCAGTGCTACGAGCAGAGTGGCCTGGGACCGGGCGACATCGACGCGGCGTTGCTCTACGACGCATTCACCTCGATCGTCCTCTTCCAGCTCGAGTCGTTCCGGTTCTGCAAGCGCGGAGAGGCGCACGAGTTCGTCAAGGGCGGGGCTCTGGACCTGGAAGGGCGGCTCCCCTGCAACACGAATGGAGGCCAGCTCAGCGAGGCGCATATTCAGGGATTGAACGGGGTGAACGAAGGGGTTCGCCTCATCCGCGGCACCTCGATCAACCAGCCGAAGAAGAGCGACCACGTGCTGGTCACGTCGGGCGTGGGGGTCCCGACCAGCGCCGTGATCCTCGGCAAGTTGAACTGACCTGCGATCCTGCGTCTACTGACTCTTCAGCGTGTTGTAGAGATCGAAGGCCTTCTCGGGCGTCTCGTTCTCGTGAACGATGGCGCGCACCGCCTGGATCATGGCCGTGCAGGTCTTCATCGGCGGCGAGTACGAGAAGCAGTCGATCATCAACATGACGCGGCTCGTCGACATGGGAATCCGCTACGGCATTCCCACGCTGGCGGTCACCGC
>JBDHCY010000357.1:0-3602 GCA_039591795.1 Gemmatimonadota bacterium | reverse complement strand
AGCCGTAAGACCGTTCCCGAAAAGTCCCCTACCACTCTGAGAGAAATAGACCTCAGACGTTTCGGGAACAGTTCTCCGACAGCGGTGGAGCCGACACTTCGGGAAAGGTCCCTGCCACCTGGGAATTTGGCTAGGAGCGCATAACATCCCTTGGAAGTTGAGAAGCACCCACTTACTCGATGTAATTGCACTGATAGATTTCCCCGTGCCCTCCCTATCCTCCCGTGCTCTGAGTTCGGTCAATCCAGCTCATCTTCAACCTGGATTCTCAGATCCTTGCGCTGCTTCTCCGCGCGCCGTGCTTGGCGTACCCGAACCATCTCCGCGACCAACTCTCTTCGAAGCTCTTCAATCGTTACCCCTTCATCGACAACCTGCGCCTCCCAAAGGCACAGATCAGCTAGTGTCGTGAGTCAAAAGTGCTATAACTAAATATGCTATCCATCTCCCGACTCTTATCATGAGGGGGAGGGATGATGGGACGACCGAAGGCGAGGTTGGTGGTCGCACCGAGCGAGCGGGAGGCGCTGCAGCGCTGGTCCCGCCGGCCGAAGACGGCACAGGCTCTGGCCCTGCGCGCACGGATCGTGCTGCGCTGTGCAGAAGGCAAGAACAACAGCGTCGTCGCCGAGGAACTCGGTGTCACGCGCCAAATGGTGGGGAAGTGGCGGCAACGCTTCGTGGATCGCCGCCTCGACGGGCTGCTCGATGAGCCGCGTCCCGGGGCCCCGCGCCGAATCTCCGATGCCGACGTCGAGCGAGCGATCGCGAAGACGCTGGAGTCCACGCCGCGCGGAGCGACGCACTGGAGTACGCGCTCGATGGCGAAGGCCACGGGGATGAGCCAGAGCGCGGTGAGTCGGATCTGGCGGGCCTTCGCGCTTCAGCCGCACCGCAGTGAAACCTTCAAGCTCTCGAAGGACCCGTTGTTCATCGAGAAGGTGCGCGACGTCGTAGGCTTGTATTTGCACCCGCCGGACAAGGCCATGGTGCTGTGTGTCGACGAGAAATCGCAGATCCAGGCGCTCGATCGCAGCCAGCCGCTACTGCCGATGCGTCCCGGCCAGGCGGAACGCCACGCGCACGACTACACGCGGCACGGAACCATCTCGCTGTTTGCCGCGCTCGACCTGGCCACGGGTCGGGTGATCGGGCAGTTCCATCGCCGCCACCGTGCGGTCGAGTTCCGCAAGTTTCTGATCCGCATCGACGACGAAGTGCCCGAATCCCTAGACGTCCACGTCGTTCTTGACAACTATGCCACGCACAAGACTCCGGCAATCCAGCGCTGGTTGGCGAGGCATCCCCGCTTTCACCTCCACTTCACGCCTACCGGCGCGTCGTGGCTCAATCTCGTAGAGCGCTGGTTTGCCGAGCTCACGCAGAAGCAGCTGCGCCGCGGCGTCCATCGAAGCACTCGTCAGCTCGAGAGCGCAATCCGCGAGTTTCTGGAGGTCTCGAACGAGGATCCGAAGCCCTTCGTTTGGACCAAGTCCGCCGACGAAATCCTCGAATCGGTGGCCGCCTTTTGTAAGCGGATCTCCAACTCAGGACACTAGGGCGCGGCTGTCAGCCGGGAGGTTCCGGTATGCTAGACCGATGTCCGCTCCCCACAACCGCTACGACGACGCCCTGCGGGACCGAGTCCGTGCGAACCTCGCCGCCTTCGAGATCCGCTCCCACCGGGGAGACGGGCTCCGGCCCGCGGCGGTCGCCCTCACGCTCGTGGCCGACGACGCGGGAGCGGCCTGCTTCGTGCTCACCCGCCGCGCTGCCGGGTTGCGCGCCCACAGCGGCCAATGGGCGCTTCCGGGCGGCCGCCTCGACCCGGGGGAGACGCCCGAGGAAGCTGCGCGGCGGGAGCTCGCCGAGGAGGTCGGCCTCGGAGTCGGCGACGGCGACGTGCTCGGGCTGCTGGACGACTACCCGACCCGCTCCGGATACGTGATCACGCCAGTAGTCGTGTGGGCGGGCCACGGCTGCCGCCTCGAAGCCAATCCGAACGAAGTCGCCGCCGTCTATCGCGTGCCGCTCGCAGAGCTCGATCGGCCGGACGTTCCCCGGCTTCACCGCATCCCGGAGAGCGACCGGCCAGTGATCTCGATCCCCCTGCTCGGAACGAACATCCACGCTCCCACGGCCGCGATCCTCTACCAGCTGCGCGAGGTTGCGATCTGGGGCCGCGGCACCCGGGTGGCGAAGTACGACCAGCCCGTCTTCGCCTGGCGCTGAGCGCCCGCTCGTCCCCGAGGGTGAAAATTGACACCGGGCGGAACAGCGGATACTCGTACCCGTCACATGCGAAACGGTCGTGAAACACGCAGCGAGCGCGTCGAGCAGGCGCTCACAGAGCTCCGGGATTCCCTGCGGGAGATGCCGCCGGATGAGGGCCCGTCGGACCTCGACCCGAATCGAGGGGGTCTGCCGGCGGTCCTCGATTCCGCCAACACCGAGATCGAAGCGGAGCTAGAGCTGATCGCGCAGCGCGTGCGGCGCTGGCGCGATGCGAACAACCTCACCCTCCAGGAGCTCGCGCGGCGCAGCGGCGTCGCCGCCAGCACCATCCAGAAGATCGAGACGCAGCAGATGATCCCCACCATCGCGGTGCTGCTGAAGATCGTTCACGGCCTCGACCGCCCGGCGGCGGACCTGGTCCGCGACGATGCCGACGAGCACCACGCCGTCTGCCTGCGCGCCGAGGAAAGGCATCCCATCGGTCTGCACGAACGCATGCGCATGGAGCGGCTGGTCGGAGACCTCTTCGAGCCGCACCTCGAGGTCTGGCGCGTCACCCACGATCCGGGAAGTGGCAGCGGACGCACGCGAATCCGTTTCGAGGGCGAGTCGCTCATCGTCTGCGAGCGCGGGGAGATCACCTTCTACGTGGGCGAGCAGGAGTTCGTGCTTCGCGCCGGCGACACGCTCCACTTCAAGTCCGTTCTCCCGCACGGCTGGCACAACAAAGGCGACGAGACGACCACCTTTCTCAGCATCGGAACCCTGCCGCGCGTTCTTCGTGCCCGGCTCCACCAGCGTCTGCGCGACTTCGACGCCGACGCGCTCCCCGATCCCGTCTGAGCGCTCAACCGAGCGTGCGAAGGAAGGTGGGGCTCAGGCGACCCCGCGCCACTTCGGAGACTTCGCCGTCGAGTGTCAGGTCGAAATGTTCGTCGACCGCGACGTCGAGCGCCCCGCCGGGAGCGCGCACGTTGACGGGGCTGCGCACCAGGCCGAGTCGGACGGCGGCGACGGCCGCGGCGCAGGCAGAGGTGCCCGACGCCAGCGTCTCGCCGGCCCCGCGCTCCCAAATCAGGATCGACAAGGCGCGGGGACCGGTGGGAACCGCGAGTTGAACGTTGGAGCGCTTGGGGAAGATCGCGTGCCGTTCGAGGGCCGGTCCCAACGCGAGCAGCTCATCGCGGGTCCATCCGTCCCCCGCCCGTTTGAAGACGACGCAGTGGGGATTGCCGATGCTCACTCCGGTGAAGCGGAGGTTCCGGCCGGCGACGCGAAGCGGTCGGTCGACTAGCTCCGGAACGTCCAGCGTGCAGGGTAGCCGTCCGGGTCGAAAGCTCGCGTGCCCCATGACCACGGTGGCGCGG
>JBDHCY010000356.1:0-3643 GCA_039591795.1 Gemmatimonadota bacterium | reverse complement strand
GAGACAGCGCGCCGCGCAGGGCGTCGAAGCGCAGCGTGACCACCGTCGAATCCAGTTCGTTGGCGACGAAGACGAGTGGCAGCGTCGGGTGGAACGCGAGATGGCGTGGGCCCGCGCCCGAACGCATGACCGCGTCGCCCCCTTCCACATGGTGCAGCGCCTCTCGGTCGGGATCGAGACGGTACACGAATACGCGGTCGGCGCCCAAGTCCGCGGCGAGCGCGAAGCGGTTGGAGGGATCGGCGACGACGCAGTGGGCGTGCGGCTGGCGCTGACGATCGGCATTCGGCCCGCTGCCTGTGTGCTGGACGACGGACGTCGCCGGCGCGAGGGCTCCTCCGCTCTGAATCGGAAGGAGCGCGACGCTCCCGCCGCCGTAGTTCGCGACGAGTACGACCCGGCCGCTCATGTCCACGCTCACGAAGCACGGTGCACTCCCTTCCGACGGCGCTTCGTTGAGCCGGGTGAGCGCGCCGCTGTCGCCCGCGATCGCGAAGGCGGTGACCGCACCGTTTTCGACTTCGTTCACGGCGTAGAGCACGCGGCCGTTCGGGTGGATCGCGAGGAACGATGGATTCGGGCCGGCGTTGACCGATCCTGCCGACCGCAGCTGTCCCGAGCGCCGGTCCATGCGCAGGAGATGGATCCCGTCTGATCGGTCAGCGTCGGTGTACGTCCCGACGTAGACCAGTGCATCGTCCACCGGCCACCCCTCGTGCAACGCGAGACGTGTCGAGCCACGCGCCAGCCCGACGACACCGAGGGCCGACGTGGCCAGGAAGTCTCGCCGCGATGGCTCGCGAGGTCTTGTCATCGGCGCCTGCACTCTGTGCGTGATGGCACAGAATCAAACAGTTGCTGCAACATTGCGCGAGGGCCTTCAACACAGTGACTCCGCCCGCCCCGGGGTGATCGGCCATCGTCTGGGGAGAGATCCAGGCTGGCAACTGGTCGCCGATCTAGGGCTTGGGCATTGCGGCGGCAGCGTTCCCGGTGCATAACCCTTGAAACGATTGCAGAGGGGTTCGTGAGAAACGCCATAGTGACCGAGCTGGCGCCGAAGCCCGTTGGTCCGTATTCGCAGGCCGTGAGCGAAGGAGATTTCATTTTCGTTTCCGGACAGGGATGCATCGATCCACTCACGGGGAAACTGGAGCTCGGGGACGTGGGGTCGGAACGAAGCGGACGTCTGAGAACGTCCGGACGATCCTCGAGGCGGCGGGCTCATCACTCGATCGCGTCATCAAGTGCAACGTGTATCTTCGCGACATCAACGATTTCGCCGCGATGAACGAGGTGTACGAGACGTTCTTCGCGGCGCCGTTTCCGGCGCGCACCACGATCCAGGCGGGCGCGCTTCCGGGCGGGATCGCCGTCGAGATCGAGTGCATCGCGAAGACGGCCGGATAGTGGGCGCGTTCGACCTCGATACCCACGCACGCAACCCTCGCGCGCTCCGCGGGGCCTGTTCGTCCTCTCTTGCGGCGTTTCTCTGCGTGGCGGTGGTGGTGGCGGCCTGTGACGACAGCTTCGATCCGATCGCGCCAAGTGAGCTCGCCTTCTCGGTGTTCGGCCACCTCGATGCTTCGGCGGATACGCAGTGGATCCGCGTCATGCCCATCCGTCCTCTGAGAGAGACCTCGCAGGACGCGCTCGGAGCAACGGTGACCCTCGAGCACCTTGGGACCGGCCGGATCATCGAGCTCGAGGATTCTCTCTTCAGATTCTCGTCCGCGGACCCGGACCGCGGTTCCGAGGGCGTGTACGTCCACAACTTCTGGACGCTGGAGGATATCGAACCCGGGGCCGCCTACCGGTTCTCGGCGAGGCGAGAGGGGAAGGAACCGGCGGAAGCGGTCGTCGAGATTCCTCGCGACTATGAGGTCGAGGTGGCGATCAATCAGGATCGCGCTCGAGGGGAAGCCGACGAGCTGCGGATTACCGGAGTGAAGCACCTGCCGTTCCTCACGATGGCTACCCACTTCTACGACCGTTGTGGGTCGAGTGGCGTCGGGATCCGGCACGGGGGGCGCTCGGCCGATGACGAGACTTATCTGATCGCGATCGAGAAGGCGGAGGTCACTCCCCGCACCGCCTGCGGCTTACCGATTGTCCCGTACCGGGAGCTATGGATTGTCGGATCGGAATCGGCGTGGCCGGCCGGCGGGCATTCCCCAGGCGCCCTGGGCGAATCGGGCGGGACCTCCAACGTCACGAATGCGGTGGGTTTCCTCGGAGGCGTTCTTACCAAGGTCATTCCCTACGAAGACTGCGAGTTCCAGAGCGATGGGGCACCGGTCCCGCACTACTGCCGGCTTCGCTATAACCCGGAAACGGCGACGGTGATCGGTGCCGTCAGGGAGACGCGATGCCGGGACGGGCCGATTGACTCGACCACGGTGCGACTCACGGAGCTGGATCAGGACCCAGCGAGGATCAGAACCGTCATGAGCGCCGAAGCCGGGGAGTTCGTGATTGGAGCGCTGGAGCCCGGGATTCCACACGTGCTGTGGGCACGTGCCCCTCAGGTTCCCAGTGACTCGGTGTTTGATCTTCCCACCTTCCGTTATGTGTACACGGCGTGGAAGGATGTCCACACCCTGCCCACCGACACTCTGACCTTCATGCCGGGCCAGCAGGTGGAGTACGATATCGATCTTCAGCGGTTGACGCCGTGCACTCAGCCGCCCCCGGCGGCGCGATGACCACATTCCGACTCGATGTCGTCGCCGTCGCGGCCACGCTGTGCTGCGTCCCGGTCGCGGCTGCGGCCCAACAGGCAGCGATTCAGGGAATCGTGGCCGACTCCGCTACGGGCGGTCCCCTGGAGGACGTGGCGATCACGCTCGACACCGCCGGAGACCCGGCCTATCGCACCCTTACCGACCGGAACGGCTTCTACCAGATCCCGGGGATCAGTCCAGGTACGTACACGCTGCGGAGCCGGCGAGTCGGCTACCAGGAACACGTGCAGATCATCACGTTGGCGGCCGGTGAGCGACGGACGGTGAGCATTCGGCTGGCGCAGCTCGCCGTGGCGCTCGAAGGGGTCGAGGTAACCGCGGAACGCGGCGCCGCCGTCAGCGAATTGGAGCGCCGGGTCGTGACTCCCGCAGATGTGCGGCTGGCGCCCGTACCCGGCGGATCGGGCGACCTGGTTGCGTACCTCCAGACCCTCCCCGGAGTGACCACCACCGGCGATCGGGGCGGACAACTCTTCGTGCGCGGTGGGACGCCGGCCGACAACCTGGTTCTCGTGGACGGCATGCCGATTTACCAACCGTTCCATATCCTGGGCTTCTACTCGGTGTTCCCCGCAGATCTGATTTCCAGGGCCGACTTCTATCCCGGCGGCTTCGGCGCCCGGTATCAGAGCCGCACGTCTTCGGTGTTGGACGTCCGTCTCCGCGACGGCTATGGGGGTGGCTTCCGCGCCATGGCATCGGTGGGCTCGTTCCTCACGGAGGCGCTCGTCGAGGGTCCGGTCAAGGGGGCGACGGTGCTCGCCTCCGTGCGTCGGTCTCTGGTCGAGGAGACAAGCGGCACTCTGCTGGGCGCCACGCAGCCGCTCACGTTCGACAGCCAGCTCCTCAAAGTGACAACGACTCACCGGAGCGACAACCGATGCTCCGCTCTCGCCCTG
>JBDHCY010000355.1:0-3662 GCA_039591795.1 Gemmatimonadota bacterium | reverse complement strand
TCATGCTGGCGGTTAGCGCGGAGGGGCCACACCCGTTCCCATCCCGAACACGGTCGTTAAGCCCTCTAGCGCCGATGGTACTGCCCTGGAGACGGGGTGGGAGAGTAGGCCGCCGCCAGCGCCCCTTTGAGGCCCGCGTCGCTCCGGTGACGCGGGCCTCGTTGCGTCTCCCTCTCCCCAGCGTCCTGGACCTCCATGACCGTTCTTGACCGTCCT
Organism: Gemmatimonadota bacterium; assembly: GCA_039591795.1. Taxonomy (GTDB): domain Bacteria; phylum Gemmatimonadota; class Gemmatimonadetes; order Gemmatimonadales; family GWC2-71-9; genus JBDHCY01. The sequence continues at coordinate 3,446 of JBDHCY010000355.1, read as the reverse complement.
TGTGACCGTCCGCTACCATCCTCTCCCGCCCCCTCGAAACCCCTTGCCCCCTCACTTCCTATCTTGTTGTAAGGGAATCTCTTATGTTTCACGACATGATGCGATGTGGGAAGGTCGCTCTCGTGGGCCGCCCGAATGTGGGCAAGAGCACCCTGCTCAATGCGCTCGTCGGCGAGAGGCTCGCCATCGTGAGCCCCAAACCACAGTCGACACGCCAGCCCACGGACGGGCTCCGCACCGACGAGGACGCGCAATTCCTGTTCGTCGATGCTCCGGGTCTGCTCGAGCCCGAGTATCAGCTCCAGGAGGTGATGCATGCGGCCGCGCGCCGAACCATCGCCGAGGCCGACGTCATCGCCTATCTGCACCCGCTCGCCGACGCGCCCGCCCCCTCGCTCACGACGGCAGGCCGACTCGCCCGAGCGCCCCGAGCCCCGATCGTCACAGCCTACACCAAAGCCGATCTCGTCGCCCCAGCCGCGCGCAGGGCCTTGGGTCCCGATGAGCTGGTCGTGTCGGCAGTATCAGGTGAGGGGCTCGGCGAACTGGTCGCCCGGTTGCGCGCAGCCCTCCCGGAGGGTCCCTTTCTGTACGACCCCGAGGCGCTCTCGACGCAGCCGCTCAGGCACTTCGCGGCCGAGTTCGTCCGCGAGGCGGCGCTCGAGCGCTTGGGGGCGGAAGTGCCGTATAGCGTTCATGTGGAGGTGGATGAGTTTCGCGAGGGGGAAGATCCGGTGTATGTTCGCGCGATCGTATACGTCGAGCGGGAGAGTCAGAAGGGAATCGTCATCGGCGACGGCGGTCGGCAGATCGGAGCGATCGGGCGGGCGGCCCGGTCGCGGATCGAGGAGCTGCTCGGCCAGGCTGTCTACCTCGACCTCTGGGTCAAAGTTCTCCCCAAATGGCGCCGCCGCGCCGACACCCTCAACCGACTGGGTTTCTCATGAGCCTGCCGACGGAATTGCTGGACGTCCTCGTCTGCCCGAAGTGCAAGGGCCCGCTCGAATACCGGACGGCCCCCGCCGAGAGCCTCGTATGCCACGCGTGCAGACTAGTCTACGCCGTCGAAGACGACATCCCGGTCATGCTCCTGGATGAGGCGACGCCACTGTAGCACCGTTCTCTGTGCCGCCGCAGTCCTGTGGGCCGGTGCGGCCACGGCGCAGGACGCGACCGAGCTGACGGCGGGGGGGCTCTTCCTCCTCCTGCCTGTCGGCGCACGGGCTGTCGCCACGGGTCAGGCCGCAGCGGCCGACGCCGGGAGCTCGGAATCGGTGTTCTGGAATCCGGCAGGGCTCGCCACGATCTCCGAAACCGAGTTCGCGATCCACCACTACAACGTGTTCGCCGGGAATGGAGACGCGCTCGCAGGCGTGATTCCGACCGCGCGGCTCGGCACCTTCGGGTTGGTCTTCTACCAGCTCGATTACGGCACGATCGATGTCACCGGATCGGGTGGCGGGGAGCCGCTGGGACGCGTGTCCGCTCGGAATCTGGCCTTCATTGCCTCCTATGGCACCGACCTCCCGGCCGGATTCACCTTCGGTCTGAACTTCAAGCTGATCCAGACCCGTACCGACTGCAGCGGCTCGTGCGCCGGCGTCCCGACGGCGGCGGGAACGACGCAGGCCGTCGATATCGGGACGCAGCGCGCGTTCGGGGCGGGTGATCGATTGCGCCTCGGACTCGTGATCCAGAACCTCGGGCTCCGCCTCCAGGTCAACAATCAGCCACAGGCCGACCCGCTGCCGACCCGTGTGCGGATAGGCGCGGTCTACCGGTTCGTGATCGCCGACCGAGCCGACTCGACGCGCGACGTGGACGTGCGGGTGCTCGCCGACGTGGACGACGAATGGGCGAGCTACGGGAGCCCTGAGGCTCGCTTCGGGGTGGACGGGGGGCTTGGCTCTCTCGTGCGGATTCGGGCGGGCTACGCCTTCACCACCGGCACCTCACGTGGCGTGGGGCTTGGGTTGGGGCTTCGGGTCGGGAGCCTCGCCGTCGATCTGGCTCGGACGATTCTCACCGACAGTGAGCTCCAGGAGCAGGAGCCCACGTACGTCTCGTTCCGGCTCCTGTTCTGATTCCCGCCGTGGGCCGATCCCTCCGGCTGGCCGCCCTCGGGCTCGCCCTCGTCACGGCGCCCGCGGTTGGCCAGGAGCAGAATCCATCGTGGCCCAGTCGAGCCTGGGGTGCGGTCACCGACAGCTCGCGCGCAGTCTGGGTGCGGCCGCTCTCGTCGTTGCTCATTCCGGGGAGCGGCCAGCTGATGGCAGGTGCCGATCGAGGGGTGGTTTACCTGGGCCTTGAGGTGTTTCTGCTCGCCGGGGCGTTCTCGTCTCGAGACCGTGCGAAGGGGGCCGAAGTGCGCTACCGTGATCTCGCATGGGACGTGGCCCGCCGCAGCTTCACGGCGGCCCGCCGGGATACGGTGTTCGAGTACTACGAGACAATGCAGACCTTCCTCGAGAGCGGGGCGTTCGACCTCGATCCGGGGCCCGCCTTCGTGCCAGAGCAGGACCCCGAGACGTATAACGGCTCCGTGTGGGCGCTTGCTCGCGAGACATTCTTCGCTGATCCCGACTCGGCGCCCGACCCGAGCTCCGAGGCCTACCAGCGCGCGCTGGGCTTCTACCGGGAGCGGGCGGTCGGGCCCGACTTTCGGTGGTCGTGGCGCAACGCCGGCCTCGAGCACGACCTGTATCGGCAGACGATCGACGAGAGTGACGACGCCTATCGGACGTCGTCCCTGTACGTTGGGTTCCTGATAGCGAACCATCTCGTGGCGGCTCTCGATGCGTTCGTGAGCGAGCGGCTCGCGCGGGCCGCGCGTCGGCCTGTGTCGTTGCGCACGACCCTCACCCCCACGGGCAGCAGGGTGACGCTGGCAGTTGCGTTCTGACGCAGCGTGCCGTAAGTTTTTCCGGCTCCAGCACATAGGACACATGCCAGAGGGGGCAGGTGCGGACCCGTCCGACCATCCTCTACTACTCGACGGCCGGCCGGCCGGTCCCAGAGATGATCGGTCGCTGGATCGACGGAAAAGGGATCGCCGTCGTGACGACCAGCGATCCGGCGGTGGTCGTGGCGCTCACCCTCCGGTCGCTCCCCCTGTTGCTTCTCGTCGAGGGCGGCGCCTCGGCGCCCGACGGCCTCGCGCTGTGCCAGCGGCTGAAATCAGACCCCTTCACCGCGATCGTTCCGGTGGCGGTCCTGGCGAGCCGGCACGGGGCGGACGAGGTGCAGCGGTGGTTCGCGGCCGGCGCCGACGAGTTCATCTCGCCCCTGTTCGATCCGGCGGAGCGCCGGAGTCGCCTCGACGCGTTGCTCATTCGCACCGAGCGCGGGATGTCGGTGCAGCCGTCGACCCGGCTCCCCGGCTCGCGAGAGATCGAGCGGGAGATCCGGCGTTGGCTCGAGTCGGGAGAGATCTTTGCGGTCTGCTA
>JBDHCY010000354.1:0-3701 GCA_039591795.1 Gemmatimonadota bacterium | reverse complement strand
TCCACGGTTGAGATAGACGAAGTCGAGCTGGCCGATGACGACGCGGGTGCGCGGGAAGAAGACGATCTTCCCCGCAACCTCCTCAGGGCTCGGCTGAACCGCGATGTCCACGATTTCGGGACGGCGGGAAAGCACGCGATCTCCGACCAGAACGTCCCCCGTCGAGTGCCGGATCACGGCGAGGGAGGTCTCGTCGTAGACCTCGGTCACATCCAACCAGCCCAGGTTCACCACGTGGTGGCCGAGGAAGCGGCCCGTATCCGGATCGAAGACCTTCTCGTCTTCGCGGATGATCTCGAACTGGTCCCCGACCTGGACATCGCCTTCGCCGATCCCGATGTAGACCTCGTCCAGCTGCGCGAGCATCACGTGGGAAGCCACCGGACGGACGATGCTGGCCGCGACATCGAGCTCCTCGGCGGTGATGAGCCCCACCCACTCGCGCACGCTGACGCGCCGGGTCCGCTGCTCCTCGGGCACCATCGCCACGTCCAACGGCGTTTCTGCGGGCTCCGTCTCGACGGGCTCCGACTGGTCGGCTGGCATCGCCGGGAGGAGGGTCGTCCGCATCGCCGCCGCTTCGGCGCTGCTGAGCACACGCATCTCCGAGTCGGTGATCCAGATGTGATCGCCGGGATGAATGAGATGCGGGTTCTCGATGTCCCGGTTGTCGGTCCAGATCGAGGGCCACACCCAGGGGGTGCCGAGGTAGGCGTCCGAGACGTCCCATAGCGTATCGCCGGGCACCACGACGTGGATGCGCCCGGGCCGACCCTCGGAGTCGTACGCGACCTGCCCGAGCACCGGCGCGGGCTCGGGCGTGTGGACGTCCTCGCTGCCGGCCGCGTCCTCCGCAGCTTCAGGAAGCCCGCTCGGGTCCGGGGCCGCGGCGGCAGCCTCGACCGCATCGCCGGCAGCTTCGGGCGTCGCCACCCCCGCCTCGCCGTCCGCGGCGGGCTCAGGAGCCTCCGCGACCGTCGCGTCCGGGGCGGGCGCCTCGACCGGGACCTCCGCGCGAGCCGGCTGCTCCGCAGCGACCGCCCCGTCGGAAGCCTGCACCGTGGGAACGAACACCAGTGCGAGCAGCGCCGCGCTGCACACCAAGAGCCTCGAGGATCTCATCGCATCCCTCCACCTGCGTTTCGCGCCGGCGCGCACGGGCGTTCGCAGCCCGGCCACCCGGAGGCCACACCCCCGAACCGCCCGGCCCAGACCCGACACCGCGGCACCCCGGGCGTATCGACCAGCCGGGGGGAATCCTTGAAGCACAGTGGGATTTCGCACGCTCGTCGGGCCTGCGGGTCCCGCCCGGGGGGATCCCGGCAGGCCGCCGGCCGGCTGTCGGCTCAGGAGCTCCGCAGGCGATCGAGAAGCGCGCGGGCTTCGATGGCCCAGGTGGGATCTTCGACGACGGCGCCGCTCTTGCGGATCTCCTCGAGCTGGGCGTCGAGATCGTTCAGGGCGCGATCGAGCGTCTCCACAGCCTCCGTGGTGTCACCGTTGCGCTCGTAGGCCTGGGCGAGGTGGTAGCGTACGATGCCGAGGGTGGGGCTGTCCGCTGCCGACACGGCCTCGGCCTCCTTCAGGTAGCTGATGGCCGCGGCGGGAACTCCGCGCTGGTAGAGCACCCAGCCGAGCGTATCCGCCGCGTGGGGGCTGTCGGGCAGCAGCGCCTTCGCCTCCTGGGCCAGGTCGAGTGCGCGATCGAGGTTCTGGCCAGCGTCGGCGAACAGGTACGCCAGGTTGTTCTTCGCCTCCGCGAGGTTCGGCGCGTTGCGGATCGCCTGCTCGTAGTTGGCGATCGCCTTCTCCCTCTGCCCGCCGAGCTCGTAGAGCACGCCGAGCAGGTGGTAGAGCTGGGCGGCCTGCGGGCGCACGGCGACGGCGGACTCGTACGTGTCGATGGCCTCCTGCAGCCGGCCCGTCGACGCGAAATACCGCGCCAGGTGCTCGTAGGCCTTCAGCTCTTCGGGGGCCAGATCGATCGCCTTCTTGAAGCTCGCCTCCGCGTCCTCCCCACGCCGCTGGGCGAGGGCGATGTTGCCCTTCAAGACGTGGAGCCGTGAATTCTCGGGCTCGACCTCGAGCGCGGCGTCGATGCGCGCGATCGATTCCGGAACACGCTTCTCCCGGCGATCCAACAGGTACATGCTGTTCAGGATGTCGTGGTTGGTCGGGCGCTCGGCCAGCGCCAAGGAGAGATACTCGCGCGCCGCTGCGAAGTCGCGTTTGCCGAGCCGAATCCGGCCGAAGGCGTAATACACCTCCGCGTCGCGCAGCTCCTCCGGGATCGCCGCTAGCTCGAGTTCGGCCTCGTCCGATTTGCCCAGGCGGATCAGAGACTGGGCGATGAGGATCCGGAGCGGCACGTCGTCGGGCCGCTCGCGCAGGTAACGGCGACCCTCCTCGACCGCGTACTCGTTCTCGCGGAGACCCGCGTGTACCTGCGCCAACACCCGCCGCGCCTGGATCAGCGACGCGTCGATCTCGAGAGCGCGCGCCAGCTCGCTGCGCGCCCCCGTCTCTTCGCCCTTCATCGCCAGGGCCGTGCCCAAGACGAAGTGCGCCTGAGCCCATTCCGGGCGCGCGTTGATGGCGGTGCGGCAGGCGGTGACGGCGTCGTCGAGCTTCTTCTCGTAGAGGTCGATCTTCGCCCGGACGAGCAGGGCACCGGGGTGCTCCGGCTGCTGCGCCAGCAGCTCCTCGACGAGAGTGCGGCCCTCGGCGATCTGATCGTCGTCCTTGGCCTTGACGCCGATCTCGATCAAGACCTCGGCCTCGCGCAGCCGGGCGGCCTCGTTCTCGGGCTCCACGCTGACGGCCTTGCGGGCCGCCGCGAGCGCTCCTTCCAGATCTCCACTGCGGTCGCGATAGGCCGACAGGATCAGGTACGGGCGCGCCTCGTCGGGGTTGGCCTGGGTCGCCTGCTCGATCAGCTCGTCCGCCTTCGCCTCGTCGCCCTGCGCCGTGTAGAAGCGGGCCAGGCCGTAGATCAGATCGAGCTTCTCGTCGGACTTGGCGATCCCTTCTTCGAAGGTCGCGATCGTCTCGTCGAAACGCTCGCGCGTGTGATAGAAGCTCGCGAGCCCGGCGTAGGCACGGGGAAGCTCGTCGGATTCCGCCACCTCGATGCCCTTCTTGAACGCGGCCTCGACCTCGGCGTCGCGCGACTCGTCGCGGGTCCGCGCGATGGCGCTCCCCAAGGCAGCAAAGGAACGGAAGGTCGGCTCGACCTCGGTCAGCCGCACGAACCAGCGCTCGGCGTTCTCGTTGTCGCCGCTGCCGGCGAGGGCGCTGGCGTAGAGCAGGATCGCACCCGCCGCCTCGGGATCGACCTCGACCGCCTTCGCGAAGGCCGCCAGCGCCTCGTCGGAACGCTTCAGCGCCCGCAGCACCTGGGCCCGGACGATGTGCGCCTCGACCCGGCCCGGGTCGACCGCGATCACCTCGTCGACGTGGGTCAGGGCGTCTTCGAGCTCCTTGGCGTAGACCAGCATCTGCGCGAGCTGGACCTTGGCGCCGAGGTTCTCCGGGTCGAGCCGGACCGTCTCGCGCAGCTCCCAGAAGGCCTCGCGCAGCTTCTTCAGCTCGAGGTAGACCTTGGCGAGCTTGAAGTGGACCTTGCCGTCGTTGGGGTCGATCTGGAGCACGTTCCGGTACTCGATGACCGCCTCCTCGTAGGAGCCTTCCTCGACATACGC
>JBDHCY010000353.1:0-3707 GCA_039591795.1 Gemmatimonadota bacterium | reverse complement strand
CGGTCGCTTGTCGGAGCGAAGCCGTGCGTTGCTTGGCCCTCCCTCCACGTCGCGCTTCAGAGCGAAGATCATCCCCTGCGGCTGGTACGCGCCGAGCCGGTTCCAGAAGAATGGCTGATCGAGTGCCACGACGTCGGCTTTGATGATGTCGCCGTTGTCCGGACACTGCTGCGCCTTCAGCGGGGCCGTCATCACCGTGACGAGTGCGCCGGCCAATACAGCCCGACGGGTGACTACGGCCAGCATGGGTGACAGGGCGCGGGTCCTCATTGCCAACCTCCAGGGCGAGACACCAGTCTCTCTATCGGGTCGTCCGTCATCTATAGGCAATCCGAATGCCAGCTGCGCCTCGGCTGGGACGCCACCGCGGAGCGTTCGCACGAACAATTGGGAGAACTCAGGTTCCGTTGGGCACGTACCACACCGGCCACCATGCACACTTCCTGTGCATTCTGTGCACAGCGTTGTGCACTCCGGACGCGACCGGCGACGATGATCTCCACCATTTGCTCAGGACGTGCCTTCGTGGCCTGCAGCTTGCCCTTGGCGACCGCGCCGAGGGGAGGCTCATCACGTGCAGACGTGGGGGATTGATGCAACCGATTGCCGGGTGCCGTGTGCAAGTGCTCGTTGTCGATCCTGTTCCCTCGATTACCCTCGCGCTCAGCGTGCGACTTCGCCAGCTGGGCTACGAGGTAACTCGTGCGCACACACTGGGGGCGGCGCGTGCGTGCGTGGAAGACCAGGCGTTCGACGTCGTCGTCGTCGACCTCTGGGCGTGGCCGGACGCGTTTGAATTCTGCGACTCGCTGGTGGAGGTCGGGGCGCAGAGGCCGATCATCGTGACGACGGCCTACCCGGGATCGGCCGAGGTCCGGTTCTACCGGAACGCCTGCGCAGGCTTCGCGGACGGGTACTTCGAGAAACCGTTCTCCATCGATGCGCTCGCGAACCGCGTCAGTGAGCTGCTCGAGCACGGGGAGCAGTCGTGAACAGGGAGAGGAAGCTCTCGCACCTTGGAGGCCCGGCGTTGACTGGGATGGAGCTCGACACGCGTCCTGCCGAAGCGACTCGGCTCGACGGGATTCCCAAGCTCAGTGAGGTGCTAACGGCCGAGTACCTGGAGGAGCACCGCGTCCTGCCGGTGACGCGCACGGAAGAGCATGTGGTGATCGCGCACGCCGGGCCGACTGGCGGGTCGGTCATCGCGGAGCTCGAGTCGCTGTTCGGGCTGCCGGTGGAGCTGCAAGCATGGCCCGAGCCCGAGTTGCTGGCGGGCATCCGTCGCGTGTACGGGACGGACGCCGCGACGGCCGCCGACTTCATCGCTCGCCTCGAGCCCGAGGAAGGTGAGCAGCATGAAAGCGGGGCCCACGACGTGGCGAGCATCCTAGCCGAACCGCCGGTCGTGCGGTTGGTGAACCTGCTCCTCTCTGAGGCGGTTGCAGCATCGGCCAGCGATGTGCACCTCGTCGAGGCCGCGAGCGGGCTGCAGGTGCAGTACCGCATCGACGGGGTATTGCACGATGCGCCGGCTCCTCCCGCGCACCTGGTTCGCGCGGTGCTGACCCGCTTGAAGGTGATGGCGGAGCTCGACATCGCGGAGCGGCGCTTGCCACAGGACGGGCGAATCCGACTCCGCGTGGAATCGCGCGACGTCGATGTCCGGGTCAGCTGCCTCCCCGTTCTCCACGGGGAGAGCATGGTGATCCGACTGCTGGATGTCGAGCGGCAGCGGCTGGACTTTGACCGGCTCGGGATGGCCGACGACCACCTCGAGGCAGTGGCCCGCTTCGGGCAGCGACCTCAGGGCGTCTTACTCGCAACAGGGCCAACGGGAAGTGGTAAGACCACAACGCTCCACGCGCTCATCGATCGCGTCCGGACCGGCCGCGAGAAGGTCGTCTCGGTCGAGGATCCGGTCGAGTACGAGCACCCCAACGTCGCCCAGGTCCCCGTCCTGGCGAAAGGAGGACTCACCTTCGCGCGCGCACTACGGTCCATTCTGCGCCAGGACCCCGACATCATTCTTGTTGGGGAGATGCGCGATGCGGAGACGACAGAGCTCTGCATCCAGGCCGCCCTCACGGGACACCTTGTGCTGTCCACCCTCCACACCAATGATGCCCCTTCCGCACTGACGCGCTTGTCGCACCTGGGCGTCGCTCCATACCTCGTGACGAGCACCGTCGAGATGGTGCTGGCCCAACGGTTGGTCCGCACGACCTGTCCTGAGTGCGGAGAGTGGAGAGACGCAGGCGAAGACGGCCGCGTCATGGCGCTGGAGGGGTGGCAGACCGAGCGCGTGCGCTGCGGAAAGGGTTGCCCTGCGTGCCGCGGGACGGGATATCGCGGCCGCACGGGCATCTACGAGCTGTTGGTGGTCGATGACGAAATCCGCGATGAGGTGATGCAACAAGCCGGCTCAGGAGGGATCCGGCGGATGGCGATCGAGCGGGGGATGCGTCCGCTTCGGACCGATGGCTGGCGACAGGTGGCGGCCGGCGTAACCACGCCCGAAGAGGTCTTGCGCGTGGCAGGGGTCACATGAACCGGCCCGTCGCTCGCGGCGCAACGGGATTCACCCTGATCGAGGTGAGCGTGGTGATCATGGTCCTCGGCCTCCTTGCCGGTCTCGTTGCCGCCAACGTCATGCGGCACATGTCCACGGCTCGCGACGCTACTACCCGCTCGCAGATAGCGCTCATCGGCACGGCGTTGGACGCATATCGACTCGACAACGGCGATTACCCCACGACCGAACAGGGACTGACCGCGCTCGTCGCGCCACCCGCCCTCGCACCCGTCCCGATCAACTGGCGGGGGCCGTACCTGCAGAAAATTGTGTTGCCGGTGGACCCATGGAGCCGGCCCTACGTCTATCGCTATCCCGGTGTCCACCGACCGTGGTCGTACGATCTCTCTAGCCTCGGGCGGGACGGGCGTGAAGGCGGGCAGGACGACGATGCCGACATCACAAGCTGGGACTGAGGGACGCGCCGATGTCTGACTTCGCCTACCGGGCAACGACGGCTGAAGGGACCATCGTACGCGGCGTGGAGCAGGGCCCGACACAGTCGTCGGTCGAACGAGTGCTCACCGATCGAGGGCTCTTTCCGCTCGAAGTGGAGTTCGCAGCAGCCCGGCGCGCGTCGCGGCTATCATTCCGCCGCCGTGGCGCCGACGTGACGGAAGCGATTCACACCATCGCCACCCTCTCGGCGGCAGGATTCCCCCTCCAGCGCGCGCTCACTGTCGCCGCCGGCGTCGCCACTCGCCCAGATGTGGCAGCGGCACTCATCGATGTCCAGACACGGCTGCGAGCGGGGGCAGACTTGGCGGATGCGATGGCTGCACACCCGCGCTGCTTTCCGCCGGTGGCGGTGGGCATGGTGCGGGCTGGTGTGCGCGGCGGGCAACTCAGCGATGCCCTCGCCGATCTAGCGGCGCACCTCGAAGTCGAAGAAGAGCTCCGCCAAGAAATGATCTCGGCAATGGCGTATCCCGCCCTGCTCGTCGTCGTGGGGGGATCGGCGCTCCTCGTGCTGCTGCTCTACGTGCTGCCACGGCTCGCATCGACGTTCGGAGAGCTAGGCGCAGCGCTCCCTACATCCGCCGCAGCCCTCCTGCAGGTCGGCGAAGCGCTGAGGCACGGGTGGATCGTCCTCCTCGGGATTGCCGTCCTCGGAGCCGGTGCGGCGATCGCC
>JBDHCY010000352.1:0-3727 GCA_039591795.1 Gemmatimonadota bacterium | reverse complement strand
TCGCCTCGATCCGAGAGATCTCGGACCTCACGAACCTCATTGCCCTCAATGCGGCGATCGAGGCAGCCCGTGCGGGCCCTCACGGGAAGGGTTTCGGCGTCGTCGCTGACGAAGTGCGACGCCTCGCCGAGCAGAGCACGGCAGCTGCGCGCGAGGCGGCGGAGCTCGTCGGGGACATCCAACGGCAGCTCGCTGAGGTCATCGAGCAGATGCGCCGGGGACAGGCCGCGGGAGGCGGTGTGGAGGAGCTCTCGCGCTCTGCAGCCGACGCCCTCGAAGCGATCGAAGGGGCAACTGTTGAGGCGACCGGCCACGCACAGCGCATTGCCGCTACGGCTGCCGAGCAAGACGATGCGTTCGGAGCGCTCCGCGCTCGCATGCAAGGGTTGTCGGCCATCTCGGTGCAGAATCGATCGGCCATCGAGGAGGTGACGGTCCAGACGCGAGAGGCCGCGCGCGGCGTGCGCGACCTCGAGGCGGCCACGCGTGAGCTCGATCGTGTGGCGGCGAATCTCAACGACATGGCTCGGCGGTTCACGACCGGGGAATGACGTATGTCCGACGCGATCACGCTCAAGGGAATGCGGTTTCACACACGGGTGGGGCTTCTCCCACACGAAGCGCACGTGGCGCAGCCTCTCGAGCTCGACCTCACCGTGTATCTTTCACTGCGCCGGGCGGGCGCAACCGATTCGCCGAGCGCGCTGCTCGACTACCGTACGCTGTACGATGCCGTGGCCCAGACGATTGGGGCAAGCCACCATCGGTTGCTCGAAGGGCTGTGCGAGCGCATCGCGGAGGCGGTGCTTGCGCTCGAAGCGGTGGAGACGGTTCGCGTGGCGGCCCGCAAGCCGCACGCCCCGATCTCCGGCCCGCTCGACTACGTGGAGGTCATCATCGAGCGTGAACACCACCGTGGCTGAGCTCGCCTACATCGGCCTGGGGTCCAACCTCGGCGATCGGGACGCGGCGCTCGCCTTCGCGCGGGAGCGTCTCGATGCGTTGCCAGAGACACGAGTGGTAGCGACCTCACCGATCGAACAGACCGAACCGCTCGGAGGCCCGCCGCAAGGTCCGTATCTCAACCAGATCGTCCTCGTGGCCACGGAGCTGGCGCCTCGGGCGCTGCTCGAGGCCTGCCTCGCCATCGAGCAGGCGTACGGACGCGAACGGCGAGAGCGTTGGGGGGCGCGCACTCTCGACCTCGACATCGTGCGGTATGGCGATCGCCAGATCGCCGAACCCGGACTGGAGGTGCCGCATCCCGGATTGCCAGACCGTCCGTTCTGGCAGCGCGGGCTGATGGCTCTCTCGACTCATGAGCACTGATACTCCGCGCAAGGTCACGATTCGGACGCTCCTGGCGAAGAAAACGAAGGGGGAGCCGATCGTGATGGTCACGGCGTACGACGCGCTGTTCGCGCATCTCGCCGAGGAAGGTGGGGTCGACGTCCTCCTGGTGGGCGATTCCGTCAATCAGGTGCTCGCTGGTGAGCCCTCAACGCTCTCGGCCACATTGGAGCAGATGCTCTACCACGCCCGCATGGTTGCGCGGGGAGCACGCCGCGCACTCGTGATTCTCGATCTCCCGTTTCTCTCGTATCAGATCTCGCGAGAAGACGCGCTCCGAAACGCGGGGCGGGTGTTGAAGGAGACGGGCGCACAGGGAGTCAAGCTCGAGGGGGGTCGTGCGATCGCGCCGACCGTCGCCGCGCTCGTGGAGGTGGGCATTCCGGTGATGGGGCACGTTGGGTTCACCCCGCAGTCGGTGCACGCGCTCGGCGGATATCGCGTGCAGGGCCGCGAGGAAGGCGCACGAGAGCGGATGCTCGACGACGCGCGAGCCCTCGAAGATGCCGGCGCGTTCGCGATCGTCCTCGAGCTCGTGCCGAACGACGTCGCCGGCGAGGTGACCGAGGCGCTGACGATCCCCACGATCGGGATCGGGGCCGGTCCCCGCTGCGACGGTCAGGTGCTCGTCCTCCCCGACCTGCTCGGTCTCACCGAAGAGTTCCGCGCCAGGTTCGTGAAGCGGTACGCGTCCCTCGCCGAGGACGTGCGTCGCGCCGTGCAGGAGTTCGCCGAAGAGGTCCGGACGGGTGCATATCCGGACGCCGAGCATTCGTTCGAGCAGTAGTCACGTGGTGGAAGTGGCGCGTCCGGAAGAGCTGCGCGGGTGGATCCGGAACGCCCGAGCCCGCGGCAAGCGTATCGGGTTCGTCCCCACGATGGGGTACTTCCACGAGGGGCACCTCCGGCTGCTCGACGCAGCGCGAGATCGGGCCGACGTCCTCGTCGTCTCGATCTTCGTCAATCCGCTGCAGTTTGGCGCCGGCGAGGATCTCAGCCGCTATCCCCAAGACCCCGATCGGGACCGACACCTCGCCAGCCGCCGGGGGGTGGACTGCCTGTTCCTCCCAGCGGAGAAGGACCTCTATCCCCGGGACCCGGCGATTCGAATCGCGCCGGGGCCTCTCGGTGACGTTCTCGAGGGCGCTGCTCGCCCGGGTCACTTCGCCGGCGTCCTCACGGTGGTCGCAAAGCTCTTTCATCTCGTGAGTCCCGACGTTGCCGTGTTCGGACGTAAGGACTATCAGCAAGCGCTGCTCGTCACGCAGATGGTGCGGGACCTCGATTTCGGTGTGGAGGTCGCAGTCGTGCCGACGGTTCGCGAGCTCGACGGGCTCGCGATGAGTTCGCGCAACGCCTATCTCGACGGCGACGACCGCCGCTCCGCCCTCGCGCTCTCACGGGCGCTTCGCGCCGTGGAGCGGGCGTGGCGCAGCGGGGAGACGGACCGCGCACGCCTGGAGGCCGAAGGCCTCGGAGTACTCGACGAGACGCCGGGGGTGACGGGAGAGTACTTCGTGCTGGTCGATCCCCATACTCTGGCCCCTGCCGCCCCCGTCACGGCGCAGACGGTTGCAGCGGTCGCCGCGCGCGTTGGACCGGCCCGACTCATCGACAACATCGTCCTTGGCGAAGGGTTTCGCGTCGATGCGACGGCCAGTTCCTAGACTCGTGCGACGGCACGACAGCACTGTGGGACCGTGAGCGACATGCTCCCCGGGTGGGCAGTGGTCACACCGACGCGTCGAGCGCACATCGAGCGCGTCGCGACGCTGCTCGACTCCTGGTCCGCGGCACTCGACCTGGCGCCCGGGCAGCAGGCTCGCTGGCTTCGAGCAGCATGGCTCCACGACGCCTTGCGCGACGCGGAATTCGCCGATGCACTCGCGCACGGTCCGGCAGCGGCAGACCGAGCTGCCCGGGCGGGCGAGCGAGACCAAGGGGTACTCGATGCGGTCCGCTACCACTCCGTCGGATGGGCGGGGTGGGACGGGGTCGGGCGGGCGCTCTACTGCGCGGACTTCTTGGAGCCAGGGCGTCCCTTTGCCGATTCCTCACTAGCGACACTGGCGCGTGACTTTCCGAGCGACTCGGAGCGCACGCTGCGTGAAGTTGCTCGCCGCCGCGTCCGTCACGCCGTGCGGGAGGGGTATCCGTTGCCTCCGGAAACCGTGGCCTTTTGGAATTCCCTGTGCGCACCCGGCTGATCGGGTCTGCGGTGGCGCTGACTTCGGTGATCGCACTGGGAACGGTGTGGGTCGCCCTGCGCGCGCGTGCGCCGGAGGTCCCTGGCGCCAGTGGGCCGGCGTTGTACGTGGAGGTCTTGAACACCACCGACCGGGCCGGGCTCGCACGCGCCGCCACGATGCGGCTGCGC
>JBDHCY010000351.1:0-3737 GCA_039591795.1 Gemmatimonadota bacterium | reverse complement strand
GCCCGCGCCGTAAGGCCACCAATCGCGCCCCTGGCCCACAACTCTCGAGGATCCCATGAGAACCGCGATGGCCTTTTTCGCCGTCTGCGCCCTGACCGTCACACTGGCCGCGCCAGCCGCCGCACAGACGCTCACGCCCGGGACTTGGACCGGTACGATCGCGCCGCCGGGTAGCGAACCCGTCGACGTGACCTACGACGTGGTGCTCGAGGGCGATTCGCTGACCATTGCGATCAACGCGCCGCCAGGTGCCCGCCCGTTTCACGACATCCAAGTCTCCGATGGTGAGCTCAAGTTCTGGTTCGAGCCAGGCACGGCGGTCGACTGCGTGCTGGCGCGACAGGACGACGGGAGCTACGCCGGCGATTGCGTCGCGGAAGACGGGAGCGCCGGGCAGCTGACGATGGTGCCGCCGAAGGAGGAGTAGAGACCGTCTCCAGGTGCTCCGGACATCGTTCAAGAGGAGACCGGACCCGGCGCTACGGCGCTATCACGACCCCCAGGCGCTTAGCCTGCGTTGCGAGCGCCGCGTCCTGGCTCCAAAGCTGGACGTGCGTGAGCAGAGCTGAAGCGAGCAGGTGCGCGTCAATCCATCCGACTCCGGTCCCGATGAGGCGCTTCCCCCCAACGAGCGTCAGCACCTCTTCATGCTCGGCATGCGAGGCGAGTGGCAGGCTGGATAGGTACTCGAGGATCGTCGAGCGATTCTCGAGGTTGCCGACCGCAAGCTCGCCGATGACGAACCGATGACAGAGCACTTGCCCGTCGCCGAGCAGCGTGGCGAGCCGGCGGTTGCCTCGTCGGAAGTGGTCAACCCACACCGACGTATCGACGAGAATCACGACGACGTGGTTCGGCGCGCTCGGTCGCGCCGGATCGGCCGCAGCTCGGGCTCGCTGCCACCGAGCTCAGCGAGCCGACGGGCACTCTCCCGGGCGATGAGCGCCTCGAGACCGGCGTGCACGAGGGCGGTCTTCTCCTGGATCTGCGAGAGCCGCCGGGCGCGTTCTAGCAGCTCGTCGTCGATATTGAGTGTCGTCTTCATACATACTAATATGTGCATTTGATACATATCGAACAACACGGGAGGCTGGTCAGATGGCCCCCACCTACCGCGTCCCCAACCGATCCAAACTCCGATACTGAATCGCCTCGCTCACATGCTGCGGTGCGAGCGAGTCTGCGCCGTCGAGATCCGCGATCGTCCGCGCGATCTTCAAGATCCGATGATACGCCCGCGCGCTGAGCCCGAGGCGCGCGATCGCCGAGCGCAGTAACGCGTCCGCGCCGTCGGACACGCGGCAATCCGCGCGCAGGTCCTTCGGCACCATGTGCGCGTTGGCGAACACCCCCGGTCGCTCCGCGAATCGTTCGCGCTGTCGCTGCCGCGCTCGCTCCACGCGCTCGCGAATCGCCGCCGACGCCTCCCCACCCCGCTCGTCGGTGAGCTCGCGCCACCGGACTGCCGGCACCTCGAGATGAATGTCGATCCGATCGAGTAACGGACCGGACACGCGCGCGAGGTAGCGTTCGACACCGAGCGCCCCACACGTGCAATGATGGTTGGGATCTCCATGGAAACCGCAGTGGCAGGGGTTCATCGCCGCCGCGAGTATGAACCGCGCGGGATAGGTGAGGCTCATTGCCGCTCGCGCGATCGTCACCAGTCCGTCCTCGAGCGGCTGTCGCAGGACCTCCAGCACGTTCTTGCGGAACTCGGGCAGCTCGTCGAGGAAGAGCACCCCGCCGTGCGCGAGCGAGACCTCCCCCGGCCGCGGATACGGGCCGCCACCGATCAATCCCGCATCGCTGATGGTGTGGTGCGGTGCGCGAAACGGCCGCACCGCCACGAGACTCTCCCCCGGCGGAAGCACACCCGCCACCGAGTGAATCTTGGTGGTCTCGAGAGCTTCCTCGAGCGTCATCTGTGGAAGTATCGTCGGGAGCCGCCGGGCGAGCATCGTCTTCCCACTTCCCGGCGGGCCGACCATCAAGATGTTGTGCGCCCCCGCGGCGGCGACCTCGAGCGCCCGCTTCGCGTGCGCCTGCCCCTTCACATCGGCGAAATCCACGTGCTCGGCGGCACGCGTCTGAAAGAGCGTCGTCAGATCCACCTCAGCCCGTGGGAGCTCCTCCGTCCCCTCGAAGAAGTCAACAACGTCGGCCAGCGTGGCGGCACTTCGCACGTCCAATCCGGCCACGACCGCCGCCTCGGCGGCGTTCGCCTGCGGAACGATCATTCCCGTGAATCCCTCCCGCTTCGCCGCGACGGCGAGTGGGAGCATCCCGCGCACCGGCCGCACGTCTCCCTCGAGCCCGAGCTCACCGACCACGAGGTACTCGTCCCACCGCTTCGCCATTCCCGGCCGTCCATTCGCCTGCTCCGTCGCTCGGAGCAGCCCAAGCGCGATCGGCAAGTCGAACGCGGAGCCGTGCTTTTGCACGTCGGCCGGAGCGAGATTCACCGTGATCCGCCGGAGCGGGAAGGTGTAGCCGGTGTTGGCGATGGCGGCGCTCACCCGCTCGCGCCCTTCCTTCACTGCACCCTGCGGGAGGCCCACGGTGGCGAACGAGGGAAGGCCGCTCGCAATATCGGTCTCGACGTCCACCAAGTAGGCATCGATTCCCAGAACGGCGGCCGAGCGGACGCGGGCAAGCATGCTTTCACACTAGGAGCATCCGGCGGTCTAACCGGGAGCAAAACGTTGCGAGGGGGTGAGAAGGAGCCCCGGGGCAAGACGGGATGGGACATTCTGCGTCCCGGCGCGGTGCGCCGCAGCGTCCACGATCACGGTGCCAGACGAACAGCTTCACCTCGTGTGGGACAAACTGGCGCTTGCGCTGACGCGCCCGCCGGTCGGGGCACCGGCCAGGTCCCGGCACCCCGTAGTCTCAGCTGCACCGATCAGGCTACTTCTTGTGCACGACGATGCTGCCGCCAGCGATGGCTTGATCCATGCCGTTGTCGTAGATGACGGTCTCCACACCGAATCCGTCCTCCTCCCAGATCCTGATGCGGAAGGTGTCCCTGTCGTCGGGCCCGGTACCGTCTCCTGCCCAAAGCATGAACTTGTACGCCCCCTGGCCGTTGATCGTGCCTGCGCCCTTGAACCGGGCATAGTTGCTGCCGGTGACCAGCAGCCAGTCGTAGCTGCTGGAATGGAAGTTGAGGTCAGCTGCGTGGAATTGGAATTCAGCGTTGCCGTCCGGCACCTTGGCGCCTTTCTTGTACTTGGAGACAAAGCCGAAGTTGGCTTTGCCAGCGAGACATTGGTCGTACTCGACGCCGTAACCGGTCACATTGCCCAGGCTGCCTTCGTCGTTCCAGCGCCATCCACCACTCCAGCCAATCAGGTGTGGCTCAGATCCCGGTCCAAAGAAATCATTAGGCTCGTCGGGCGCCCAGTTAGTGTAGACCCAGGGTTCTCCGGTCACCCAGTTCCAGCCTTGATCCGGAACAACTACCCCGGGATCCTGGAAGCCGCCGTACCACTTGCCTTGCAATGCGCCATCAAAGAACCCGAACAGGGCATCCTGCTCGTCTTGCGAGGTAATCGTCACCAGATGCGCATTGTCGCATCCCACCAGGGTCATTGCGGTGGCGGCCGCATTGGCGTCATCCCAGGAGGTCTCCGGTGCTGACACGAGCTGGTAGTAGCTGCCGTTGAAGAAGGGCAACGGGGCAGGACGGTAGGCTCCCGCCGGCGAGTTGATCCAGCCCCCACCGGTCACAAATC
>JBDHCY010000350.1:0-3744 GCA_039591795.1 Gemmatimonadota bacterium | reverse complement strand
ACCGGCAGCTGCCGCGGAACGATCTCCCGATGCCGATCGAGCCGCAGGAGTGGCACTTCAGGCAGTCGGTCGACTACTCGATCACGGCAAATTGTGCCGTCCTCGACTACGCGTCACGCTACCGCGAGACGCTGCTCTACAACATCTACCTGATGGGGCGCAACTCCATCGAGCGAGGAAGCCGCGACCACTGGACGCCGCGGCCGCATCGCATCGCCGCGTTGGAGGCAGCGATTCGCGAGGACGGGCATCCGACCTCTGGCGGGCGGCGGTGGAGGGGCGTGCCGTTGGAGTACTTCTCGCGCTTGCGGGCGCCCGAAGACCGCGACCCTCGGGGCTACATTCTCCCGGCCGATCAACCCGATTTTCCGACGGCTACGAAGTTCGTGAACGCGCTCATCAAGAACGGCATCACCGTCCACCGCGCGAGCGAGTCCTTCCTGGTGGCGGGCAAGCAGTACGCGGCCGGTTCGTATGTCGTGCAAGCGGCGCAGGCGTTCAGACCGCACGTGATCGACATGTTCGAGCCGCAGGACCACCCCGACGACTTCGCGTACCCGGGCGGGCCCCCTATCCCACCGTACGACAATGCCGGCTGGACCCTCGCCTATCAGATGGGCGTGCGCTTCGATCGCATCTTGGAGGGTTTTGACGGGCCGTTCGTCGAGGTGGAGGGTTTCGCGGAACCGAAGGCGGGCACGGTGGTGGCCGCCAGTGGAGCGAGCGGGTTCCTCATGAGTCCCGTGCTCAACGATGCGGTCGTCGTCACCAACCGTATCCTCGCGCGGGGAGGCGAGGTCTACCGGCTCGCTGAGCCGGCTCACGTCAACGGCACGACCTACGCTCCAGGGACCATCTATCTCCCGGCCTCGAACGGGACGGCCGGAACGGTCGGCGATCTCGCCGACGAGTTGGGCGTGAGCTTCGATGGGGTGCAAGCTGTTCCCGCTGTGAACGCCCTCCGCGTTCGTCAGGCGCGCATCGGTTTGTGGGATCGCTACGGCGGCTCCATGCCCTCCGGATGGACCCGTTGGCTCCTCGAGCAGTTCGAGTTTGCGTCGTTCGAGGTCGTGTATCCCGAGCGGCTCGACCAAGGGAACCTCGCGCGCGATTTCGACGTCCTCATCTTCCCCGACGGCGCGATCCCATCCGGCTCCGGCGAGGGAGGGGGCGGGTTCCGAGCCCCGCCCGATCCCGCAAGCGTGCCCGAGGAGTACCGAAGTTGGCTGGGCTCGGTCAGCGTCGGGACCACCGTACCGCAGATACTCGAGTTCTTGCGGCGCGGCGGAACGGTAATCACGATCGGCAGCTCCGCGAATCTCGCGCGGCACGCCGGTCTTCGATTGCAGGAGCACCTGGCCGACGAGTCGGGCGAGCGCCTTCCACGAGTGCAGTTCTACGTGCCGGGGTCGGTGCTCGAGGTCGCCGTCGACAGCACGCGACCAGCCGCGTGGGGCATGGGGGCGCGGGCGGATGTGTTCTACGACAATAGCCCGGTCTTCCGGATCACGGATCCGTCCGCCGATGTGCAGCCCATCGCCTGGTTCGTAACGCCTAGGCCGCTCCGCAGCGGGTGGGCATGGGGTCAGGAGCACCTCGAGGGCGGCGTCACCGCGTTCGACGCCGCCGTTGGGAGCGGGCGCCTCTACGTGTATGGACCAGAAATCCTCTTTCGCGGCCAACCCCACGGCACGTTCAAGCTCTTCTTCAACGCGATCCACCTGGCCGGCGCGCAGCCGGTGGTTCTCGGGAGTGAGGCTACGCGACCGTAGGTCGGCTCGCAGAGCGCGGCCAGTAACCGCTCATCGACCCGGATCGTGCACGTCGCCGTGATCCGGGTCGTTCGCGTACGGCGTAGTGCGTCGCAGCACGAGGACCGGTTGAGGCTGCACCGTACAGGCAGTCGCTCGCGCCGACGTCCACGAGGCCCGATTCGAGGAGAACTCGTATGGCTCGACCGGCAACGGTATCATCTGGGGTGAAGCCGGCGTGGGCGTCGTCGCGACCCAGGCCATCATCGACGTGAGCTACGGACCCCTGGCGCTGGCCCTGCTTCGCGACGGCCTCGCGCCTGCCGCGGTCGTGGAGCGCATCCTCAACGACGTCGTGCTGCGACTGCAGGTCGATGGCCACGAGCAACCCATCGCGGAGCTTCGCAGACTCGTGGAGATCGCGGCGCGACAGCGGGACCGATTTCGGCAGTTCCAACCGCGGTAGGTCCTTCAATGCGTCATCGCATGAATCAGCGCGTTGATGCCCATGGCGTAGCCGACATGCGCGAAGAGAAAGAAGAAGTCGTAGTCTTCTCCCTCGCGCTCCCACGCGTCGGCGATATCGGTGTTGTGGCTCATCAAGACCATGATGCGCCCGCTCGCGTCGCGGATGGCGCGGAGATGCGGCTCGGCGCTCTCGGATCCGCGCTCTGAGGTCGTCGTGCCGCCCGAACGCCTCCAGAACTGGATGCTCGTGATCTGCGGCACCTCGGGGACGCGATAGAGCATCGAGAAAATGGGATCGGAGAGCGGAACGTCCTCGATTGCGTACCGCGCCGGAGGGAGCACCTTCGCGATCTCCCGCTTCCAGTGCGCCCAGGCGCGGTCGCCCCAGAAGTCGTCGACCCAGAGGAACCCGCCCTTCAGGAGGTACGTGCGAAGCCTGTCGGCCTCGTCGGGGGTGAACCCCGCCGTCCCGACGTCCGAGGCCATGGCGAAGGGGCAGTCGAACAGCGCGTCGTCGGTGAGCTGGACGACATAGTGATTCGGCTCCCCGGCGTCGTCGAGGCTCACGTGGACCTCGGTTAACTCGGAGAGCCGCTGCATGAAATTGATCTCGGCAAAGGGATAGTCCGTAAACCAACCCTGGCCTCCGGGCTCGCGCCGAACACGCTCGTACATGATCCGACAGAACGTGAACGCGCGATCGGGCATCACCTCGGGCGCAAAGCGGGGAGGCCTGCGGGGCCGCCGCCACTGGGCGTCGGCATATCCCGCGATGAGAAGGCAACCGGCGGCGGCGATCCACGCAGACGCGCGCCCCGCCCGTTGCGAACGTCGTGCTCGGCCGTGGCTGGCTACTGGATCGGCCCTCCCTTCTTCGTTTGCGGCACCCCGTCCACCATCCATCGCGGCGCCGGCGCGTCCTTTTAGCGTTGTTCGGAGAACTTCAAGCGACGGAGTCGCTTCCTTCACCATACGCACGGGGCCGGCGCGCCGTTAGCCCGGGCGCAGCAGGGATGAGTGGCCGTCTCTGTCTCAAAGGAGAAGGATGCACGCCCGTGCGCCCTCTTTCGGCCCCTCTCGCACCGCTCTATCGTTCAGCGTCGCGCCTGATTCGTCGTTGTGTTCGAACCGCAGGAGTGAATGCCGTTGGCTGAGCTTCACGAACGACTTCAGAACGCCGTCGGCGAGACCTACCGCCTCGAGAAGGAGCTGGGCGGCGGCGGGATGAGCCGAGTCTTTCTCGCAGAGGAAACCCGCCTTGGCCGCCAGGTGGTGATCAAGGTGCTGCCGCCCGAAATGGCGGCCGGCGTGAACGTCGAGCGGTTTCAGCGAGAGATTCAGCTCGCGGCCAAGCTTCAGCACCCCCACGTCGTTCCTCTTCTCACCGCGGGCGCGACGGACGATCTGCTCTACTACGTGATGCCGTTCATCGAGGGTGAGTCGCTGCGGGCGAAGCTCGGGCGAGAAGGCGAGCTGCCGGTTGGCGAAGCGGCGCGCATCCTCCGCGACGTGACCGACGCACTCG
>JBDHCY010000349.1:0-3790 GCA_039591795.1 Gemmatimonadota bacterium | reverse complement strand
AGGAAAGGAGCGAGGTGACCGACGTCGCTTTGCAGCGCGAGGAGAGCGCGCGCGTTGCGTACCGTCGCCTCGACCTTCAGTCGGTTGCGTACGATGCCGGCATCGCTCAGCAGCAGTTCGATGCGCCGTTTGGAATAGCGCGCGATGCGTTCCGGGTCGAAGCCGTCGAAGGCGCGACGAAAGTGCTCACGCTTGTTCAGGATGATTGCCCAGCTGAGCCCGGCTTGAAACGCGTCAAGCACGAGAAACTCGAACAGCGTCCGGTCGTCGTGCACCGGCACGCCCCATTCCTGGTCGTGGTAGACGACCATTCGTGGGTTCGTCTCAGACCAGGGGCAGCGCCGCTTCACGCGGGGCAAGCTACCCATCGCATCTCCCGTCTTCAGGCAACGAGTGGCCCGTCGCCGCGTCGTGTGAGCCAGCGGCCGCCGACGGCGACGGCACGCACGATCTCGCTGTCGGTGCCAAGAGCGATGGCATCGGCGAGCGTTGCCTCGGTCCAACCCGCCAGGGCAGGCGCCTCGAGGTCGACGACGGCGAAATCGGCCCAGGTCCCAGGGACGATCCGCCCGGCCGCGACCCCTAACGCGGCGGCGCCACCCGCGGTGGCGATGTTGAGCAGCACCGGGCCGAGCGCGCCGGCGGCGTCACGGAGCGCGCCACGGGTCTCGCCACGCGCCCGCTGCCCGTACTCGAGCCACCGAAGCTCCTCGAGCATGGAGATGCGAGCGTTGGAGTCGGTGCCGAGAGCGATTCGCTCTGGCGACACGACCCCGAGGTCGGGGATCCCGTCGCCCAAGTTGGCTTCCGTCAGCGGGCAGACACATACCACACCGCCTCGGTTGAGGAACGCCTCGAGATCGGCGGGCACGCTGTGCGTGCAGTGCACGGCGGTGACTCCGCTCGTGTCGGGAAGTCGCTCGTTCACGAGCGTGAGAGGCCGGCGCCCGTAGGCCAAGACCACGTCGTCGATCTCCCGCCGCTGCTCTTCGATGTGAACATGCAGCGCGAGCCGCCTGCGTCGTGACTCGGCCGCGAGGTGGGCGATCTCATCGGGTGTCGCAGCGCGCAGGCTATGCGCCGCGATGCCGATGTGCTGGGTGCGTCGGTCGAGCCCGCTGGCCAAGCGGTCGACATGGGCCCAAAACAGCTCGAGCGAGACGCCGTCGAATCGCTGCTGTGGCCCAGCAAGTGGAGTGTCGATGCCTCCGGTACGATAGTAGGCGTTGAGCAAAACGATCCGGATGCCGGCCTCCCGTGCCGCTTCGAGCACGACACGATCCAACGCCCAGTCGGTTGCGCCCGCAGTGTGATGGAGGTAGTGGAACTCTCCCACGGTCGTGATCCCGGCATCCAACATTTCTTCGAACGCCTGCACACACAGATCGTGGAGGCCGGCGGCGCTGAGGCCCCCAACGAGCTCGTACATCTCCTCGCGCCAGGTCCAAAACGTCCCTGTCCCGCTGGGAAAGGACTCACCCCGCCCCCGCAGTCCGCGTTGGAAGGCGTGCGAGTGCGCGTTCACGAATCCGGGGAGGAGCGCCGCGTCCGACAAACGGCGCGTGGGGGTGAGATCGAGCCTCCCCACCCGCGCGATGCGCCCGGCCTCGTCCACGGCGACGCGGATGTCGGGTTCGAAGTGGGTTCCAGTCCAGGTGAGGCTCGCCTCGACCACTTGGCGCGCGCTCACGCCGACGGCTCCCCACAAAAATGGTCGACGACCCGTTCGAGCATGCCGCGCGCGCGGGCGAACTCGTCGGCTGGGAGCCACTCGTTCGGTTTGTGGGCAACCTCGATCGACCCCGGCCCGAAGATCACACACTCGAGTCCGAGTCGCTGGAGCCACCCGGCGTCGGTCGCGAACGACACGCCGACGGTTTCCGCTTGCCCCACCTCGTGGCACACGGCCCGATAGATCTGCGCGTCTTCGCGCAGCTCGAGCGCGGGGCTCTCCCCAGTCACGTCGAGCTCGAATGGGACGCCACCGAGTCCCGCTTCGAGCGCGTTTCGCGCGCCGGCCAACACGTCCTCGCCCCTCATGCCCGGCAGTAGTCGCGCGCTCACCTCGAGCGCGCACCGGTCGGGGATCACGTTGTCCGCTGTCCCACCCTCGATACGTGTGACGCTGAGGGCGACGTAAGGCACCTCGGGAAAGTGCCCGCCCGACGCGGGCCGCTCACGCGCGAGCTCGCGGCCGAGCTCCGCGAGGGCGGTGATCGCCGTACCGGCTGGCTCGATCGCGTTCACACCGAGATGCGGATAGCCGCTGTGCGCCGACCGGCCGCGAAAGCTCGCTTTGAGCTTCAGGTGGCCCTTGTGGGTGCGCACCGCCCGCAGGCTCGTCGGCTCCCCGATCAGGGTGGCCCGTGGGAGGAGTTCCGCATCGGTCCACGTGTCCACGAAGTGTCGCGCGCCCACGGTGCCAACTTCTTCATCGTAGGTAAAGAGGAGGACGAGCGGGCGCCGGAGCCGCTCCGGCCGGAGTGCCACCGCCACGTTCATCGCGAGCGCGAGGAACCCCTTCATGTCACACGCGCCGCGAGCGACATAGCGGCCGTCGAGCGACGCAAGGGCAAACGGATCGCTCTCCCATCCGTCACCAGCGGGCACGACGTCCATGTGTCCCGAAAGGACGAGGCCCTCGCGCTCCGGGCCGGTCTTGGGACCGATCGTCACGACGAGGTTCGCCTTGGTGCCGTCCGCCGAGCGGTTGCGCTCGATTCGCACTCCGGGCCGGTCGAGGTAGTCGGCGATCCAGTCGGAGAGCGGGAGATTGCTGTGCGCGCTGGTCGAGTCGAAGCTCACCAGCCGCGCGAGCAGCGCGGCGTCGCTGATGGCCAGGGGCACGGGTGCAAGTTGGCGTACCGGGGGGACCCCGAGCAAGGGCGGGACCGGCTGCCGGCCCCGCCCAGGTCCCGCCCGTGCCTCCCAGCGTCGTCGAGGCCTAGTGAATGGCGACCGACAGTCCGACTTGGAAGAGCATCAGATTCGCATCGCCGTAGAGCGTCGCCGGTGCGAGCCCATCGGGCGTTTCGACCACGACGTTGGGCGCGAGGTAAGCGACCGTCCCGTTGTCCACATAGCGCGCCATGAGGTCGAGCGAGAGCGGCACGCGACCACGGCTCAATTCGACGCGAAACCCGCCGCCCGCATACCACGCGCCCGTGCCGTGCCCCACCACGGTACTGGCGTAGCCGGGGCTGGCCCACGTCGTGGCAAAATAGGACCAGCCGATTCCGGCGTGCAGATAGGGTCGAAACGGACTATCGCCGAGCGTGAGCTGCGGTCCGATCCCGCCGAACCAGATCGCATCGGTACGTGTCTCCCCCCAGGGGTGTCCGTGGACCTGCAGTCCGTAGAGCACGACGGAGCCGTCGAAGCGGATTCCAAGCAACCCCCCGCCGAGGTTGTAGACGAGGTGTCCGGCGACACCTCCCCCGTTCCCCACGAATTCCGCGAACTCGCCTTGTGGCACGCTGAACACTCCGCCAGCGCCCACGAAGAGGCGCTCACGCACCTCGCGCATACCCCTGGGCACGCGCTGCGCACCAAGGAGGCCCGGCGTTGTTCCGATGAGCGCTGTGGTGAGGACGATCCATTTAGTGCCGTTACGCATGGCTGCGCTCCTGCACGGGGTTCTGCCATGCGTTCAAAGCAAGGCGTATGCCCAGCCAGGACTCGCGCGAACGGGCCGATCAGGCGCGCCGGCGCGAGCAAAGTGGCCCCTCGAGAGGACGGACTCGTCCCCGGGGAGAGACGCGGCACGGTCAGCCGGGCCAACGCACCGTCA
>JBDHCY010000348.1:0-3834 GCA_039591795.1 Gemmatimonadota bacterium | reverse complement strand
AGATCGTAATCGGCACCCTTCTCAGCCAGCACAACATCGGGAAGAACCTCGTTGGCACGCTGCTCTCGATCGGAGGATTCGAGGTGGTCGATATGGGGGAGAAGAACACGCCCTGGGATTTCTACGAGACGGCCGAGAAGAGTGGTGCCGACATGATCGCCGTGTCCGTCGTGTTTGCGCCGGCGCTCGAGAAGTTCTCCGAGCTTCTCAGCCTTCTCGAGGAGATGGGCGTTCGTGAGAAGCTACCCGTGATCGTCGGCGGCGGAGTCACCACGCAGAAGTGGGCCGATGACCAGGGTGCCGACGGCTGGGGAGCGCAAGCGAAGGACGGCGTGGACCTGGCCAGGAGTATCCTGGAGGTCGCTTCCTGAACGAGGCGGAGACGACGGGTAAAACGAACGCCGTTGCGCTCGTGGGTTTTGCCCGTTGCTCACTCCGACCGAGCTCACCGTTGCAAGCACAAACGGCCGGTCGCCATGAGACGACCGGCTGTATGCTTTCGGTGGTAGGTATCTCCCGAGCCTGCGCGAGAAAACCGAACCGCCTAGGACTCCGGGATACCGGTGAGGGATGGCTCACTTCAAGTCGGGGGCGAACATGCGCCGATTCGCCGTGATCTTCGGTCTCGTGCTCTTCGGGTTGGGTGCGGGGAGCCTCGCGCTCACGGTCTATCTGTGGTTCGGAGACTGGCCCGCAGAGGCTCGGGTGATGGTGGACCATTTCCGCTCGGTCGCCACGAACGGCGGGCAGCCGCCGGACCCCCTCCTGCCCGACCCCCGTAGCGCACCCCACGCGAGCCTCAACGGCACCTGGCAGGCGGTGATCGATCCCTACGACGTGGGCGCGACGCTCGGCAACGCACCGCTCGCGCGTGGACCCGCTGAGCCGCCGGACCTCGTCGAGTTCGACTTCGACGGTGGCCTCACCCTCGAGGTGCCTGGCGACTGGAACACCCAAGACCCCCGGTTGGTCTTCTACCAGGGTGTCGTCTGGTACAAACGCACGTTCTCTCACGAACCGGTGTCCGGGGGGCGTACGTTCCTGTACTTCGGCGCGGCGAACTACCGCGCATCGGTCTACGTCAACGGGCAGCTGCTGGGGGAGCACGAGGGTGGTTTCACGCCCTTCAACTTCGACGTCACCGACGAGGTGCGTGCCGGCGAGAACTTGCTGGTGGTCAAGGTCGACAACCGCCGCGAGGCCGACGACATCCCGACTCCCATCACGGACTGGCACAACTACGGTGGCATCACCCGCGAGGTGCTGATCGTCCGCGTGCCTGAGACCCACGTTTCTGCCTGGGAGCTGCGCCTCGAGGGCGAACCCGGCGACCTCATCGTTGGCTTCGTCGAGGTGGCAGGCGCCTCATTACCTGCCCCAGTCTCCGTGTCGATTCCGGAGCTCAACGTGGAGATTACCAGCGACACGGATGCGAGCGGTCGCGTCGAGCTGTCGATCCCCGTCACGCCCGAGCGCTGGTCGCCTGAGACGCCTCGCCTCTACGACGTCGCCGTTGCGACCGGGACGCACCGCATCCAGGACTCCGTCGGCTTCCGCACCATCGCCACCCGCGGTGCGGACATCTTGCTCAACGGCGAGCCCATATACCTGCGCGGGATCTCGATTCACGACGAGACCGTCGGCGGCGGAGGACGCGCCTGGTCCACGGCACACGCGGAAGAGACACTGGCTCTCGCTATGGAGCTCGGCTGCAATTTCGTCCGGCTTGCGCACTATCCGCATCCCGACGCGATGGCCCGGGTGGCCGATCGATTGGGGATCCTCGTCTGGGCCGAGCTTCCGGTGTACTGGGCCGTGGCCTTCGACTCCGAAGAGACTCTGGCCCTGGGCCAGCGCATGTTCTCCGAGATGATCTTTCGAGACCGCAACCGCGCCTCGATCATCTTGTGGAGCCTGGGGAACGAGACTCCCCTCACCGACGCGCGCGACCACTTCTTTGCGGAGCTGGCATCCCACGTGCGCAGCGCGGACCCGAGCCGTCTTCTCACAGCAGCTCTTCTCACGGGGCGCGAGGCGCTCCAGCCCTTCATGCTCGGCTACTACCTGCCCGCAGCCTTGGGCATCGTTCGTGACGAGTGGATCTTCAGGATCGACGATGGGCTCGAGGCCATCGTGGACGTCCCGGCGGTCAACGAGTATTTCGGCTGGTACTACAGCGGCGCCGTAGGACTGCTGACTCCCCTCTCCTCCAAGCGAGCACGGAGCCTGATGCTCGAGAACATGCACCGCATCCGATTCGTCACCAACGAAGGCAAGCCATTGATCGTGAGCGAATATGGCGCGGGCGCGAAGTACGGGCTGCGTGCTCCCCTCGAAGAAATGCGCGCCTACAGCGAGGACTACCAGGCCGAGGTCTACCGCCGGCAGCTATCGATGCTCTCGGATCAGGGGACGGTTCGCGGGATGAGCCCCTGGGTCCTGAAAGATTTCCGAGCGCCACTGCGCATGTATCAGGGCGTTCAGGACTATTGGAACCGCAAGGGCCTGGTGTCGGAGCTGGGCGAGCGCAAGACCGCTTTTGACGTCCTGCAGGCGGAGTACCGAGACCTCGCGGCTGCCGGGTCTTAGGTCTGCTCCGGTAGGACACGCGTGTCGAATCTGTTTTGCGACCTGGATACCTTCGCCGACGCCCCGGCCTCGGCGAGGCCGAAGAATCGACCCGGCCGAGGACTCCGAAGGACCTGCGCGACACGTTCGCATCGCAGCTCCTGACTGCGGGAGTCCAGCTCGGTTACGTCAGCCGTCAGCTCGGACATGCAGACGTGAGCGTCACTGCTCGACACCACGCCCGGGTCTGCCGGCTTCCGCTGCGCTTGGAGCTGCCCGTGGAGGGTAGGGCGGCGGCCGCGTAGTCGGTCGTTCGGGCATAGCACGCTTCGACGCCGTGGCAGCCGTGGACATTCGGCGGGACAGTTTGGCTCACCGTTCGAGATCGCACTGAGAAACGCCTCCCTTCGCCACGGGGGATCATTGACGGAGGCCTTTCTGACACCGTCGGTGCTTGGAGGAAATATTGTTCTCCGCGAATCGAAAACGAGATCACGATTCGTCCCAACACAGCTGACCGGACAGAACCACTGCCCTGCGCAGCGTAGTGCGCGGCGAGCCCGCTCCCTGACCAAGCGCGTTCTGCGATCGGATCGAATCGACGCGTTTAGTGGACATCCTATTCGCTATCCAGCAATCGATGTGTTGTCGCGGCAACTATTTCCTCGTACGGCTCCCCCATCGCGTTCAATGAGTCTTGATGCGACTCGCTCATGGCAACGGTCAGGCTCGAGTTGGCGCGCTGCACTTCTATCTTGATCTCCCGCAAGTAGGTGCGCATGTCCCATGCCCAGCGATCTTCGTATGTCACGATGTATTTCACGTCCGCGGAGCGTGCAGCTTCAATCCCCGTCGAAGCATTGAGGCCGCGCGCCTGCAAGACACCGTTGGTGATCAGGTGGAGGTTCCGATCATCCTTGATTTGATGCTCCACATAGAAAACCGCCTTCTCTTCAAGCGCGGCACCCGTGAGCGGCATCGACGATACACCCGCACACGCCAACCCGTTGAAGGCAGAAAGAGCGATTGCGAGAATCCCAAACCGCATGCACACGCCCTAGGGAGATGTCTCCGCAGGGCACAAAGAATCATGGTGAGGCAACACAACTCCGTTTTGGGCACCGAATGCTTTTGGTCAAGCGGAAGATTGAATCGTGGCAGAAACGACTCGGGCAACTGAGGCGCGACGCCACGGCGGGGCTTTAGGTCACGTTCTTGATCCGACGTACCGACCTGCCCCCTGGGTTTGGTTCGCGTCCTCGTGTC